>NZ_JBFUEI010000013.1:0-116627 GCF_056404275.1 Pedococcus sp. P2_D9
CGAGCGGGGTACTCGCCAGCTCAGCCGCCGGCACCGGCTTCCTGCGACCTGTCCACGGGTGGCCCGGAGCCACGACCACGAGCAGCTCATCACTTCGCAGACTGGCGGTGTGCAGGTCCCGGACCGCTTGGGTGGTCTCGATGAACCCCAGGTCATGCTGCCCGGAGCGGACCTGCTCGACCACCTGCTCGGAGTTCAGGACCGAGAGGTTCACCACCACGCTGGGGTGATCGCGCCGGAACTCGCCGACTGCTGGCCGAGATCGGGCAGGCCGTGACCAACGGTGCCGTCATCGCCGAGGTCAAGGAGTGACCCACCCGGAAGGACCGAGACGGCACAGTAGAATGGGAGTCGAGGCTCTGCCTCCGGCAGCGTGGCAAGTGCGTACACCGCGGGCGGGTCTTGAAGAGGGAAGTTGCACAGGATACAGCACGGACACCGAAAAGTGCTCTCTGACCTGCGCACATGCGTCTGTCTGAAAATCGGAAGGTCGGCGGTTCGACCCCGCCCCTGGCCACCACAATCATCTTGCAAAAGCGCCCCTGACCTGCGGAAACGTGTCCGGGAATGCCACCGGATGGCGGGGCACCATCGGGTCACCCACACTCCGACCGAGAATCGGAAGGTCGGCCATTCGAGCCCGCCCTGGCCAACCGTCCAGCCGCAGGTCGCAGCCCTGTGACCTGCGGCTTTGTTCTTGGCTCGGCACCTTCGGACGGAGGCTCATAGACCGTAAACGGTCGCCAGAGACCCGATTGGTCAAGAGATGTGGCACGAGATGTTGCACGACATCTCGACGTCAAGAGAACGTCTGAGCGAGAGAAGGCCACGGCCGGGAGTGGCCGAGTCGTCGGGGTCGAGCCAATGCGGGTTCATACGTGCTGAACGGCGGCGGAGGAGAGGGATGCGAGTCGGCGGCACACGTCGGAATGAATCATTGACCTGCTCGTTCGCCTCTGCCTGAAGATCGGAGGCTCCGCGGTCGACCCCGCCCCTGGCCACAACGAAAAGCCGCAGGTCAGCACCACGCTGACCTGCGGCTTTGTTGGTGGAAGGTCCCTCGGTGCCACCGGTCGGCTGAGCGTGAGACGCAGCGGCCGACCGGGCGGAACAGAATCTGTGACCAGCATGCCTAGTGGCCCCATGAGGGCTGGCGTGGCACACCAGTGTGCGGCGGGGCAAACCTGTGCGTGGAGCCCGAACGTCTCATGGACTGGGCCCGACAATTTATTTAGCACAGCTAATAAGTTATGCTAAGTATCTCCCGAGCAGAAGGATACGATGACCCTGCAGCAGCCGGCACATTCACGCCGTGTCGCTGACGGCGGGCTCTCTCCGTCCGCGATCTCGAGTCTTGCCGGCGAGCTTCGCCTGGCCTGCATGCGCATCTCCCGACGAGTGCGGTTCGAGAGCACGCATGTTGTTGCGCCGCACCAGTTCTCAGTGCTGTGCCGTCTCAAGGACGCGCCGCGCACGCCGAGTGAGCTCGCGGAGATCGAGAAGGTGAGCGGCCCGAGCATGACCCGCACCGTGGGCGCCCTCGTGGAGCGTGGGCTCGTCGAACGCGCCGACGACCCCGCCGACCGCCGTCAGGTGATCCTGTCATTGACCAGCGACGCGGTCACCCTGCTCAAGGACATCCGTCGCAAGCGCGACGCATGGATGTCCGTGCGAGTCAACCACCTCACGCCCGAGGAGCAGGTCATCCTGCAGCAGGCCGCGGCCATCCTCACCCGGGTGGCCAGCGAGTGAGCCCGACGTTCTCCTCACTCGACATCCGCAACTACCGCGTCTACGCAGCGGGCGCGCTCATCTCCAACATCGGCGCCTGGATGGGCCGGGTCGCGCAGGACTGGTTGGTCTTGACCGAGCTGACCGACCAGTCCTCGACTGCGCTGGGCATCGTGACCGGGCTTCAGTTCCTGCCGTTCCCGCTGCTCGCGCCTTGGGCAGGCATGATCGCCGACCGCTACCCCAAGCGACGGATCCTGGCGGTCACCCAGACCTCCCTCGCGCTGTCGTCGCTGGCCCTCGGCCTGGTCGTCATCAGCGGAACCGCCCAACTCTGGATGGTCTACGGGATGGCGTTCTTCACCGGCGTCGCCACGGCCGTCGACATCCCGGCCCGCCAGACCTTCGTCTCCGAGATGGTACCTCGCGACAATCTCGCCAACGCGGTGTCCCTCAACAGCGCCTCGTTCAACGCCGCGCGGCTGATCGGTCCCGGGGTTGCGGGCCTGACCATCGCGGCGTTCGGCACCGGCTGGACCCTGATGCTCAACACCCTGACCTTTGTCGCGGTGCTACTCGCCATCGCAGCGATGCGCACGAGCGACCTGCGACCCGCCCCGGCGCTCGCCCGCGGCAAGGGCGCCATCCGCGAGGGCGTCGCGTACGTCCGTGGCCGCCCCGACCTCCAGCTCGTCATGGCGCTCGTGTTCGTGCTCGGAACCTTCGGGAACTTCCAGATCACCACGGCGCTGATGGCCACCAAGGAGTTCGGCAAAGGGCCGCAGGAGTACGGTCTCCTCGGCTCGATCATGGCAATCGGGTCGCTCACCGCCGCCCTCCTAGCGGCTCGGCGGGCCAAGCCGCGGCTACGGATCCTGCTGATGGCACTGATGGGCTTCTCCGTCTCGAGCGGGCTGGCCGCAATGGCTCCGACCTACCCGCTGTTCGCGCTGGCCCTGATTCCTGTCGGGCTGACCGCCATGACCGCCATGACGACGGCCAACGCGATGGTCCAGCTCAGCGTCGACCCGGCAATGCGCGGTCGCGTGATGGCGCTCTACATGGCGATCTTCATGGGTGGCACCCCGCTCGGTGCGCCACTCATCGGCTGGATCGGCGACGTCGCCGGCGCCCGCTGGACGGTCGGCATCGGCACGGTCGCCATCGGTCTGACGCTGGTGGCGGTGTCCATCCGGTTGACCCGGCGGGAGAATGTCCAGGTGATCTACGAGTCCCAGCACCGTCCGCGGATCCGGATTCGCACGCTCCCGCAGCCCGAGGTCTCCGAACCCGTCCCCGAGGCCGTCCGATGAGACCACGGCACCCAAGGTCCGACAGTCCCCTGACGACCTGCGGCCAACAAGTCATGGCGGAACGGCGCTGAGTTCAGCCAGTCGGACGCGGCGGTGACCACACGGCATACGTGCCCGGAGGGCGGCCCGCGGACGAACGCAGCGAAACCGTGGGAACAGTGCGTCGCCTAGCCCGGATGCGTCAGCCGGCGCTCGCACGCCAGGGGTGTCCAGACACGATCGTCACAGTCCTCAGGCACGCCCAAGGAGGGCGCGAGCGCTTCTGACGACGGCGAGGTCAACCATACGACCGCTCGAATCGACCGCGACACCCGACCCGTTGACGTGGGCCGCCTCGAAGGTGGCGACCACGTCCCGTGCTGCGGCAAGCTCGTCGTCGGACGGTGCGAGTGCACCGTGGACGACCTCCACCTGACTGGGGTGGATCAGGGTCCGGGCGTTGTACCCCTGCCGCACGAGCTGCTCCGTGGACTCTCTCAGCAGGTCGGTGTCGGTCAGGTCCACCTGCACGGGACCCACTGGCGCTGCCAGCCCGCACAGCGCCGAGGCCAGGACCACCTCTGAGCGGATCGGCCACAGCTCGCGTCGGTCCGCCGACGGCCTGAGGCCGAGCGCGGCGGCCATGTCGGCTTCTCCCACCGCGAGACGGTGCACCCGTCCGACCGCCGCCAGGTCACGGACCTGAGCGACACCTCGGGGTGTCTCGAGAAGGGGCACGACCTTCAGCGGTTCGAGCCCTGCGGCTGCCTCGGCCTCGGCGAGCAGGACCTCCAGGCGGTCCAGCAGCGCCAGCTCGGCTCCGGGGAGGAAGACGCCGGTGGTGCCGGGTCGGACCGCGCACAACACCCCGTCAGCGAGCCGGACCGGGTCGACGCGCACCCACCACTGCACCCCCGGCGCGCGCTCGAACTGCGCGACGGCCTCGTGCGCGGCGTCCTTGCCCGCGACCCCGACGCCGTCCTCCAGGTCGAGGATGACGGCGTCGGTGCCGCTGCCGACCGCCTTAGGGAAGAGGGCTGGCCGATCCCCCGGCACGTACAGGTAGGTCCGTGCCGGAGGAGCCGCCAGCTCCGGGGAGAGGTCAGCCACGACCGGTCGGCCGGGAGAGGTACTGCCCGGTCGGCTCGCCGACCACGGTGCCCTCTGCCAGGATCTGCTTGCCGCGCAGGAAGGTGTCGGTGACGCGAGCCGTCATCGAGAACCCCTCGAACGGCGTGTACTCCTGCGTCGAGGCGGAGTCCTCGGCACGGACCGTCCACGACGCGTCCGGATCCACGAGCGCGATGTCGGCGTCGTAGCCCACCGCGAGCACACCCTTGGTCCGCAGACCGAAGCGCTTGGCCGGGTTGGACGCGAGCAGCTCGGCGATCCGGTTCATCGAGAGACCCCGCTTGGTGCCCTCGGTGACCAGGCCCGGGAGCAGGTACTCCGTGCCTCCGAAGCCCGACTTGGCGACGAAGACGTCCTCGGGGTCCGACCCGAACTTGGTCTCCTCCTTGCAGCAGGCATGGTCGGAGACGACCCAGTCGACGTCGCCGGCGAGCAGGTGCTCCCACAGCGCCTCCACGTCGGCGCGCGGACGGATCGGCGGGTTCACCTTCGCGCCGTTGCCGTTGGCCGTGTGGATGTCGGCGAGTAGGTGCCCGATGGTCACCTCGCGGCGGAAGTCGATGTGCGGGAAGGCCTGCGACATCCGCACGGCCGCGTCCATCGCCTTGGCCGACGACAGGTGGAGGAGGTTGATCGTCGGGAGGCCGGTCTCGTGGGCCAGGTAGGAGGCGATGCTGATGGCGAGCCCCTCGGAGTGCGGCGGGCGGCTCTCGTGGTAGGCCTCGAGCCCGGAGAGCTCGCCCGCCTCCTCGACCAGCTTCGTGTAGGCGGTCATGATCTCGGCGGTCTCACAGTGCATCGACAGCGAGATCTCGTCGGCCAGCTCGGGGAACTCCTCCCGCGCCTTCTGGATACCCCGCATGACGAACTCGAAGTGGGCGTAGTCGTACCGCTCGTCCTCGGGGATCATCAGGAACGAGTTCTGGTCGGCTGAGCGACCGTGCAGCCCGTGGCCGCCGTAGAACATGAAGACCTTGAAGGACGTGACACCGTGGTCACGCACGAGCGAGGGGATCTCCTCGATGTGCCGGCGCATCATCGGCGCGAGGTGGAAGGCGTAGTCGACGTAGGAGCGCCCCTCGGTCAGGGACAGCACCTCCGGGAAGAACTCGGCATACTCGCCACCCTTGTTCAGGTAGTACTCACCGGTGCGCATGTAGGTGATCCCGCTGGTGACACCTCCCTGGGCGGCGGCCATCGACTCGGTCGCGGCATCCTCGGCGAGGGGGTTGTAGATGCCCCAGTGCTGGTGGGCGTCGACCACGCCGGGGAAGGCGAGCCGGCCGTGGCCGTCGACGACCTCGGTGCCGCTGAGCGGCTCGAGCCCGGGCGCGACCTCCGTGATCCGACCATCGGTCACGGCGATGTCGGCATCACGCGGCTCCTCGTTCTCCGGGGTGACCACGCGGACGTTCTTGATGAGCAGATCCATGGTTGATTGTCTCCTGTCGAGATTGCGGTAGGGGGCGCAGCTGGCTGTCAGGCAACCGGTGCGGGGACGGGCGCGAAGAGCACCAACAGCTCGGTGATCGACGGCAGCGTGCGCATGCGGCGCAGCTGGGCTTCGGCAGCGGACGGGTCAGCCAGGTAGGGGTCCACGTTGTCGCGGAACTTGATGGCCAGCTCGTCGTCGCTGAGGGGGTGCTGCGGACCGCCGCGGTTGACCATCACCTCGACCACCTGGGTCGTGCCGTCGGCCAGCTGGGCCCGCACCACGGCGGGGAACTGGTGGGGGAAGACCTGGTTGCAGCGGTCGTCCTCCACGACGTCCACCTTCGCCATGAGGGAACGACGCAGCGGGTCCTGGGCCAGCTCGTCGGTGTAGTCCGTGAGTGCGACCGCGAGCCCGCCACCCCCGAGGAGACCGGCAACGAGGGCGTAGGGGCCACTGAACTGGGCCTGGTAGCCGGTCTCGGGCGCCCGCTTGACGTCGATCGGCTGGCCGATGGTCCGGAGGGCGGCTCCGGGCACGCCCAGCTCGAGCCGCACCACGTCGCGCGGACCGACGCCGCGCTCACGCAGGGCGACACCCGCATCCACGGCCGCGTGGGTGAAGTGGTTGGCGGGGTACGGCTTGAAGAAGATCCCGGGCACCGACCACACGACGCCGAGGTCTCGGGTCACGGCCCCGAGGTCCACGGGCGACCCGTGCAGCCAGGCGGTGAAGAAGCCGAACCGACCCTCGAGCACCGACGGGGGGCCGGTGAGGCCGCGCCTGACGAGCATCGCCGCGGTGACCCCGGACTCAGCCGCCCAGCCGCAGTGGAGGCGTTTGACCGTGCCCCCGGTGCGGTTCGCCTCGATGATCCCCGAGGACTTCGAGGCCGCGAGACCGAGGGCGTGGACGACGCCTTCCTCGTCCAGCCCGAGGATCAGGGCCGCCGTCACGGCCGCACCCATCGCCCCGCAGATCGAGGTGGCGTGCTGTCCGTGCTCGAAGAAGACCGAGTTCCCGAGCTCCGTGTCGTAGCCGGCCATGCCCAGGCGGACCGTGACCTCCAGGCCGACCGCGATGGCGCGGACCGTCGTCTCGCCGGAAGCGCCGGCATACTGCGCTGCCGCGAGCCCGGCCGGCACGATGCTGGCACTGGGGTGCAGCACCGACGGCAGGTGGGTGTCGTCGTAGTCCAATGAGTGCGCGAGGACCCCGTTCACGAAGGCCGCCGCAGGCGCCGGCAGGCGGCCGGGCACCCCGATGGCGTGCGCCTGCTCGGCCCCGCCGCTCTCGAGGACGTGCTCGATGGCACCCTGGCTGGAAGGCAGCCCCTGCGCTGCCACGCACAGTCCGAGCACGTCGGTCACGCGCTGGACGACACTGTGGGCGACCTCGTGGGGCACGCCGTCTCGCATCGCCCGGACGGCGAAGCCGGCGAGTTGCTGGGCGAGCGTCCCCTCGACGGCGTCAGCCACGGGGGACCACCGCCAACGGCCGGACCGGCGAACCCGTGGCGCCGTAGAGGGCCAATGGGGACAGGACGAACAGGAACTCGTGGTGACCGCCGGCCGCCAGGGCCTCGAGGTCCATGGCCTCGATGATGTAGATGCCCGACTCCACCAGGAGCACCCTGTGCGCAGGCAGCATCGCGTGGCCGGCACCGGGTGCGAGGCGCTCGAAGGCGATGGTGTCCGCGCCGGCGGCACGCACCTCGTGCTCGGCGATCCACCTCGCCCCGTCCTCGGCGACACCGGGGACGCCGGTCTCGGCGCCGATGTAGGCGGCCCCCTCGTCGAACTTGGGGCCCCAGCCGCTGCGCACGAGGACGACGTCACCGGCGGCGGGGCGCGTGCCCTGCAGCTCGATGGTCGCCTCCAGATCGGCACGGGTGATCTCGTAGCCGGCCTCGCAGGCCTCCAATCCCAGTGCCGCAGGCACGTCCAGCAGCACCCCGCGTGTAAACATCGGCGCGATCGTGTGGGCGCCGAGCTTGTCGTAGCGACCTCCGGCGAGCGCGTCCTCGACCGTCAGCCCGCCGTGGAGCAGCCCGTCGTGCGAGACGTGCGACAGCGCGTCGATGTGGGTGCCCACGTGGGTGCCCATCGTGATGATGTCGTTGGCCGCCGAACCACCGTCCGAGCGCCAGCTATCCCCGTGCCGACGCGGCAGCGCGTGCCAGTATGCCGGGTGGTTGGGGGACTGGGGCATGCCCACCGAGAGGGTCCGGCCCAGGTCGACCAGGTCGACGGCATGGCTCAGGACGTCCAGCGGGCGGATGGGTGATGTGTAGGTCGAGCTGACTGTCGTCAATTCGGGCCCTCCTTGGCGGTCTGTGTGTGGTCGTGGGTGATCAGGCGACGACGCGGCGACGTCTCAGCTCTTCGATGCGCGCCGACGGGATCCCGAGCTCCTCGACGAGGACGGTCTGGGTGTCGGCGCCCAGGGGGCGTCCGGTGAAGCGGATGCGTCCGGGGGTGCGGGACATTCGCCACATGACGTCATGCATGAGGACCTCGCCGAGGTCGTCGTCGGAGACGGTCTGCATCATCCCGGTGGCCAGGATGTGCTCGTCCTCGGCAATGTCGCGGGCGTCGTAGACGGGCGCCACCGCTGCACCCACGGCAGCGAACTCGTCCATGACCTCCTGCTGGGTTCGCTTGGCGACCCACCCTCCGACGTACTCGTCGAGCAGGTCGGCGTGCTGAGCCCGCGTGTGGCCGGAGGCGAACCAGTCCTCGCCGACGACCCATGGCTGGCCCACCAGCTCCATCACCCGCTCGGCGATGCGCTGCGCGCTGGTGGAGACCGCGACCCACTTGCCGTCGGCAGTCTCGTACGTGTTGCGGGGAGCGTTGTTCGTCGACCGGTTGCCGTGCCGGCGGCCGATCGAGCCGTTCTGCTGGTAGTAGGTCGCGCCCGGGCCCACTGCCGTCATGATCGGCAGTAGCAGGCTGGCGTCGATCACCTGGCCCTGTCCTCCGTTGGTCGTCCGGGCCAGGAGGGCCATCGACACCGCCGAGGACGCGGCGATCCCGCAGATGCTGTCGGCGAGGCCGAAGGCCGGAAGCGTCGGCGGACCGTCCTGCTCGCCGGTGAGGTGCGCGAACCCGCTCATCGCCTCGGCGAGCGTGCCGAAGCCGGCTCGCGAGGCGTAGGGACCGACCTGTCCGAAACCGGTGATGCGTACCAGGATCAGGCCCGTGTTGGCCTCCAGCAGGACTTCTGGACCCAGACCCCAGCGCTCGAGTGTGCCCGGCCTGAAGTTCTCGACGACCACGTCCGCCGTCGCGGCAAGGGCCCGGAAGACCTCGGCGCCATCGGGGTCAGAGAGGCTCAGGCCGATCGTCCGCTTGTTGCGCGAGATCTCCTTCCACCACAACGGGATGCCGTCCTTCGACTCCCCGTGTCCGCGCATGCTGTCCCCGGCAGTGGGGTGCTCTATCTTGATGATGTCGGCACCGAAGTCGCCCAGGATCTGGCAGCAGAGGGGTCCGGCGAGGATCGTCGACGCGTCGATCACCCTGACGCCGGTCAGCGGGCCGTCGGAGAAGTCCACGGAGCGCCTACGCCCGGCTCGCGACTGTGGCGGACCGCAGGCGGAGCACCTGCTCGAGCAGGTGCTCACCGTAGGCGCCGAGCGGCACCTCGTTGGCGTCCTCGGCGTGGGCGATGCGGCCCTCGGGGTCGATGACGTAGGTGTGGCGGTGCGGCTTGGTGGGGTGGCGGTCACCGGGGTCGCGGACGACCTCGTAGGTCTGCCCGGTCGTCTGGTCCGCATCCGACAGCAGCACTAGCCCCAGGGACTTGTCGCAGGCGAAGTCGTTGTTCTCCTCGACGCTGTTGAAGGAGGCGCCCAGGAGTACGACTCCCTCCTCCTCGAACCGGTCGCGACTGCGCTGGAGGGAGGCCGCCTGCACCGAGCACCCGCTGCTGTTCGCCTCGGGGTACCACCAAAGCGCCACCCACTTTCCCAAGTGGTCTTCGAGGTTCACGGTCGCGCCGTTGTCGGCGACCAGCGAGAACGTCGGCGCCTTGACACCCTTCTCCAGCATTTCTTGCTCCTTTTGGCTCAGTTGGATCGTTCCGCTCTGTAAACCATCGTTCCGATGAACGATACACCAAAGTTGGCTGTTGTCACCTGTTCAGGTGCGTGAGAGCGGCTCGCTCTCCAGAACAGCCGGGGCGGGCTGGGACGCCCGGGCCAGCACCCAGCACAGGCCGGCGACCCCGAACGACACGACGCTGATGCCCGCGAGGATCGGGTCGTAGCTGCCGAAGACCGAGCGCAGGGCCCCGACCCCCACCGGTCCGGCGGCGATCCCCAGAGTGGTCACGAACGAGAGCCGGGCCAGCAGCCGCGAGTACTGCGCGGACCCGAAGATCCTCAGCATGATCACGGGAGACAGCACCGAGGCGTTCCCCACCGCCATGCCCAGCAGGCCGGCGCTGGCGTAGAGGCCGACCGAGTCGGGGCGAAGCAGCAGCACCAGCCCTGCGAACCCCTGGAACACGGCCATCGCGCCCAGGAAGACCTCGGAAGGCACCCAGCGGATCGCCACGATGCCGATGACCCGGGCGGCCATACCCGTGCCGGCCACCACGCCGAGCGCACCACCTGCGGCACCGATGCCGTGGTCGCCGGCGATGGAGTACAGCTGGGTGTTGAAGCCCACCTGGGCAGACAGGAACGACACGAAGGTGACACACAGCAGGACGTAGGTCAGGGTCGCCCGACGGGTGCCCCATCCGAGGGTGCCCCGGTCATCGACCCGCGCCGGCTTGCTGTCGGCAGGCACGAGCTCGCCCTCGGAGGTCTGGACGGCCGGGCCAGGTGCCGCTGCCGCCCCGCTGCCCCGTCCCCTCCCCAGCACCAGGGCCGGGCCCGCGACGCCGAGGAAGAGGGCGGCAGCGCCGACCGTGGTGGCGGTGTCCAGGCCATGGGTCTCCACCGCCCAGGCGAGCACGGGCACGAACAGCGCGCCGCCCGCGGTCATGCCGCTGAGCATCAGCGCCATGGCCTGGTTGCGACGAGCGGGCACTCGCACCACGTCGATCAGGGCCGTCGTGAGGACGATGGGCCCGGTCATGGCCATGGCGGAGCCGAGCAGCGTGTAGGCGACCAGGAGCTGCCAGGGCTCCCGCGCATGTCCGACCAGCCACATCCCGGCACCGCCGGCGCCCGCACCGAGGAGAGTCATCCTGCGCACCCCGAGGGTCCCGAGCGATCGACCGACAGCGAGCCCCGTGACCCCGCTGACGAGGAAGAAGACGGAGGTGAGCGACGAGACGAGCCCGAGGGAGAAGCGACCGTCCGCCTTCAGGCTGCCGAGGTACACCGCGAGACCGTAGAACCCTCCGGCGTTGCTGGCGGCCAGGATCACGAAACCCGCGACCACCGTGGGCACGGCGGCCGTGCGGGCCCGGCGGGAGACAGCTCCCGCCGGGGCCCGGCGGGCCGACACCGGTGTCAGCTGGAACCGTCCGCGATCGAGTACGACGGCAGACCGTAGAGGCGGCGGGCGTTGTCGCCCATCAGGTTCCTCCACTCCTCGTCGGTGAAGCCGTGGTTCTTGATCTCGTCGAAGGCCGTCTCCAGGTCCACGCTGAGGTAGTTGGAGCCGAACACGCCACGGAGGGGCGTGGTGACGGGTCGGGTGCCATCCTTGGCAATCGGGTGCTCGCCGGCGAAGGTCTTGCCCTTGACGAAGTTCACAAGCTCGGGGACCCACATCCGAGGCGGGTACCCGTCGTAGCCGATGTAGAAGTTCTGGCGGAACTCCGCGTTGGCGACCAGCTCGCGCTCCCACGGGTATCCGCAGTGGATGGCCACCAGCTTCAGGTCGGGAAAGTCTGCGGCGACCCGTTCGACGTTGCGGGGATGCGCGTTGGAGAACTTCGTCTTCCCGTGCATCACCTCGATCATGAACGGCACGCCGAGCTCCTCCGCCTTGGCATAGAAGGGGTAGTACAGCCGGTCGTCCACGTCGGTCTCCGACCACGACGTGTAGGTGTGTGCGCCGATGTAGCCGAAGTCGCGCACGGCCTCTTCGAAGCGGCGGACCCCTTCCATCTTGGTCAGCGGGTCGATACCGGCGACCGCATAGAGCCGGTCCGGCGCTTGGGCGACGTAGTCTCTGAGGACGTCGTAGGGGACGCCCCATTCGGCACCGTACCGACGGGCGGGGATGATCGACTGCCCGATGCCGTAGGTGTCCATGCGCTCAAGCAGGCTCTCCACCGTCAATGGGTTGAGGATGCTCGGCGTGCGCAGGTGATCGGGCAGATCGTCGAGGTTGTACAGCCCCGTCGGCGTGACCGGGACGACGACGTCGCAGATCGAGAACTCACTCATGTATCGCTCCTTGTGATTCAACTGGGGGTAGGTGGTGGAGGCAGGACGACACGACCCAGTGGTCGGTGCCGACGCTCTCCAGGTCGGCGCCAGGGCCGGCGCACGAGGAGGCGCGGTCGCTTCCGCAGATGTCGCGGAACTCGCAGTGGCCCACCCTCGTGGCAGTGGTCGTGGTACTGGACGTGTCAGTGGCGGTGCTCGCGGCGGCGGTGGTGGCGACCGAGTCGTTGGCGTCGGCGTCCGGCCACTCGAAGGCGACGTCGAACGAAGAGGCCGCCATGAGGGCTCGGGTGTAGGGATGCCTCGACCTGCGCCACACGTCGGCCGATGTACCCACCTCCAGCATCCGGCCGCTGCGCAGAACGCAGATCCGGTCGCCCATGAAGGCCGCGACCGCGAGATCGTGGGTGATCAGGAGGACCGAGAGCTGCTCGGCGCGCTGGAGCGACTGGAGCAGATCCAGGATCTGCGCTTGCACCGAAGGGTCGAGCGCAGAGGTCGGCTCGTCGAGTATCAGCAACGACGGCCGGGTCACCAGGGCTCGCGCGATGCCTACGCGCTGCTGCTGGCCACCGCTGAGACGGCTCACCCGTGACTCGAGCAGGTGCTCGCCGAGCCCGACGGATTCCATCGCATCGCTCACCCGCTTCCGAATCTCGGCCCGCGACGGGCGCTGGCGACGGATCGTCAGGGGCTCGCTTATCGCGGCCTCAACCTTGTAGCGGGGGTCGAGCGAGTCGGCGGGGTCCTGCAAGACCACCGCGACTCCCCCGTCGGCGGACGCGGAGCGCAGGTCGACCCGGCGTGTGCCGCCGATGTCGAGGGAGCCGCTGTCGGGCGTCTCGAGTCCCATGAGGATCCGCGCCAGCGTCGACTTGCCGGACCCACTCTCGCCGATCACCGAGACGCACTCGCCTGCACCGACGTGCAGGTCGAGGTTCCTCAGCGCATCAACGTGAGTCCCGTCCGCCTTGCGGAAGCGCTTGCTGAGTCCCGTGACCCGGATAGCGGTCAGTTCGTCGTGCACCATGACGCGACCTTCCTTCCGTCGGAGAGCTCTCGCAGCGGTGGCACCTCTGACAGGCACCGCTCGTGTCTGACGGGGCAACGGGCCGCGAAGACGCACGCCGTGGGCGCCTCCGACGTCCGTTGCACCGCACCGGGAAGCACGGAAAGCGGCTTCCCTGGCTGGGGCATCGCCCCGATCAGGGCCTTGGTGTAAGGATGCTCCGGCGAGCCGAACACCTGCTTTACCGAGCCGGTCTCGACCAGGGCACCGCCGTAGAGCACGGCCACCTTGGTGGCGATCCGCTCTACGAGCAGGAGGTCGTGGGTTACCAGAAGCATCGTCCGGCCGGGCTCGTCGACGGTGGCCCTCAGCAGGTCAGCCACCCGGAGCTTGACCAACGCGTCCAAGCCAGAGGTCGGCTCATCCGCCACGACCAGTGAGCTGCTGCCGCACATCGCCAGAGCGATGCAGACCCGCTGGGCCATGCCACCGCTGAGCTGGTGCGGGTAGCTCGCGAGGACGCGCGCCGGGTCGGTCAGGTCGACGTCGCGCAGCAACGACTCGACGCGTCCCTCGGCTATGGGCCCGCCTGCACGGAGGTACTGCCGAAAGTGCTCTTCGACGGTCAGCACGGGGACCAAGGCCCGTTTCGTGAGCTGGGGGATGAACGCGACGTGGCTGCGGCGGAACTCCCGCGCCTGCTCCTTGTTCATCCGCAGCGGCTGGACCTTTTCTCCCTGCAGCTGCAGCCGCACTTCACCGTTCGTGCGGCTCGTGCCGGGAAGGAGGTTGAGGACGGAGTGGATCAGGCTGGACTTGCCGGACCCGGTCTCCCCGACCAGGGCCATGATCTCGCCCTCCTGCACGGTGAGGGAGACCCCGCTCAGGGCGCGGATCGTCCGCGTGTCCACGTACTCAAGGTCCAGGCCGTCCACGACGACGGCGGGAGCGGACGAGGCCACGGGCCGCTCCGCGATGCTCAGGCTGGTGTCAGTGGGCACGGTCCATGGGCCTTTCCACGAGACTTTGCAGACGGTTCGAGGCCTCGCTGAACGCGAGCACCGTGAAGAGGATGAAGAGCGACGGGAACAGCGAGATCCACCAGCCGCCGCTCAGGAGCAGCGGCACGCCGCCGTTCAACATGGCGCCCCAGCTCGCGGTCCCCGGCGGGATGAAGCCCAGGAACCCGATCGCGCTGATCGTCGAGATGCCGTAGCCGAGGGACAGCGAGAGCTGTGGGAAGACGACCCCGGAGCAGTTCGGGGCGAGGTGGCGCACGGCAACCTGGAGCTCACTGGCTCCGAACGAGCGCGCCACCTCGACGAACCCGCGTCGTCGGAGGAACTGCGCCTCCGCGCGCACCAGCCGGATGAACAACGGCACGTTCACCATGAGGATGACGACGATCAGCATGACCTTCGAGCCGCCGACGAGTCCGACGAGCGTGATGGCCACGATCAGGAGCGGGATGGCCTGCACCAGGTCGACTCCGCGCATGACGACCTCGCTGACCCGGCCCGGCCTGCTGAGCAGCACCCCGAGCATGGTGCCGATGACGGCAGCAATGGCCACGCCGACCATGGCCAGAACGACGTCGTTGGCGGCGGCCTTCACGCTTCGCGAGAAGACGTCATACCCCACCTGGTCGGTGCCCATCCAGTGTGAGCCACTCGGACGTGAGACCGAGTCGCCCAGGGCTGCGCGCAACGGGTCGTGCGGGAGTGGCAGGTCGAGGACCGCCCAGCCGACGAGGACCGCGATCCACAGCGCGCAGGCTGTGAGGACCGGGTCCCACGCCCGCGGGTCCACCCGGACCGGGCGCCCTGTGCGGGCCTTCAGCGCGGTACTCACTTCATCCTCGGATCCATCAGGACGCTCAGGACGTCTGCGACCAGGTAGACCACCATCGTGGTCACCGTCATGAAAATGACGAACGCCATCACAGCGGGGAGGTCCTTGTTCACGATGGCCTCCAGCGCCCAGTTGCCCGTGCCGTTCCACGAAAAGATCCGTTCGACGATGACGGTGCCTCCGACGAGCTCGGCCGCCACGATGCCGCTGACCGTGATCACCGAGGAGCGCGCCGACTTCTTCGCGTTGGACAGGACCCGGCGCCGGGGAAGGCCGTTCGCCCGGCCGAAGACCGTGAAGTCCGCGTCAAGGTTGGCTCGGATGGTGCTCGCCGTGATGCGGGCGAAGGGCACCGACAGCATCAGTCCCAACACCAGGACCGGGAGCACGAGGTAGGGGAGCGCCGCGAAGAAGGTGCCGACCTGGCCGGCGAGCAGCGCGTCGATCACCACCGTGCCCGTGACGTGGGGTGGCCGCCCGTCGCCCAACCCGATCTGACCCGCGGGTGGGGGCAGCACCTTCACCATCACGACGAGCAGCAGGATGCCGAAGACGGCCGCCACGAAGGAGGGAGTGGCCTGCAGGAAGGTGACCACGCCGCGCACAACACCGGGACGGCGCGAGGTCGCTTGCAGGATGCCGAGGCGGATACCGATGAACCGTGCGAGCAGGAAGCCCGGGACGGTGAGGATGAGGGAGGAGGGCACCCGCCCCAGCAGCTCGCCGAGGACCGGCTGGCCGGTGCGGTAGCTGGTGCCGAAGTCACCCGTCGCGATGCCTCCGAGGTAGTCGAGGAACCGCACGCCGAGCGGACGGTCCAGGCCGAGCTCGGCCTCCTTCGCGGCGATCTGCGCGGGCGACGCGAAGTCGCCCAGGAGGAAGCCGATCGGGTCACTGGGGATCAGGGTGATGAGGAAGAACGTTGCCGCGGCCGCGACGAGCACGCCGGGGACGAGCAGCAGGAGCCGGCTCACGACATACCCGCTGCGGGAGGCGCCCCAGCGTCCGAGCCAGGGGCGCAGTCCCTGGGGCCGCGGCGCGACCTCATTCGTCGTGACGACGTTCGGCGTGACGAGCGGCGTGCTGGGCTGTTCTTGTACGGCCTGCTTCATGAAGCTCCTTCCGGTCGGTGCCGGCCGCTGGTGGGCGGCCGGCACCGGCCTTGCATCACCGGGGTGATGCGGTTGGTCGGGTCAGCAGGGACCGGACTTGTCGTACTGGGGCTGGACCACGTACGACAGGTTGCGGTCGCCGGGGCAGATCGCAGAGCTGTACACGTCTCCACGTGCGGTCTCCACGAGGGGCACGTCGAGCATCACGTCGTTGAACTGCTTGATGCCGGGGGCGATCGCCGCCTGGCGCTCGGCGCCACGGAGGGCACCTGCCTTGTCGATCGCTGCGTCGAGCACGGCGTCGCTCTGGGCCATGAAGTTCGAGGTGGCCTTGGAGTGGTGGTACAGGTTCAGCAGGTACTGCGCGTCGACCTGCAGCGGCCCCTCGTTCCGGACCCAGGCCTCGTACTTGCCCGCGGCATAGGCCGCCCGGTAGTCGGTGGGGCTGGCCACCGACTCGATGGCGACCTGGACGCCCACGTCGGCAAGGTTCTGCCGGACGGCGGTGAGCACACTCTCGAGCGGGCCCGTCATGGTCGCCTTGTTGGCGTAGATCGTGAACTTTAGGTTGGTCTGGCCGGCCTCGGCGAGCAGTTGCTTGGCCCTGTCGGGGTTGAACGTGTAGGTGTCCGCCGTCGAGTTCTCCGTGGCGATCGCGGACGACACGACAGAGGTGGAGGGAGCGGCGAAGCCGCGGTACGGCCCCTCAGCCAGCGCCTTGCGGTCGATGGCGTAGGAGATGGCCTCTCGGACGCGCTCGTCGGCGAACGGCTTGAAGGTCTTCACCAGCTCGAGCACGTCCTGGCCGCCGTACTGGGTGGACATCACGTTCACGCGCTTGTCCGAGCGCAGCTCCGCCAGGGCTTCCAGTCCCACCTGGCCGATGTACTGGGCCTGTCCGGTCTGGAGCAGGCTGACCCGGGTGGCCGCGTCGGGGACGTGGCGCATGACGACGCGCTCCCAGGCCGGCTTGAAGAGCGTGAAGTTGGGGTTCTTGGTGTAGGTGACCGACTCGGAGGGCGTGAACTCGCTGATCGAGTAAGGGCCGAACGTCGCCGAGTGCGTGGTGAGGTACTTCTTGCCCCACGGGTCGGCCGCGCCGGCCTTGGCCTTGATGTCCTTGCTGTCGAGCGGGAAGAATTGGTAGCCCTCGAGGATGCCGAGGGTGAGGTAGTTGACCTTGGCGTTGATCTTGAAGGTCTTGTCGTCGACGACCTCGACCGGCGCCTTGGGATCGATGCCCGCCCGCTCGGCGAGACCGGTCGCCACCGGGTCGTTGACCTGGTAGAGCCGCTCGAAGGTCCACTTCACGTCCTCGGCGGTCAGGGTGTTCCCCGCCGAGCTGACCGCCGTGCGCAGGGTCATCTGGACGCCGCCGTCGACGATCTCGTACTTCTCCGCGAGGAACGGCTTCATGTCCTCGGGACTGGTGACCGAGCCGCCGTTCTCCTTGAGGGTCTCGTACTGCAGGAGCGGAGCCTTGATGGTGTCGAACACGATTCGGTGTCCGATACCGCTGTAGCTCTGGTTGTCGGCGGTGTTGGTCAGGCCGTCCACGGCGATGACGAACGTGGACTGCTTGTCGCCGCCTCCGGACGCGGCCTCGCTGTCGCCGGCGCAGCCGGCCGCCACGAGGCTGACGAGGAGGGCGGATGCGGTGATGCTCATTGTGCCTGAGCGTGTGCGATTCATCTGGTGACCTCTCTGAGTAACGGGACGATCAGGGGAAGAACGGTGCTGGATCCGGCCTGCCGGCCTGGTTGCCGCGGATCTGGGGGATGGGTGGTCACAGGGTTCGCGCCAGTTGCTCCCCCTCGTAGATGGCGTCGGCGGTGCGTCGGGGTGCCTTGCTGTCGCCGACCCTGTGCGCCTCGACCCCTGCCGCCTCGAGCTCAGCGACCAGGCCGTCGTTCGAGAAGCGGATGCCGCTTAGGACGATGGCATCGAAGTCCTCGGTGGCGACCGGGGTGTCCCACAGGTTCGTCAGGGAGACCGAGCAGCCCTCGACCCGGTCAACGACCGTGTTGGCGTGGAGGGTCAGCGGCAGCTTGCTCGTCCGCTCCATGAAGAGCGGGAACTCCCACGTCTCGCGGGGGATCTCGCCCACGACGTTCCGTCGGCTCACGACGGTGACCGCGGMTCCCGACTGGAGGATCCGCTCGGCGACGCCGAGAGGCAGGTACGCCCCGGTCTCGTCCACAATCACCACTTTCGGGCCCAGAGCTGCGGGGTCCTCACGCAGCACGGCGATGGCCTCGGGAAGGGTGACCACTCGCGGGTGCGTGGCGAGCCCCTCGATCGGCCGCCCGGGGCGGACCGGGGTGAGGCCTTCGCGGTCCCACGTGCTGCCGGTGGCGACGACGGCGGCGTCGTAGGCCCCTTCGACGATCAGGGAGACATCCCCCCGCTGACGCAGCCGGATGTTCACGCCGGCACCTTCGGCCGCGGTGGTCAGGTCCTCGATGAAGTCGTCCCAGGTGCCGTGGTAGGGCACGGCGGCCAGGTCGTTGAGGTGTCCGCCCAGGCGGTCCGACTCCTCGAAGAGGTCGACCCGATGCCCTCGCTTGGCCGCGGTGGTCGCACACCGCAACCCCGCGGGACCACCCCCGATGACCGCGATGCGTCGCGGCCGGTCGACCGTGTCGAGGGTGCCGTCGCCCCACTTCGCCTCACGCCCGTTGACCGGGTTCACGGTGCACGAGTGGTTGAACCGCATGTGCGAGTTGTAGACGCACTCGTTCGTGCCCACGCAGCGCTGGATCTCGTCGAACCGGCCCTCCTTGGCCTTGGTGACCAGGAAGGGGTCGGCCATGTGCGCCCGGGTCATGGCCACCAGGTCGGTGACCCCCTCCGAGAGCACACGTTCGGCGATGTCGATCGTGCGGACGCGGTGGGCCATGATCACAGCGGCACGGCCGTCGATGATGTCGCGGGCGCGCTTGGCGTACTGGGCGATGTGGGGCGTGGGGAGGACGTTCGGCGGGACAAACCGCTGGCCCGAGTGGTAGCCGCCCGTGGAGATGTCGAAGAAGTCGAAGAGCCCGGTGTCTGCCAGGAGCCCGACGTAGGTGTCGCTCAGGTCGACGGTGATGCCCGCGTCGCCGATGTACTCGTCGTAGCTGAGGCGCACGCCGAGGACGAAGCTGCGGCCGACGCGCGCCCGGATCTTCTCGCCCGTCTCGATGAGGAACCGGACCCGGTTCTCGGGCGAGCCGCCATACTCGTCGTCCCGCACGTTGTAGGCCGGGCTGAGGAACTGGCCGAGCAGGTAGCTGTGCGCCGCGTGGAGCGTCGCACCGTCGATGCCGGCCTCCTGCAGGTTGCCCGTGGCCGAGGCGTAGTCGGCCTGGATCTGGTAGATCGTCGCAGTGTCGAGCACCTCGGGGATGTCGTTGTGGGTGACCGACGGCATCTGCGAGACGCCCTGGGTGGGGAACCACTCACCGGTGGCAGACCGGCTCCTGTTGTGCACGCCACCCTCGGCCAGCTCGACGAATACCTTCGCGTCGTGCGCGTGGATGGCGTCCGCCATCTTCTTGTAGCGCGGGATCACCCGCGGGTCACTCGCGACGGAGGGACTGGCGCCGAGCGTGCCCCGCTGGTGGACGGGCGTGGCCCCGACCTGCACGAGGGCGCAGCCACCTCGAGCTCGCTCGGCCCAGTAGGCGACGTGACGGTCCCCCGGGATGTTGGACCCATCCCAGCCGACACCGTGGGGGGTCATCACGATGCGGTGCTTGAGGGTGATGGGGCCCAGTTGGAACGGCTCCCACACTCTCGACAGATCCGGGATGGCGACGGCCACGATCTCTCCTTGGTGCACGGTCGGAAGTTCCTCGGCTGGCACAGTCCGGCGGACCACCGAGGAAGAATTGGCGATCGTACCGTTGAGCGGTACGCTGTTCCGCTGTAAGTGGACCACGCTCAAACCGTGGCGTCAAGGGTTTCCAGGGATGTCCCGCGATTTCGGCGGTGGCACCTCTCGACACCACGGCGTTCTGGGCAAGGTGCGGTCCTCTGCACATGACCACGGCGGATAACGAAGATCTCTGGCACGATCTGCGGAGAGGTCGTGCCGCCCGAGGGGGTTCTGCAAGGGCGCCTGTATCGGTCATAGTGAGACTCCCGCGTGTTCCGCTCAACGGACCTTTGGGGTTCATCGACTGGTGACCGCCCGACGACGCCCGCTGACCGCCCCCACCCAGCACCACGAACGCCGACCACCAGAGCTCAGAGGAGATGTTGTGCCACGCAAGGAACCGGGATCGGTAACTCCCACATCAGCCCAGGCCGGCCGCACCCTCGAGGGTCTGGAGCGCGCCCTTGACGTGCTCATGCTGTTCTCGAGCACCGGCGTCTCCAGCCTCGGCGTGTCCGAGATCTCGCGGCAGTTGGACGTCCCGAAGGCCGTCGTGCACCGGATCGTCACGACCCTGTGCGGTCGCAGCTTCCTGGAGCTCGACCCCGACACCCGCCGTTACCGGCTCGGGTCGTCGTGGCTGGTGCTCGGCAACGCCTACCGGCAGCGACTGGACCTGCGCGACCTGGCCAAGGACAGCCTCCGCCGGCTGAGCGACCTCACCCACGAGACCACGACGCTGTCCATCCGGCAGGGAAACCACCGCATCTACGTCGACCAGGTCACTCCTCCGCGAGACGTCATCATGTCCGTCCAGATCGGCACGAGCTTCCCGCTCCACGCCGGCGGTTCCAGCAAGGCGTTCCTCGCGTTCCTCACGCCCGAGGAGCAGCAGGACTACTTCGACAGCGTGTCGTTGGAGCAGGTGACCGCCCAGACGAAGGTCAAGCGCGAGGAGCTGCTGGCCGAGCTCGCGTTCATCCGTGTGCGCGGCTACGCGAGCTCGTTCGGGGAGCGGCAACAGGGCGCCGGCGCCGTGGCGGCGCCGCTGCTGGACTTCGACGGCAAGCCCGTGGCCGTGATGAGCGTGTGCGGACCGGCGGATCGGATCGAGTTCCGTGTCGAGGAGCTCTCCAAGGCCCTGCTCGCCGAGACCCGAAGCCTGTCCGAGCGCCTGGGGTACCGGGACCAGCAGCCCCAGGACGCCGACGAGCAAGCCGTCTAGACGGGATCGCCCGGCCGGGACCTGGTCCCGGCCGGGCGATGACGTCCTTGCGCAGGGGCCTGGGGGAGGCCCGCGCAGGGTCGGGTGAGGGCTCTGTCAGTTGTAGGGCGCGGCGAACCGCGTCGGCGCCCCGCGGCTCACAGACCCAGGAGCTTCTCGGCGTTGCCGCCCAGCACGCGTGCCGCGACCTCGCTCGACAGGCCGAGCTCGGCCACCTCCTTGAGCGCCACTTCGAGTGACCGCGCGTTGGGACCGTTGGTGCCCCAGAGGACGCGCTCGCTGAGGTCGATCGAGCCTTCCTGGCTCTTCAGCCGGTCGACGACCAGCTCGGGCCAGGTGCTCGCCGGCATGTCGGCGATCAGGTAGAGGTTCGCGTAGTTGTCGCAGAGCCGGACGAACTCCCGCTCGTAGGGGGGGCCGATGTGCAGCGAGAGCAGGTTGAGCTCGGGGAAGTCGTAGAGGATGTCGTCTGCAGCCCAGGGGCTACCCACGGAGCGGCGGTTGCCTCGATGCCCGCCCAGGCCCAGCTGGATCGCGACCGGGACCCCGAGTTCGGCAGCCTTGGAGTAGATCGGGTAGTACATGCGGTCGTTCACGTCCACGCCGAACCAGTGCGGGTAGATGTGGACTCCCTTGAACCCAAGGGTCCGCACGGCATAGTCGATGTAGCGAATCGTCTCCGTGCCACCGAACGGGTGCACGCCCACCCAGCCGAAGAAGCGGTCCGGGTGCTTCGCGACCTGCTCCTGGACCATGTCCGCGGTCACCTCGTCGAGGAGTCTGCCACGCCCTCCACGACCCAGGCCCAGACCAGCGACGTTGGCGACGATGCCCGTCCTGTCCACCCCGGCCGCGTCCATGCGACGCACGTATGCGTCGGCATCCAGCGGAAGGGAGTATTCGTCGGCGACGAATCCGGCGGGCTTGAGCTCGGGATGGAGCTTGTAGTTGAAGTCGAGGTCGATGACGGCCATGTGGTCCCTTTCCTGACATGCGTTGTACGAGGCACAGGGCTCGTTGGATGAGTCCGGTGGCTCATTGCGGGGCAATGCGGTTCGTTGACGGGGCAGTTCGGTGCGGGGACGGTGACGGGGCGTCAGCCAGGCACCTTCTCGGTCGACTCGAGCCTCATCTCGGAGGCCAGGAGGAGGCGGGTGTAGTCGTGCTGCGGTTCGTGCAGGACACGGTCCACGGGCCCCTCCTCGACGATCAGGCCGCCGCGCATGACGAGGACCCTGTCGGTGACCTCGCGGACCGAGTCGAGGTCGTGCGACACGAAGACGAGGGTCAGGCCGAGCTCCTCCTTCAGCCTGGCGAACAGCCGGAGGACCTCCGAGCGCGTGCTCTTGTCCAAGGACGCCGTGGGCTCGTCGAGCAGGAGCAGCTGGGGGCTCAGCATCAAGGCCCGCGCGATCGCCACCCGCTGCGCTTGGCCGCCGCTGAGGGTGTCAGGGCGCCTCGTCAGGATTGCCGGCGGGAGCGACACTCGGGCCAAGTGCCCGACGAGCTCGTCGTCGCTCGGCGTCGGCTGCCCGTGGATGCGGGCTGGTTCCCTGAGGATGCGACTGATGGTCCACCGAGGGTCGAGTTGCTCCCTCGGCTCCTGGAACACGGTCCCGAGACGTTGGCGCACCTGGCGTCGGTCGGCTGCCGAAAGCTGCGCGAGGTCCTTCCCCAGTACCGACACCGACCCTTGGTCGGGCGCCTCGAGGCCGAGGGCCAGGCGCAGCAGCGTCGACTTCCCGGACCCGGACTCCCCGACGATCCCGACCGACTCCTGGGGTCTGACACCGAGGCTCGCCGACTCCAGAGCCTGAATGCGTTCCGTTCCCTTGTGGTAGGTCTTGGACGCAGACTCGAACTGCAGGTGGAAGGTCGGCTCGGGCGCCTCCGCGGACGCGTGCCCCTCGTCGGTGGCGGACCCCTCGACGCTGGGTTCCTTCGTCACCATGACCGCGCGGACCAGGTGCTGGGTGTAGGCATCCTGCGGGTCGTGGAGCACCGCGTCAGTGGGCCCGGACTCCACCAGCACCCCGCCCTTCATGACGGCGACGCGATCGCAGTACCGGTCGACGATTCCGAGGTCGTGGGTGATCAGGAGCACCGACACTCCCTCGGCCCGCACCCGGTCGAAGAGCACGTCGAGGATCTGTTTCTGGACCGTGACGTCACTGGCAGTCGTCGGTTCGTCCGCGACCAGCAGCTTCGGCTCGAGGGCCATGGTCAGCGCGATGGTTGCGCGCTGGGCCATTCCACCGCTCAGCTCGTGCGGATAGCTTTTGAGGACCCGAGACACGTGGGCGATCCCACACTGTTTGAGGTGCTTCTCCGCCTCGGCCAGCGCGGCGGTCTTCGAGAGCGAGCGCTGCCTGCGCAGGAGCAGCTCGAACTGGCGTGCCAGTGTCAGCGTCGGGTGGAGGGCACCACGCAGGTCTTGGGGAACGAAGGCGATACCGGCCCCTCGCACGGGACGCAGGGCTGCGCGGGAGGTGCCCCTCAGCTCGGTCCCGGCATACCGGATCTGCCCTGACCGGACCCGCAGGCTCGACGGCAGCACGCCGACGACCGTCTTGGCCGTGACCGACTTGCCCGACCCGGTCTCCCCGACGAGGCCCAGGATCTCGCCCTGGCCCACGGTGAAGCTCACGTCGCGCAGGATTGGTACGGCGTCGTGGTGGCGCTTGACCGCGTCGACGCTGAGGCCGTCCACGGCCAGAACGTCGACACCGCGGGCCGCCCCCTCCCAGCTGCTCATGCGTCCGCCAGCCGTCGCACGCCGGACGCGAAGAGGTTGGCCGCCACGATCGTGAGGAAGACGGCCAGCGCGGGGATCGTCGCGACCCACCAGGCGCCGGCCTGGAGGGGAGCAAGCCCCTCGCGGACCATGGAGCCCCACGACGCGTCCGGGGGCTGCATCCCGAACCCGAGGAACGTCAGGGCCGCGATCACCGACAGGGACGCCCCGATGATCAACGAGGTTTGCGCCACAAGGGTGGACAGGAGGTTCGGCACCACGTGCCGGGCAAACGTGCGGAAGAAGGGGGACCCCATGGCCGTGGCGGACTCGACGAAACGCTTCTGCCTGACGATCAGCGCGTCGTTGCGCACGATGCGCACCAGCTGCGGTACACCCACCAGGACGATCGCGAGGATGACGCCTCCCCGGTCGTTCTGCGAGAGGGCCACGAAGAGGATGGCGAGGATCAGCAGGGGGAACGCCTGCAGCAGGTCGAGGATGCGCATCGTGATCTCCGCGAACTTGCCCCGGGTGCTCGCCAGGAGGCCGACGGGTATGCCGATGGCCAGGCACACCAGCGTGCCCCAGAGGGTGAGGGGCACGTCAGTCCGGCCGCCTGCCAGGACGCGCGAAGCGATGTCGCGACCCAGTGCGTCGGTGCCCAGGAGGTGACCGTCGCCGGGAGGCAGGAGCGCCCGCGACGGATCGGCCAGGTTGGGCGGATGCGGGGTCGGGAGCCACAGCACCATCACGAGGATGGTCGCCAGCATGAGGGCGCCACCGATGAAGGCCTCCTTGCCCGAGAGCAGGCGCAGGGAGCGGTTGACGATCGACGGGGCCGTACCCTCGAGCGTCGGAGCCTGGGTCGTCGTCATGAGAGCGCCTTCCCGCCCAGCTCGACGCGAGGATCGAGCGCGGCGACGACGATGTCTAGGACGACGTAGAGGACCAGAGCCGCCAAGGTGGTGACGAGCACGAACCCCTGGATCGCGGGGATGTCCATCTGCGCCATGACCGAGACCCCCCACTTGCCGATCCCGTTCCAGCTGAAGATGGTCTCCACGATGGCCGAACCGCCCACCAGCGCCGCCATGGCGGCCACGAAGTAGGTCAGGATGGAGCCGCGGATGTCCCGGAGGACGAAGCGCAGTATCCGCCAGTTGCTGTGACCGTTGGCGCGCGCGAACTCGACGTAGGGCGCCTGCCACGCCCGTAGGAGCATCGAGTGGGCCACTCGGCCGAAGAGCGGCGAGATGCCGAGGCCCAGGGTGAGGACGGGCAGCATCAGGTGGTGGACCACATCACGGGTGAGGGGCCAGTCCCGGGCGAGGAGGGAGTCCACCAGGAGGAAGCCGGTGGTGTCCGGGGGGAGCGACACCCCGAGTGGGGCCCTTCCCACCGGTGGCGGGGCCACGTGCATCCTGACGAAGAGGACGTAGATGAGGACCACCGCGATCAGGAACTCCGGAACGGCCTGCAGCACCGTGATCGAACCGGCTGCGGGTCGCCGCACGAGGCGCGGGCCCCTGATCGACACGATAGCCAGGCCGACCCCGATCACCACCGCCAGGACCAGGGCCGGGATCACCAGCTCCAGCGTGTTGGGCAGGTGCCGCAGGATCGCGGAGCTGACCTTCTCGTTCTGGTAGAAGGTCACGCCCAGGTCGCCTCGCGCCAGCTCCCCGAGGTAGCTGCCGAACTTCTCGAGGAGCGGGCGGTCCCACCCCAGCTCGGTGTTGATGGCCTGGACCTGTTCCGGCGTCGCGTTGTCACCGAGGATCTGGTAGCCCGGGTTCGAGGGGACGATGTTGACGATGAGAAAGGCAGCCAGCACCAGGATGAAGGTCCCGAGCGGCACGAAGAGCAGGCGCCGCAACGCGTAGCCGACAAGTCGGCGTCGACGGCTCGGCGGGGCCACGGCCGGCTCCACTGCGCTGCTGCTCTCCGTGGTCACGCCTACTTCCCGTGCATCAGGTGCGGATAGACGGTCTGGCCCCCATTTACGAAGGTACCGCCGACCCCGTCCTTGAGCGCCCATTGGTTCGGGACGTCCACGAGCGGGATCACGGGGATCTCCTCGTTGGCGATGGCCAGCATCTCGTTTAGCAGCTTCGCGCGCTGCTCGCCGGATGCAGCGATGGCTTCCTTGTTGAGGCGAATCAGCTCGGCGTTGCGGAACCCGGGAGAGATGAGGCTCTCCTTGCCTGCCCACCGCAGGCCGATCAGGTACTGAAGGTCTGGGAGGACCGGACCCTGCGTGCCAACCGACGCCTCGTAGGCGCGGTCGGCGCTGCCCTTGCTGTACTCAGCGGGCGTGGCCACCGGGTTGATCTTCATGGTGATCCCGATCTTCGCCAGCTGCTGCTGGAGGAGCTGCGCGACCGCCGACTGCTCCGCGGCGTAGAGGCTCTGCGCGCTGTAGCTCAGCGTGAACGAGAACCCGTTGGGGTACCCCGCCTCGGCGAGCTTGGCCTTCGCGGCGTCAGGGTCGAAGATGAAGGCCCCGGATGCCTCGGTCGCGCCGGAGAGGGCACGAGTGGCGACCCCCGTGGACGGCGAACCGAAGCCTGCGTAGGCCCCTTGGTTCAGGACCTTGCGGTCGATGGCCATTGACACGGCCCTGCGCACGTCCGGCTTCGCGAACGGACCCGAGCGGAGGTCGAGGTTGATCTGGGTCATCAGCATCGTGGGAGAGGTGTCCAGGTTGATCCCTGACACCTTCTTCAGCGACGGCAGGGAGGCGAACGGCACCGGCATACCGAAGTCGAGCTGGCCGGTCTGGATCAGCGACACCAGCGTGCTGGCATCGGAGACCGAGCGGTTCACCACCCGCTTGTAGTAGAGCTTGGACGCGTCCCAGTAGGCGGGGTTCGCCTTGTAGGAGATCTCGGTCTCAGGGACGAACTTCTCCAGCGTGTAGGGGCCGTAGCTCGGGAGGTTGGTCCGCATCCACTCGGCGGCCCAAGGGTCGTCCTTCGTGGCGTGCTCCAGCGCGACGACGCTGTCGATGACCCCGAACTCGAAGAGGGCCGCAGCACCGAGGAGGGACTCGTTGCCGGTGACCGAGTTCAGCCTGACCGTGGAGTCGTCGACCACCGTGACCGGCTCCTTGGGGTCGCCACCGACGGCGTTCCAGACGGTCTTGGAGATGTTGTTGAGCTCGATCGACCTCTCGATCGACCACTTCACGTCTTCGGCCTTCAGGGGGTTGCCTGCCGGGCTCGTCGTCTTGCGGAGCTTGAACGTGAAGCTCCCGTTGCTCTCGCGCTTCCAGCTCTCGGCCAGGTCAGGGGACACGTCGCTCACTCCCGCGTACTTCTCCCCCTTGCCAGGGGAGAAGAGCACCAGCTGGGACAGGACGGGCGAGAACGCGAAGTGGTGGAGGTTGGCGCGGTCCGCAGGGTCGATGCCTGCGGGGACCGACTCGAAACTCCCCACCAGCGTCCGGCCCGACGTGCCCTTACCGGCGTTTGCTCCACCGGTCGACGCGCATCCGGCGAGGGAAAGGGAAAGGACAAGCGGCAAGAGCAATAACCATGTGGGACGAATTCTCGGGATCCTCAACGACTTGATCTCCTGCTTCTTGGGGCCAGAACTGGTCTTCCGGCGAGCGGAACGGCGTTTCGCTGAAAAGTACTCGGAGGGCGAATGTCCGTCAAGGGTTGACCGGCCAGTGGTCAATCTACGGAGACGCTGCCCGACGGCGTCTCAGCGGTGCGGAGGGTGCGAGATGTGTTGCACGAGATGTGGCACGACACGGCCCGAGGGCATCCTGACCTGCGCGTTCGTCTACGTCTGAAAATCGGAAGGTCGGCGGTTCGACCCCGCCCCTGGCCACCACCCGAGACCGCCGGTCATCACCTCGATGACCGGCGGTCTCGACTTCACGTGAAGCCGATCGCCAGGGCCGGCCCCCCAGCTGGCGGCGACCGACGCCCACGATGTGCACGTCCCTCAGGGCAGTTCGGGAACCTGCCCGTCCCGGATCCGCCGGCGCCGCTCGACATAGGCAGGCAGGATCTCCACGTCGTCGTCTGAGAACCAGGCGAACGGGTCCGTGCTGGCGACCAGCGAGAAGTTGGCCCAGGGCTCGAACGAGCCCGACCTGATCACGAACTTGGCCCGAGGGGCGTAGTCGCTGCACAGCTGCTCGTGGCTGGCCTGGCTGAACGTGGCCCCCGAACCCGTGAAGATCGTCTGCACCTCGCGGTACAGGGTCGGATGGTGGGACTTGAGCTCTGGCGCGAACACTGCCTCTTCGACGAAGACCTGGTCGAGGACCACCCGCAGCACGTCGCGCACGTCGACCAGCCCCGGACGCAGGCCGAGGTCGATCCGGTGGGCGTCCGCCGGGATCGGGAACCCGGCGTCGGTGACCAGGATCGTGTCGGTGTGGCCGAGCGTCGCGAACGCCTTCGCCAGCTCCGGGTGGAGGAGCGCGCCGCCCTTCATCGCCGGACTCCGGCGGCGGCGAGGAACTCGTCGACCGTGGACCGGTCACGGTAGGACGGCACGGTCTCCCAGCCCTCGCAGCACAGTGCCGCGACGGCGTTGGCGAAGCGGACCGCCTCGACGAGGTCGCGGCCCTCGGCCAGCGCGACTGCGAGACCCGCGTTGAAGCTGTCGCCTGCCCCGTTGGAGTCGACCACGTCCACCTTGTGGGGTTCGAGGTGGACCTCGTCGTCGGACGTGAAGAGGTCGACACCGTGCTCGCCCCTCGTGATCACCACGGCGCCCGCTCCCATCGCCAGCAGGCGATCCGCGATGAGCCGGTTGTCCTCGGTGCTGTCGGGACCGAGGCCGACAAGCACGCGCGCCTCGGTCTCGTTGGGGGTGATGACATCCACACCCGTGAGTCCTTCGGCAGGCAGCACGGCGGCCAGCGGCACCGCAGGAGCGGGGTTCAGGACGGTCTGGCGACCGGCCCGCTTGGCCGCTGCGAGACCGGCAAGGGCAGTGGCGAGCGGGATCTCGAGCTGGGCTACGGCAACGAGCGCCTCCTCCAGCGAAGCGGCAGCGGCAGCCACGTCGTCGGTCGAGAAGACCGCGTTGGCGCCGGGGTCCACGACGATGATGTTGTGTCCGGCCTCGTCCTTGATGATCAGGCCGACACCAGTGGGCTGCTCACGCGTCACCCTGACATGGGTGGTCGTGACACCCTCGTCGGCGAGCAGGTCCAGGAACTCGCGACCAAAGGGGTCGTCGCCGACGACGCCGATGAAGTCGACGGCCGCACCGAGTCGCGCGGCCTGCACGGCCATGTCAGATCCCTTGCCACCAAAGGTCTGTCGGTAGTCCCTGCCTACGAGGGTCTCACCGGTGGTGGGGATCCGGTCGGCCGTGATGACGATCGCCTTGGCGTAGCTCCCGATGACGGCCACCCGCGGGGCGGTGGAAGCCTCAGTAGGCATCGGCGTCACCGACCAGCCCGTCCACGATCTGCGGCGCCGAGCTGGTGCCGACGAGCTCGGCCCCCGCCTCGAACATCGCCTGCATCTTCTCCAGCGAGTTGACCTTGCCGGAAACCTTGACGCGGCAAGGCGGTTCGATGTTTGCCTTGAGCAGGGCCACGTCCTCCACGGTGGCGGCACAGCCGCCCACACCCCATCCGCTGGACTGCTTGACCCAGTCGATGCCGGCCTCGTAGGCAATCCGCGTGGCCAGGACCTTCTGCGCCTCGTCGAGGTAGCCGAACTCGAGCATCGCCTTGACCTTCATGCCCTCGTCGTGCGCGGCCTTGACGATCTCGTTCATGTCGCGCGTGTACTCCGCGACCTGGCCGCCCAGCAGGTAGCCCGGGTGGGGCGGGAAGTCGAACTCGTCCGCGCCCTCCCTGGCCAGCTCCCGCAAGGCGGCGAGCCGCATACCCAGGGTGTCGTTGGCCATCGGGAAGTTGAGGGTGGAAGCCACCTTCACCTCGGAGCCGGCCAGCACCTCCTTGCCGAGGGAGACCCACACCGGCGCGATCATGGCGGCGTCGAAGCCGTACTCCAGTGCCGTCCGCAGGTGCTCCAGGACTCCGTCGCGCGTGAGGTCGGGGTTCACGTTGGTGTACTGGATGGCCTTGGCGACGGCCTTGGAGTCGGCGAAGTCGATCATGAGTGGTCCTTCTTCTCTGGTGGATGGGGTTACAGGGTCTGTGGTGGATCGAGTCACGCGGTTCGCGCTGGTGAACCGCGTCACGTGGGCTGGGTCAAGCGAAGGCCGGCCCGGCTGGAGCGGACGTGGGGACCACTGGCCGACGACCACGCGGCGCCCGCCAGTCCCCCGATGGCGGACTCGTCGACCACGACCCCGCTGCCCGGCTTGTCACCCAGGACCAGGCCGCCGTCGGCGACCGTGTGGTCGACAGTGATGCCGACCGGCTCCTCGAGGTTCTGCACCTCGATCGCAATGACGTTGGGCAGCGATGTCGCAGCGGCCGCCAGCGGATTCGTGTGGTAGCCCACCGGACTGACCGGGAGGTCGTAGGCATGGGCGAGCGCGGCCACGCGCAAGAAGTGGGTGATGCCCCAGACGCTCCCGGCCTGCACGACGTCGACCCCTTGGGCGCTGAGCAGGGGTCGGAACTGCTCGAGTCCAGTGAGGTTCTCGCCCGTCGCGACCGCGGCCTTGATGCCGAGACGGACGAGGTGGTGACCCGCGGCGTCCCAGCGCCGCACGGGCTCCTCGACCCAGGTGAGGTCGACGTGCTCCTCGAGCATGCCCACGTGCCGGATCGCCTCCTTCGGCTGCCAGACCTCGTTGGCGTCGAGCATGAGCGCGGGCGACGCGTTGCCCCGCGACAAGATCTCACGCACCAGTCGCAGGCGGACGAGGTCGCGGGCCGGGTCGAGTCCACCCTTGACCTTCGCCGCCGTGAAGCCTCGGGCGGCGAACGACTCGTAGACCTCGACGAGCTCGTCCTCGGTCAGGCCCGCGTCAAGCCCGGAGGCGTATCCGGGAACGAACCGGTCCCGGCCTCCGAGCAGGCGCCACAACGGCTCCCCGGCGAACTTGGCCTTGAGGTCCCACAACGCCATGTCGAGCGCACCGACAGCCCCGAAGGTCGCGCCCTGGTGCCCTGCCTTGAACACCTGCCGGAGCATCCGGTCATAGAGGGCGACGACCGCGCGCGGGTCCTCGCCCTCGACGGCCGCGAACACACGGTCGACGTCGCGGTGCGACCCGAGCCCGACGCCCTCGACCCCCTCGTCTGTCTCAACGACCAGGATGGGCACCTCGGTCACCGCATCGGGGATGAACCCGTTGGCGTCGCCGACCGAGCGCCCCCACCGGTGGTGGGTCATGAGGCTGCGGTATCCGGTGATCTTCATCGACGTCAGCCCTTCGTCGCGCCGGCAGTCAGGCCGGTGACGAGGAACCGCTGCGCGATCAGGAAGACCACGAGCACAGGCGCGACCGACACGAGGGTGGCCAGGACGAGCTCCGGCGGGCTCACGGCGGCGTTGGCACCCACCACAGGGTTGAAGTTGGGCGTCGAGGCGAGCATCTGCGTCAGGCCCACCTGCATGGGGTAGGCCTCACTGCCGGGCAGCATCACATAGGGCAGGAAGAAGTTGTTCCAGTTCTGGACGAAGCTGAAGAAGCCCACGAGGGCCACCACGGGGGTGGAGAGGGGAAGCACGATCGAGGTGAAGGTCCGCAGCTCACCGCAGCCGTCGATCTTGGCCGCCTCCAGCAGCTCGCTGGGCATGGCCGTCGAGAAGTAGATGTAAGCCAGGTAGACACCGAACGGAAAGAACGAGTACGGCAGCACGACCGACAGGGGGGTGTTCACGAGGCTGAGGTAGTTGATCTCCAGGAAGATGGGCAGCACGAGCGAGGTCGCGGGCATGAGCATCACGACGAGGGTCGCGACCAGCAGGAGCCGCCGACCGCGAAAGCGCATCTTGGCCAGGGCGTACCCCGCGGGGAGGCTCACGACCAGGGTGAGGACCAACGCCAGCCCGGCATAGAGCACCGAGTTGGTCATCCAGGTGCTGATGGCTCCGTCCTGGAACGACATCAAGGCGTTCCAGTTGTCGCGCAACGCGGTCAGGCTCCCCAGGCTGAAGGGTGCGTCGTTCACCAGCTCGCGCGAGTCCTTGGTGGCCGCGAGGAAGAGCCAGATGACGGGTACGAGGAAGAACAGGGCGAACACGCCGAGCACGATGGCCATCAGCGTCCGCCCGGCGAACGTGCCAGAGGTGGGTGAGCCGCTTCCCCGCTGGTATGCCGGCCTGCTGGCTCGTTGCCGCGTGTCGGGTCTCGTGGTGGTTGTCATGACGTCTCTCTCAGTCCGTCTCGAAGAGTCGGCCGCGGGCGACGAACAGGCCCGCTGCGAGTGCCGCGACGACGAGCAACATGATCGATATGGCCGCTGATCCGTTGAAGTCGTTCTGACCGAAGGCATAGATGTAGGCGAGCTGGTTGACGCTGTAGTCGTTGGGAACCACGCCGAAGCTGGCCTGGGAGACGAGCTGGGGTTCCACGAACAGCTGCGTGCCTGCTGCCAGGGACAGGATCAGCATGTAGACGACCGACTTGCGGATCATCGGCAGCTCGATCTGCAACGCGCTGCGGACAGGACCGCACCCGTCGACCTTGGCGGCCTCGATGACCTCGGTGGGGATGGTGTTCAACGCGCCGTAGAGCACCAGGATCCAGCCGCCGGCGCCCGTCCAGAAGGCGATGAGGGCGAAGATCACAGGCAGGTGTCCCGGAGCGACGACCTGCTGGAACGTGTCGGAACCCGTCGCCTTGAGGACCCAGGCCACCGGACTCACCGTGGGGTCCAGCAGGAAGAGCCACAGGAGCACGCTCGAGGCGCCGGCCAGGGCGCCGGGGATGTAGTAGGCGAACCGGACGAAGGTCTTGGTCCGACGCCGTGCCACCCGGTTCATGACCAGGGTCAGGGTGACGACGAGGACGGAGAGGAGCAGGAGCCAGATCGCGACGAAGGCTGCCACGTGGCCCACGGCCGGCAGGAACCTGAAGTCCGTGGCGGCCTTCGTGAAGTTGGACAGACCCGCGAAACCCCCCGATCCGGAGGTGAATGCGAGGTAGAGCGAGTACAGCACCGGGATGACCCCGAAGAACAGGAAGAGGATGGCGAACGGCGCCACGAAGACGTACCCGGCCTTGCCGTGCCCCCGGGAGCCGGCGGCGGGCCGACTCCCGGGGATCGTTGCAGTGGGGATTGCCATGACGTCAGCTGGTCTTGACCTGGTAGCCGAGGATCTTGGCTTCGTTCTCGATCTGCTTCTGCCATGCGGGGAGCAGCGACTCGATGGTCTCGCCCTTGGTCATGCCCGCTTGGACGACCTTGGCCCAGATCGCTTCCTGGCTGAAGGACGGCGAGCCCCAGCCCGACCAGACCTGCCCGGCTGCCTGCTGGAGCGCGGGAGCGATGTCACCGGCGTAGTAGCCGCTCTTCTGCGTCTCGGCGAGCCACGCCGCTGCCGCCTGGCTGTATGCCGGGTAGGTCGGCACGAGCGTGCCTCCCACGGCGGACTGGCTCGTGACCCAGGATGCGAAGTCGGCGGCCGCCTTGAGGTTCTTGCTGTGCGCCGAGACCCACCATGCACCACCGCCGACGTTGCCCGTCGACGCCGTGCCGGCATCCCATGCCAGCGGAGGAGCAACTGCGAGCTCGCCCTTCGGGGTCTTGAGCGTGCCTTGGAAGACAGCGCCGCCGTACCACGACGGCCCAGGCAGCAGGAGCACCTTGTCAGCCTTGGTCTTGGCGAACTCGGGACCGAACAACGACAGGGTCGACATCGACTTGTTGGCGATCAGGCCGTCGAGGAGCTTGGCCGCCTTGACGCAGTTGGCGTCGCTCGTGTTGACCGTGAGCTTGGTGGGCCCGTCGACCTTGTTGGCCGGGCACTGCGCAGCCCACATGTAGATCTCCGGGGTCCAGGCGTCGCCGGCGGTGCCGACGAGGTATCCCGGGTGCTCAGCGGCCACCTTGTTCCCGAGCTGCTCATACTCCGCCCACGTCTTCGGGACGGTGTACCCCCACTTGTCCATCAGCTTCTTGTTGTACCAGAGCACATTCTGGGCGAGGTCGTTGCGGAGGCAGTAGGCCACCCCGTCGAGCGTGCACACGTCGAGAGCGCCTTTGGAGAACCCATCGAGCGTCGCCGCGGGCACGAGTCCCTTGTTGACGGGGGCGAGGTCGCCGGTGCCAGTCAGTGAACCCCAGGCAGCCGAGCTGTTGTCCGTCGTGAAGGCGACGTCCGGCCAGCCGGAGCCGGCACGGTCGAACAGCTGCGTCTTGGTCTTGAAGGAGTTCGACCCGTTCGCGTTGCCGTCGTAGGCGACGACCTTGACCTTCACGTCCGGGTGGGCAGCAACGTACGCGTCGGCGACGGGCTGTCGGGTGGAGTCCACCCACACCGTGATCTCGGTCTTCGCGTCCTGGGCCGCGGTCTTGAAGCCGAAGGGGCTCCCGGTGTCCGCGTTGTTCTTGGCGGCGCCAACGCTCTGTCCACCGGCGCAGGCGGCCAGGGCAAGCGCGCAGGCAAGCGCAGTTGCCGCGACCACGGCCCGCGGCGCGCGAGTGGCCGCCGCGCCTCCGGCGGAGGTGTTCCGCATTCCGATACCCATGAGATGACTCCTTCGTCGATCAAGGTCCTGAGCGGCCAGGTGCCGCGGTGCTGACTCCTAAGATATAATACATATGATGATCAGGCAATAGGAGGATCGCCGCTACGATCCGCCCAAGGACACGTGCACCGAAGAAGGAGTCAGCATGACGACCGAGGACGGCAGATGGACCGCTCCGGCTCCTGCCCAGCGCTCCAGCCTGGGGACGGCGGTGATCGCGACCCTGGTGGACCAGATCGTGAGCGGTGCACTGCCCGTCGGCACGATCCTGCCCTCCGAGGCCGAGCTCGGGGAACAGCTCGGCGTCTCCCGGACCGTGATCCGCGAGTCCGTGAAGACCTTGCAGTCCAAGGGCCTGTTGTCGAGCCGTCAGGGGGTGGGCACCGTCGTGCGCGCCATGGACGCGTGGGACCTCATCGACGAGGTCGTCCTGAGCGCGATGGTCAAGCACGACGAGTCGCTGGGCATCCTCGACGACCTCGTGTCGGTCCGTGCCGCGCTGGAGATGGCGATGGCGGAGGAGGCCTGCCGCGGTCAGCAGGCCGCAGACCTGGACCCGCTCAGGCTGGCCTATTCCGAGATGACGGACAGCTCCGAGGATGCCGCAGCCTTCGCTCGCGCCGACGTGAGCTTCCACGATGCGGTGATGGTGCTGTCCGGAAACCGGTTGGGGCGGGCCATCGTGACCAGCATCCACGACCAAGCCCGAACCACCGGTCGCTACCACGGCTCGGCGACACGGTCCAACATCGACATCACGCTCGCGGAGCACCGGGCAATCCTCGACGCCGTGGAGCACCGCGACGGCGCCCGCGCGGGACAGGCGATGCGCGCGCACATCCTCGGGTCCTGGGAGCGACGCCGTCCCACTGCGGCGGACGCGCGGGGCACGACCTCGGCCGGCTGACGCCGTCAGAGAAGGCCTTCGACGACCGAGTCGGCGTCCTCCCAGAACGCCTCCGGCACCGGCTCCAGCAGCCACCGGGCCGCAGAGTCGACGTGCTCGCGCTTGCCGAGCCCGGCAACGACGCTCGCGACGGCGGCGTGCCTGAGCGGGAACTGCAGGGCGACCTGGGGCAGGGTGCAGCCGTATTCCCCCGCGAGGGCGGCGAGGTCACGGGCTGCCCTGAGCAGCCGTGCGTCAGGGGTGTCGTAGTTGAAGTGCGAGTCCGCCTGCGGATCGGCCCGCGCCAGGAGGCCTGAGTTGAAGGGAGCGGCCGCCACGACGCTGACCCCTCGCGAGAGGCAGGCGTCGAGCAGCGGCGCACCGCTGCGGTCGAGCAGGGTCCACCGACCCGCGAGCATCACGACGTCGAGGTCGCACTCCTGCACGAACCGCAGCGGTTCCTGCCACTGGTTCATGCCCACGCCGATCGCCTTCACGATGCCCTCGTCGCGCATCCGCGCCAGCTCCGGCAGCGCTCCGTCGAGCACCTGCTGGACGAAGTCGTCCGGGTCGTGCACGAACGCGACATCGACCTGGTCGATGCCCAGACGCTCCAGGCTCTCCTCGAGACTTCGGCGCACGCCGGGACCTGAGTAGTCCAGTTCGCGACGCAGGTCGTCCCTGACGTCGAACTGCTGGGCCAGGTCAGAGCCGGTGGCGTCCTCGTTCGGGACCAGCAGGCGTCCGACCTTCGTGGACACGACGTACTCGGCCCGCGGCCGACCGGCCAAGGCCCCTCCCAGCCGGCGCTCGGACAGCCCGAGGCCGTAGTGGGGCGCCGTGTCGAAGTACCGAATCCCTTGGTCCCACGCGTGATCCACCGCTGCGCGGGCCTGGTCGTCCGAAACCGCACGGTAGAGGTTCCCGAGGTTGGCTCCTCCGAAGCCGAGCGCGCTCACCCCGACCTCGGTCGAACCCAGCCGGCGGCTCACGAGGTCGGTCACGAGAGGCCGTACCAGGTCGTCGCGGTGCCCCCGAGGACGGCGCGCTGCTCGGCAGGCGAGAGCTGGGCCACGAGCTGTTCGTTCACCCTCCACACCGTCGCATAGTCGTCGCGAACGAGGCAGACCGGCCAGTCCGAACCCGCCATCATGCGGTCCGGCCCGAAGACGGAGAGGGCGTGGGCGGCATACGGGCTGAGGTCTCCGACCGACCAGGTCGGGGACGCCTCCGTGACCATCCCGGAGAGCTTGCAGGCGACGTTCTCCGAGGCCGCGAGGTCGGCGAGGTGGGTGGCCCACGGCTCGAGGTCACCCGCTGCGATCGAAGGCTTGCCGATGTGGCTCAGGACGAACCTGACGTCCGGTGCCCGGCGGGCAGCCCCGATCGCCGAGGGGAGCTGACGTTCCCTGACGAGGAGGTCGAAGGCGAGCCCCGCTCGGCCCACGGCCGTGAGCCCACGCCGGACGTCGATACGGTCCAACCACTGCGGGTCGGGCTCCCCCTGGAGCTGGTGGCGCAGGCCCACCAGCCGGTCACCACCTGGCAGGGACCGCAGCTCGGCGATCCGGTCGGACACATCGGGCGACGTCAGGTCGACCCACCCCACCACCCCGCGGATGCTTGGGCTTCCGACCGCCCGGGCCAGCAGCTCGGGAGTCTCCGCCGCGACATTGATCGTCTCGACGAGGACGGCCGCGCTGACGTGGGCAGCAGCCAGCTGGGGCTCGAGGTCAGCGATCGTGAACGTCCGGTCGATCGCAGGAAAGGCCGTCGTCCATGCCTGGGGCCTGACCGCCAGGTCCCAGAGGTGCACGTGCGCGTCGATGCGGTCGTCAACCACGGTCCCGTGCCGAGAGGTCACGACCTGGGTCGCAGTCGAAGCCGGTCCATCCCGCCGTCGACAGCCAAGGTGGTGCCGGTCGTCGAACCGGCGAGGGGAGAGACGAAGTAGGCGACGGCGTGGGCGATCTCCATCGGCGTGACCAGGCGGCCGTGAGGCTGCCTGGCCTCGAGCGCTGCCCGCTCGGCCGCGGGGTCGTCAGCGGCGCTGAGGAGGCGCTCCACCCAAGGGGTGTCGGCCGTGCCGGGGTTCACCGCATTGACCCGGATGCCCTCGGGCAGCAGGTCGGCCGCCATGGCGAGGGTCAGCGACAGGACGGCGCCCTTGCTGGCCGAGTATGCCGCGCGGTTGGGGATGCCTGCGGTCGCGGCGATGGAGCAGATGTTGACGATCGCGGCCTGGTCTGACGCGCGCAGACTCGGCAGGGCAGCGCGAGTCACCCGCACGATGCCGAGGACGTTGACGTCCAGCACCCTGAGCCACTCCGCGTCGTCGTTGGCGTCGACGCCGCCCTGGGCGCCGATGCCGGCGTTGTTGGCGACGATGTCGAGGCCTCCGAGAGTGTCGACCGCCTCCGCCACGGCAGCCCTGACCGCGGAGTCGTCACTGACGTCTGCCGCCACGGCGAGGTGTCGGCCCCGGGCCACCGGGCTGACGTCACGGTCCAGCACGGCGACGGCCGCGCCGCGGTCGGCCAGCAGGTCGGCGATGGCCAGCCCGATCCCCGAGGCGCCACCGGTGACGAGGGCCTTGAGTCCGGCGAGCTCTCCCACTGCGGTAACGGCGGTCATCACGCGGCTCCGAAGGTCTGGCGCTGGCGACCGAGGCCGTCGATCTCCAGCTCGACGACGTCCCCAGCCTTGAGGTAGGGCGTGCCAGGCACCCCGAGGGCGACCCCGGCAGGAGTGCCGGTGTTGATCACGTCACCGGGGTAGAGCCTCATGAACTGGCTGATGTAGTGGACGAGGAAGTGGACCCCGTAGACCATGTCAGAGGTCTTGCCGTCCTGCTTCAGCTCGCCATTGACCCAGAGCCGGAGGCCGAGCGCCTGCGGGTCGGTCACCTCGTCGGGTGTCACCAGCCAGGGGCCGAACGGGTTGAACGTCGCGCAGTTCTTGCCCTTGTCCCACTGGCCACCGCGTTCGATCTGGAACTCTCGCTCGGAGACGTCGTTGCTGATGGCGTAGCCGGCGATGTGCGCGGCCGCGGCGGAGGGGCTCTCGAGGTAGGCGGCCTCGCGGCCGATCACGACGGCGAGCTCCACCTCCCAGTCGGTCTTCGCCGAGGCGCGTGGCACCAGGACCTCGTCGTCGGGTCCCACCACGGTGTCGGGAGCCTTCATGAAGAGCACGGGCTCGCTCGGCACCGTGGCACCCGTCTCCGCGGCGTGGTCGCGGTAGTTGAGGCCGACGCAGACGATCTTGCCGATCCTGGCCAGCGGTGGACCGAACCTCGAAAGGTTCTCGACCACGGGGAGGTCACCGGCAGCCAACGCGCGCTCCACGGTCCCGGCGAAGTCGCCGGACAGGATTCCGCCGTCCAGATCGCCGACGACCCGGCTGAGGTCGCGCCAGGTGCCCAGCTCGTCCTGCACGGCAGGGCGCTCTGCGCCGACGGCTCCGATGCGTGCCAGCTTCATTGCGGGTGCTGCCTCTCGTCGTCAACAGTTCTCGTCAGGCAATGATTATTCGTCATACGTATTCTGTCAAGCGAATCTTCTCGCTATGCTGGCGTCATGAGCGCAAGCCTGTCCTCGCCGTGGCCTCGACGACCCCGCCGCCTTGCCACCGCGGTGGTCGAGGAGCTGGTCGACTGGCTGGTGAGCGACGGACTGAGTACCGGCGACAGCCTGCCCACCGAACCTGCGCTGTGCGAGACGTTCGGCGTCAGCCGCACGGTCGTCCGTGAGGCGGTGAAGGCCCTGGAGGCCATGCGCATGGTCACGGTGCAGCAAGGCCAGGGCACACGGGTCCGGCCACTGGCGGACTGGGACCTGCTCAACCCGACCGTCCTCTCGGCGGTGGTACGCCACGACGCGGGAAACGTGATCCTGGGCGATCTGGTCGATGTCCGGCGGGCACTGGAGGGCCAGATGGCCGGGCAGGCGGCCACGAACTCGACACCGGCCGAGCGAGCGGCCATCTCCGAGCGGATGGCCACCCTCGACGCGAGCATCGGCGACGCCACGGCATACCTCGCGGCCGACGTGGCCTTTCACGACGAGATCATGGCCGCATCACGCAATCGCCTCGGCCGCGCCATCATCCACACGTTGACCGACGAGGCCTACCGCAGCCTGCGCTACGTCGGTGACCCTTCCGCGCAGCACATCCGGCTGACCAACGAGGCCCACCAACGGGTGCACGACGCCGTCGTGGCTGGTGACGCGGTGGCGGCACAGCGGGCAATGGACGAACACATCCTCGAGTCGTGGCAGCGCAGGCGCCCGGAGAACGCCCCAGATCAGGGCTGAGCCGTCGAGGGATCTGGGGCGAATTGAGTGTTTCAGTGGGCTTCCGTCGGGCTGATGAAGGAAGATCACTGCGTGCAGCATCCGCAGCCCCTCGACCCAGGCGCCCGTGGACGTACCGCAGGTGCGAGCGACCTCGGGACCCTGGGCGGCAAGGCCGACCTCGGCGACCTGAGCCGCTGGCTGGTCGAGGCGTCGCCCGACGGCCTGTGGGTCTTCGACGCCGAGGGCAGGACCGTGCTCGCGAACCCACGACTTGCGGAGATGCTGGGCAGGACGGTCGACGAGATGGACGGGCTGTCCGTCTTCGAGACCCTGGACGCGACCGGCCAGGCCCAGTTCGCCGAACACCTGAGCGGACTGCAGGGCAGCAGCGCCCCCGGCAGCAACCTCGAGTGCAGCCTGCTGCGCAAGAACGGCGAGCGGTTCTGGGCACTGGTCAGCCACACCCCGATCAGGGACGACGACGGCAACCACGTCGGATGGTTGCACCGGGTGACCGAGTACAGCGATCAGCGACGGCTGATCGAGACACTGCAACGGCGCGAGGCGCAGCTGGCCGAGGCGCAGCACATCGCCAAGATCGGCAGCTGGGAATGGGACGTCGGCAGCGACGTCGTGGCGTGGTCCGACGAGCTCTACCGCATCTACGGCGTGGAGCCCGACTCCGGCTTCGTCCCCAACTACCAGGGCTTCCTCGACCGGATGCACCCCGACGACCGGGACGCCGTGGCCGAGGTGGTCCGGCGCGCCCTGGAGGAGACGGGCGAGTTCGAGTTCGACGCGCGCATCTTCCACAGCGACGGCTCCCTGCGCTGGATCCGTGGCCGTGGCCGCCTCACCCGCGACGAGGTCACCGGAGCCCCCCTGCGCATGGGCGGCACCTCCCAGGACATCACCGAGAGCAAGGACGCGGAACAGGCCCTGGCCCTGCTCACGTCCATGGCAACCGCGGCCAACGACGCGACGACGTTGGCCGAGGTCATCCCCACGATCCTCAAGGACGTGGCACGGCACACGGGATGGCAGCCGGTGGCAGCGTGGGTGGTGACCAGGGACGGCGAGCTCGAACCCGTCCCGGGCGAGACCCGCGACGTGCCGGAACAGGACGTCGCCGAGGCCACCCGGATCGCGATGGCCGCCGTCGAGTCGCGCAGCCCCCAAGCCTCCCTCACGACGGAGGGCACCGCCCTCGTGGCCGCGCCCGTGGTGGCCGAGGACCGCGCCGCGTGCGTCGTCGTCATGGACACGCGGGCGACCACCCCGCCCACCGACAGCGACGGGCTGACGGTGGCCAGGGCGGCGGCGATCTTCTCCCGGGTCGCGGAGCGTCAGCTGGCCGCCGAGCGACTCGAGCAGGCGCGCGACAACGCGATGAGCGCGTCGATGGCCAAGTCCGAGTTCCTCGCGACGATGAGCCACGAGATCCGCACCCCGCTCAACGGCGTGATCGGGCTGTCCGAGCTGCTCGGACGCACCGACCTCACGCCGCACCAGCGACGGCTCGCCGACGGCATCGACGGCGCCGGCCGGAGCCTGCTCTCCCTCGTCAACGACATCCTCGACCTGTCCAAGATCGAGGCCGGGCGGCTCGACCTCGAGGCGGTCGACTTCGACCCGCGAGCCATCGTCGAGCAGAGCACCACCATGATGGCAGAGCGCGCGCGCGCCAAGGACCTCGAGCTTGCGGTGACCTGCCACCCGGACGTCCCTGCCGTGGTGAGCGGCGACCCCGTGCGATTCGGGCAGGTCATCTCCAACCTGACCGCAAACGCCGTGAAGTTCACCAACAGTGGCGAGGTCGTCGTCCGGGCCACGGTCGAGACGACGGACGAGACCAGCGACGCGACGAGCGACGTGACGCCCGACGTGACGCGCGTCGAGACCAGCGACGTGACGAGCGCGGAGGCCACCGACGCAGGCATCGTGCTGCGGGTCGAGGTCAGTGACACCGGGTCGGGCATGACGCCCGAGGTCAAGGAACGGCTGTTCACGGCGTTCTCCCAGGGCGACAGCTCCACCACGCGCGAGTACGGCGGCACGGGGCTCGGCCTGGCCATCAGTCGCCAGATCGTCGAGGCCATGGGCGGTGAGATCGGCGTCAACAGCGAGTCCGGGTACGGCAGCACGTTCTGGTTCACCGTGCGCTTCGCGCCGGCCAGCGTCAGCGCCGCCGTCGCCGCACCAGTGCCCTCGGTGGCCGGGCTGCGCGTGCTGGTCGTCGACGACAACGAGACCAACCGCTTCATCCTCGAGGAGCAGCTGGCCGGCTGGTCGATCGAGGCGGCGATCGCCTCGTCGGGGGTCGAAGGTCTCGGGCTCCTCGACGACGCCCACCGGCGCGGGCAGCCCTTCGACGTGGTGCTGCTGGACTACCTCATGCCCGGCGTCAACGGCGAGCAGTTCGCCCGGATGATGCGTGGTGACGGCCGCTTCGGCGACACCCGGATCGTCCTGCTCACCTCGGCCATGGACCTCGATCCGGAGGTCCTGACGGCGGCCGGCATCGACGTGTCATTGACCAAGCCCGTGCTGCCCTCCAGTCTGCTGGACACCCTCGCCGACCTGGCCGGCGCCCGCGCCGAGACCGCCCCGCCGAGCGGTGCGCCGAGCGGTGCGCCGAGCGTCCCTGGAACCGCCTCCTCGACTCCCGGCCGCGCCGACCGGCGCCTCCCGATGGGTTCCCGGGGCCGCGTCCTCGTCGTGGAGGACAACGAGGTCAACCAGCTGGTGGCCGTCGGCATCCTCGAGAGCCTCGGGTATGCCGTGGACGTCGCCGAGAACGGGCTGGCCGGCTACTACTCGTTCCAGTCGGCCGACGGCGCGTACGACGCGGTGCTGATGGACTGCCAGATGCCCCAGATGGACGGCTACGACGCCACGCGCATGATTCGCTCCTTCGAGGACGACCAGTACCGGACGCCCATCATCGCGATGACGGCGGCGGCCATCGCCGGCGAGCGCGAGCGCTGCCTCGAGTCGGGGATGGACGACTTCCTCACCAAACCCGTCGACGTGGCGCTCTTGCGCGACACCCTGGAGCGCTGGGTCCCGGTCAACGGCGACCACAGCGCCGAGACCGACGCCACGGACAGCCGACGGCTCGCGTCTCGGGCGGACACCACCGTGCTGGACCCCTCGCGCCTCGAGGAGCTGCTCGACCTCGACCCGGGCGACCCGACGATGCTGCTGCGGTTCATCGACAGGTTCGGGCCCAATTCCCGGGCCGCGCTGGCCACCATGCGCGAGCACCGCGAGGCGGGCGCGGCCCACGAGCTGAGTCGCGCGGCACACGGTCTCAAGGGCAGCGCGGCCAACCTCGGGGCCGAACGGCTCGCACTGCTCTGCGCGGACGTCGAGCACCTCGGCGAGGACGGCGTGGTCGTCGACCAGCCTGCCCTGGTGGCCGTGGAACGTGAGCTCGACGCGGCCGTCCGGGCGCTCGAGTCCTTCGCTGTCACGCTGCGCCGGCTGTCCTGACCCCCACGCCTCCATCACGAAAGCCACCGGTCATCTGTGGGATGACCGGTGGCTTCCGTTGAAGGGACTTGCTCTCTTGCCGTTCCAGCGCCCGTCTGGCTGAGGGACGGGGGCTGGGTGAGTCGGACGGCGCGGCACCGCAGGGGGAGGTGCCGGCCACCCTTACGCCGACTGGATGCCGGTGTCGACACCCCAGTGCTGGGGTGCGCTGGTGATGTACTGCCCTGTGCGTGCACCGAGGGCCAGCCGACGGCGCACTTCGCGCATCAGCTCGTCGTTGGTGGCCAGCAGTACAGCTTCGGGGTGCTCGATGCCGCCGAGCACGGACAGGCCGCACCCCTCGGCGGATCGCAGCACGATCTCGCGGACGGAGAGGCACAGGGCACGGGACAGCGCCAGCATCTCGTCGGGCTGGGGCCATTCCGGCAGGACCGGGGTGTCGAGGATCCCTTCGAGCGTCCACTCGTCCAGACCACTGCGCGTCGCGAGGGTCGCGCGGCTCCAGCCGAGCACGCGAAGCTGCTCCTGCAGGAAGGTGCCGAGGCTGTTGGTCACGGGGGCTCCAAGGGTGTGAAGAGGTGTGCCCCCTGATGGAAGCGCGGATTTCGGCTCCGGAGAACGAACTTTGCCAAGCCTTGACCATTGGGTCGGCTGTTCGGTGGACCGTCAATCCGCCTAACGTTCGGCTAGCCCACGCACGACCTCGTCGGTATGCCGTCCCGGCGGGCCCGCGGGCTGCCCCGCCGTCGTGGGGGTCACCGAGAAGCGCGGGGCCGGGGCCGGCTGGACCGTCCCGGGGGTGCCGGGGACGGCGGCATACGCCTGCCTGGCGTCGAGGTGGGCATCGGAGCGCGCCTCCTGGGCGGTCAGGACCGGCGCCACACAGGCGTCGAGGTCACCGAAGACCGCCACCCATTCCGCAAGGGACCGTGCGGCGAAGCGGTCGGCAACCATCTCCGAGACCCTCGGCCAGGAGGCGAGCTCCATCTGGTCGGCACCCACCGCGGCGCGGTCCAGCCCGAGCCCGGCCAGGAGCCGCTCGTAGAAGATCGGCTCGATCGCGCCCACCGCGACCCAGCGGTCGTCGCTCGTGCGGTAGCAGCGGTAGAACGGCGCTCCCCCGTCGAACAGGTTCGACCCCCTGGCCGCCGGCCACATCCCCGAGCCGAGCATCGACTGGTGCATCGCGGTCATCGCCCCGACGCCGTCGACGATCGCCGCATCGACGACCTGGCCCTGCCCGGACTCGCGCGCGTGCCACAGCGCCGAGACGACCCCGAGTGCCAGCAGCATCCCCCCGCCGCCGAAGTCCCCGAGCAGGTTCAGTGGCGGCACCGGCCGCCCGTCGGGGCCGGCGAAGGCGTCGAGAACGCCCGCCACCGCCAGGTAGGTGATGTCGTGACCGGCCAGGGCGGCATACGGTCCGTCCTGCCCCCATCCCGTCATGCGGCCGTAGACGATGCGCGGATTGCGTTGCAGCGCAACGTCTGGACCGAAGCCGAGCCGCTCGGCGACACCCGGACGAAATCCCTCGATGAGGATGTCGGACGCAGCGATCAGCCCGAGCACGACAGCCAGACCCTCGTCGGACTTGAGGTCCACGACCACGGACCGCCGCCCCCGCAGCAGCACTCCATGGGTGGCCCTCAGGTCCTCACCCGGCCGGTCGACGCGCACGACGTCCGCACCGAGGTCGGACAGCATCATCGCGGCGAAAGGGCCGGGACCGATCCCGCCGACCTCGACGACCCGGACGCCCGCGAGAGGGCCAGAACGGCGCGCCGAGTCCATGGGACCGAACGTACCGCCAGCACCGCTGTCAGGTGCGCGCCAGGCCCTGCCCCTCGACGCGCGAGTCCGTCAGCGGACGTCAGTGAACTGTCAGAGGACGTCAGTGAGAAGCGCGCGAACTTCGACTTCGCGGTAGCGGCGATGGCCACCGAGCGTGCGGATGGAGTTGAGCTTCCCCGCCTTGGCCCAACGCGTCACTGTCTTGGGGTCGACCCGGAACAGTGAGGCCACCTCCGCAGGCGTGAGCAACTTCTCGACCTCGGTGGTGCGAGTAACCATGTCTAACTCCTTGTGCAGGGGACGTGGTTCCATAATCGGACAAGCGGGACCCTTTGGGAACATTCCCAACGGGTCATCCGATATGGCCCGTTGGGACTAGTCACCGGACCAACCCGTGAGCGGGATTACGCTGGGTCCAGGCGCGCGATCCGCGCCGACCTCCCCGCCCTGCGCCTCACCGAGCTCAAGGAGTCACCACCGTGACCGCGTCCTCGTCGCCCAGCATCTCGACGCCTGCCACCTCCACGTCCCAGCACGAACAAGTGGTCTTCTGCCACGACAGGGCGACCGGCCTGCGGGCCATCATCGGGATCTACAGCACGGCTCTCGGACCAGCCCTGGGCGGCACGCGGTTCTACCCCTACGCCAGCGAGGACGCGGCACTGGCCGACGTGCTGCGCCTGTCCAAGGGCATGGCCTACAAGAACGCGGTCGCCGGCCTGGACCTCGGCGGCGGCAAGGCGGTCATCATCGGCGACCCGGCGACGGACAAGACGCCTGACCTGCTGCGCGCCTACGGCCGCTTCGTGGAGTCCCTCGGCGGCCGCTACGTCACGGCGTGCGACGTGGGCACCTACGTCGCCGACATGGACATCGTCAGCGAGACCACCCGCTTCGCGACCGGTCGTTCCGAGGCCAACGGCGGCGCCGGCGACTCCTCCGTGCTCACGGCCTTCGGCGTCTTCCAGGGCCAGCGCGCTGCCGCCCAGCACCTGTGGGGCCAGCCGACGCTCAAGGGCCGGACCGTCGGCATCGCGGGGGTCGGCAAGGTCGGCCGCATCCTCGCCGGACACCTCCTGGAGGACGGCGCCACGGTGGTGGTGACCGATGTCAACGAGCAGGCGCTGGCGGCCCTGACGGCCCTGCACCCCGAGATCGAGGTCGTCCCCGACACCGCGACCCTCGTGACCTCCGACATCGACGTCTACGCGCCGTGCGCCCTCGGCGGCGCGCTCGACGACACCACGGTCGAGAACCTGAAGGCCACCGTCGTCTGTGGCGGCGCGAACAACCAGCTCGTGGTGGAGGGTGAGGGCGGCACGGCCGACCGGCTCCGCGAGCGCGGCATCACCTACGCCCCGGACTTCCTCGTCAACGCGGGCGGCGTCATCCAGGTCAGCGACGAGCTGCACGGTTTCGACTTCGAGCGCGCCAAGAAGGGCGCCACGGCGATCTTCGACCACACCCTCGAGGTGCTCGAGACGGCGGATGCGCGCAACATCACCCCTGCCGCGGCCGCCGACCACATCGCCGAGGAGCGGATGGCGGCCAGGCAGGCCGCCGGGATCTGGCTCCCTGCCCGCTGAGCACGCGATCGCCCGGTGAGACGCGGGTCTCGCCACAGAACTTGCATCGCTCATGTAGCGTTGTCCTCACGACAAATACACGATTCCCGGGACCGCTCCGTCGAGCCGAGGCGCCGACATGGTGACTCGACAAGGCGATGCCGTCCCGGCAGACGCATGAGGGGGTCACGCCATGGGGCGCGGCCGGGCCAAAGCCAAGCAGACCAAGGTCGCTCGGGAGCTGAAGTACTTCTCTCCCAACACCGACCTGACGGCGCTTGAGCGAGAACTGCACGGGTCTTCCTACGCGGAGCCGGAACCTGTTTCCGACAGCTCTGTGGGCGAGGACGAGTACGACGAATACGGAAAGTGGGCCTCGGGTCAGCAATGACCCGACGTCCTGACTGACCTCCACCTCATGCGCGGGCCCTCGGGCTCGTGTGTCACCTCCGCCGCGCCGCGGCGTGCGGCCATGTCCGTGTGCCGTGGCGCAGCGGTTTGTGCTCGGGTGAGCACTACGCTCGCGTCATGAGCACTGACACGCGCGCTGAGACCCAGCGCCTTGGGGTGGAGACCACCGGGATCGAGATCATCGACGAGGCCGCTCGCACGGCCCGTCCGAAGGACCTCTTCTGGCCGTGGTTCGCGGCCAACGTCTCGGTTTTCGGGATCAGCTACGCCGGCTTCGTGCTGGGCTTCAAGATCTCGTTCTGGCAGGCCGTGCTGGTCACCGTCGTCGGCGTCGTCGTGTCGTTCCTGCTGTGCGGACTGATCGCGATCGCCGGCAAGCGTGGCTCGGCGCCGACCATGATCCTGTCGCGCTCGGCCTTCGGCGTGACCGGCCAGAAGGTGCCCGGGGTCATCTCCTGGCTGACCTCGATCGGGTGGGAGACCTTCCTGGCGATCCTGGCGACACTGGCCACGGCGACGATCTTCAAGCAGCTCGGCTGGGGCGGCGGCACCGGCACCAAGATCGTGGCGTGCGTCGTCGTCGCCGCCCTCATCGTGGCGGCGTCGGTGGCCGGCTACCACATCATCATGAAGATGCAGTCGTACCTCACGTGGATCACCGGCATCGCGACGGTCGTCTACATCGCCCTCACGGTCGACGACGTGGACATGTCAGCGGTCAACGCGCTGCCGAGCGGCTCCGCCGGCGCCGTGGTCGGGGCCCTGGTCCTGGTCATGACCGGCTTCGGGCTCGGCTGGATCAACATCGCCGCCGACTGGTCGCGCTACCAGCGGCGGGACGCCTCGGGCGCCTCGATCGTGGCCTGGAACACCTTCGGCGGCGCGCTGGCACCGACCGTGCTGGTCATCTACGGGCTGCTGCTGGCGGGCTCCGACGAGAAGCTGCGAGACGGCATCCAGGCAGACCCGATCGGCACCCTCGCCACGATCCTTCCGACGTGGTTCCTGCTGCCCTTCCTCGTGGCCGCGATCCTCGCCCTGGTGAGCGGGGCGGTGCTGGGCATCTACTCGTCCGGCCTGACCCTGCTCTCGCTCGGCGTCCGGATCCCCCGGCCCCGCGCAGCGTTCATCGACGGCGTCATCCTCACCGTCGGCACCATCTGGGTGGTCTTCTTCGCCGAGAGCTTCATCAACCCCTTCCAGTCGTTCCTCATCACGCTCGGTGTCCCGCTCGCGGCGTGGGCCGGGATCATGATCTCCGACCTCGTCCTGCGCAAGCGCGACTACGACGACGACGCGCTCTTCGACCCGCGCGGCCGCTACGGCACCTGGGACTGGACCTCGATCGGCACCATGGTCGTCGCGACCGTGCTCGGGTGGGGCCTGGTCGTCAACAGCTTCGCCGGTGACGCGTCGTGGAACAACTGGCAGGGCTACCTGCTCGAGCCCCTCGGGCTGGGGAAGTTCGTCGACGACCCGGCCGGCCCCTACTGGGAAGGCAACTGGCCCTACGCCAACCTCGGGGTCCTGCTGGCGCTGGTGCTCTCCTTCGTGGTCACGCTGGTCCTGCGTCGCGGCACCGTCCGCCGCCAGGAGGCCGGCACGTGAGTGGTCGCCCCTGGTTCGTGGCGATCGACCTGCAACGTGTCTTCGGTGACCCGGCCAGCGCCTGGCGTGCTCCCCGGTATGCCGCGGCCGCGGCCAACGTCGTACGCCTCGCCACGGCCTTCGGTGACCGCACGGTCTTCACCCGGTTCGTCGCGCCGGCCGAGCCCGCCGGTGCCTGGGTGCGCTACTACGAGGAGTTCGCGTGGGCACTTCAGCCCGCGGACGACCCGTTGTACGAGCTGACCGACGACGTGGCCGCCCACGCGACCACGACCGTCGTCGCCACGACGTTCGGCAAGTGGACCCCCGACCTGCGAGCCGTGGTGGGCGAACAGCCGTCCCTGTTCGTGGCCGGCGTGGCGACGGACTGCTGCGTGGTGTCGACGGTGCTGGCCGCAGCCGATGCCGGGGCGACCGTCACCGTGGTGACCGACGCCTGCGCGGGGTCGACCGATGACAACCACCAGAAGGCCCTCGACGTGATGTCGCTCTACGCGCCGTTGGTGTCACTCGCGACGACGGCCGAGGTGTTGGCCCAGGCCTAGAAGCCTCCCCCGCCAACCCAGGGCGACACGACCATGGCGTGCCCGTAGGCCAGCGCCTGGGCCTCGGCCACCGCCGCATCGGTGCTGGTCGACTGCGAGTCGCCACCGTGGTCCACGCCCACATCGGTGGGCGCGGGATCGACGCCGTCCCACGCGGCATACCCGGCGAAGAGGCCGAAGGCGGCCTCGGCGTGGATGACCGCCTGGGCGAGCACCCGCAGCACCGACGGGTCGCAGGCGTCGAGGAAGCCCCGCGGGTTGCGGCGCTCGCCGATGCTGATCAGCCGGGCGATCGCAGCCGTGTCGCCGGGACCGAGCCGTTGGCCGGCCACCAACCCGTCCTGGACTGCCGTCAGGACGCGGCCCCGAACGTCCTGGCCGAGGTCGTCGAGCGCTTCGTGGTGAGCGGCTTGGAGTGCGTCCAGCGGCCCGGTGCGGAGCAGGAAGCGGTACTGCCGGACGATCTGGTCCTCCGGCGCACGGTCAGCGATGGTCCCCATGCCTCATGCCAGGCCGCAGTCAGGCGCCTTGGTGGGCACCTTCGGGAGCCAGCCCGGGCGCCGTTCTCCGCGCTGCTCGCGACGCTGCCTTCAGCGACGACCGGGTGAGCGCCTCGCGGACGTCGCCGTCCTGGCCGTCCCAGTCCTCGTGGCCCTCGAGCAGCGGGACTGCCGCCGACCTGGTGATGACCAGGTGGGCGAGCCGTGCGAGCGCCGCCTCGTTCAGGGCGGACACGATGATCCCGGGTGTCCGCAGCTCGCCGACCGTGACGAGGTGGGCGATCCCGGCGATGTCGTCCACCGTGAGCTCCCGCCCGCTGAGCAGGCGATCCTGCGCGGTGCGCAGGACGTGGGCACGGTTCAGGACGTCGAGGGCAGCGATCGACTCGCGATGGAGGGCTTCCAGTTGCTCGAGGTGGGCCGTGCGGAGCACGTAGCGGTACTGACGGACCTCCGGACGCTCGACGGGGGCCGGAGGCTCGACCTGCCGCCGCTTGAACAGGGTCATGCTCACTCCACCGACGGTAGGCAGCCGGCATGCAAAGGGGCTCACCCAGAATGCGTTTTCGGACTCCACCAGATGGGGGATCCCATGACCTCCGTTGGATCTCAGTGGCCGCCGAACGCGGTGTCCGGAGAGCTGGGCCCGCCCGCGAAGTTGCGGTAGAGCACATGTCCCATCAACGCGTCGTGCCACTGCTCGCCGAAGCCGCCGTCGACCCACTCACCCTCTTCGGTGAGCTCGGGCTCGGCCCCGTCCCACGCGGCATACCCGCCGAAGCGGCCGAACATGGCCTCGGCCACGATGACGCCCTCGGCCACCTCCAGCAGCACGCTGGGAAGACAGGAACGCAGGAACTCACCCGGGCGCCGGCGCTCGCCCAGGGTCACCAGGTGGGCGATGGGGCGGACGTCATCCGGCCGCAGGCGCAGCCCGGCCACCAGCCCGTCCTGCACGGCCCACAGGACCATCGCCCGGCGAGCCCGGGCCATGGCCGCCAGCACCTCCACGTGGGCCTCTTCGAGCGCGTCGAGCGGGGCGGTGCGCAGGAGGAAGCGGTACTGGCGTACCGCCTGGTCCTCGTGCTGTGGCGCCCACACAGCCCGACGGTAACCCCGCCGCCGTCACGGGCGGAAGCCGCTGAGTGACGGCTTCGGTGGGCCCGTGCGTGCTCAGACCGGTGCGAACCCGACCACGATCGCGAAGAGGGCCGCACCCGCCGCCACGCCCACCAGTCCCGCCGCCAGTCCGGCCAGCCAGCGGGGGGTCAGGCCGTCAGGCGCCCCCGCAAGGGTCCAGCCCCCACCGCCGGCCACGGCCAGGCACAACGCCATCGACGCGCCGGTCACCACCCAGAGGTCGGTGCCCGACGTCGGATCCGACGGAGCGTGGCCGAGGACGTCGAGTGCTGTGGACACGGCGCCCAACATGACCGTCAGCACCAGTCCGGCCGCCCCGATGGCGAGCGCGCCGACCCACCCGACCGCGAGGGACCAGGCCAAGGTGCTTCTCGAGCGGGTGCTCATGCCGCTCAGTGTTGTCGGCGAAGGGCGCCCACCGCATGGGGTCGGGTACTCAGCCCGCGGGATGGTCCCCGACGAGCTGGACTGCGCCGCCCTCGACGCCCTTGGCGCCGCGCACCACCTCATGGCCGTCGTCCGTGGGTGCGTCCTCGGCACCCGTCACCTCACCGATCGCCCAGGCCCGTATGCCGCGTACCTCGAGGAACCGGGTTGCGGCGTCGACCTGGTCGGCCGGGAGCATCGCCACGAAGCCGACGCCCATGTTGAGGGTGCGCTCGAGGTCGGCTCGGGGAACCTGGCCGAGGCCGCCGACCGTCGAGAACACCGCCGGCGGGGTCCAGGTGGAGCGGTCGAGTCGGGCGAAGACGGTGGGCGGCAGGACGCGGGCGAGGTTGGCCACCAGCCCACCACCGGTCACGTGCGACAGCGCATGCAGGTCGACGCCGTCCGTGCGGATCAGGTCCAGCAGGTCGGCGGAGTACACGCGGGTCGGGGTGAGCAGCTCCTCGCCCAGGGTCTGGCCGAACTCCTCGACCTGGCGGTCGAGCTGCCAGCCCGCGGCGCCAATCACCTTGCGCACCAACGAGTATCCGTTCGAGTGCAGACCACTCGACCCGAGCGCCAGGACCACATCGCCAGGTACGACGCGGTCGGGACCCAGCACCTCGGCGTACTCCACGACGCCTGTCGCGGCACCTGCCACGTCGTACTCGTCGGGCCGCAGCAGCCCGGGGTGCTCGGCGGTCTCGCCGCCCACGAGCGCGACCCTGGCCTGCTCGCACGCAGCGGCGATGCCGGACACGATGGCCGCGATCCGCTCGGGGACCACCTTGCCCGTGGCGATGTAGTCGGTCATGAACAACGGCTCTGCGCCGCACACGACGATGTCGTCGACGACCATGCCCACGAGGTCGAACCCGATGGTGTCGTGCTTGTCGAGCGCCTGGGCGATCGCGACCTTCGTGCCGACCCCGTCGGTGCTGGTCGCCAGGACCGGGTGGCTCATCCGCGCGATCGCCGTGGCGTCGAACAGGCCGGCGAAACCGCCCAGACCCCCCAGGACCTCGGGACGCGTCGCCCGGCGGACCGAAGCCTTCATGAGCTCTACGGCCTTGTCACCGGCCTCGACGTCGACACCGGCGGAGGCATAGGTGATCGGCTCGCTCACGTGCCCACCCTAGACCGGTACGAATGACTGAGCCGAGGCGGTCCGGGCGGCGGGATCCTGCTCAGGCAGGGACCGTTTCGTCAGGGAGGGGAATCTGCCATGTCCACGAGCTACCAGTTCGACCTGTTGCGCACCTACCGGTTCCTGCGGCTGGCCATGGTGCTGCTGGTCCTGGTCATCTTCATCTCGGTCGTGGGCCACATCTGGTCCACCGACACCATGCTCCAGTCCATCAGCGCGTCCTACTACACGCCGGTGCGGGCGGTCTTCGTCGCCGGGCTGTGCGCCATCGGGACCTGCCTCATCGTCTACCAGGGGAGCAGCGAGCTCGAGGACGTGCTGCTCAACGGGTCGGGCTTCTTCGCCTTCATCGTGGCGTTCGTGCCCACCCGTCCGGAGGAGAAGTGCGTGTCCTCGGCGATCGCTCCCGACGTGCGCGAGGCGATCTCCAACAACGTCGGGTCGCTGTTCATCGTCGCGGTGCTGGCGTTCGCCGTCGTCATGGGGATCCAGCTCTTCGCCACGCCTGAGGACGAGCGCGAGCTGTCCAAGGGCGTCGGGGTGGCGATCGGCCTGTCGGTGCTGGCCTTCGTCGGGCTGGTCGCCTTCTACCTGTTCAACCGGGGAGCGTTCATGTGCCACGGCCACGACACGGCGGCCATCCTGCTCTTCCTCGGCATCGTCGCCGTGGTCTTCGTGAATGCGCGTGGGCTGGCCCGCGAGCAGGCTCGCGAGGACCACCGTCCGGTGCGCGACCATTTCTGGAACCGCTACTTCTGGGGCTTCGTGCTGATGGTGGCCTCGATCGTCGTGATCGCCGTGACCGGTCCCTGGCTGGGGTGGCTGGACCACTGGGTGTTCTGGCTCGAGGCGGCCCTGATCGGCCAGTTCGCGACGTTCTGGTTGACCCAGACGATCGACCTGTGGCGCGAGCCCCGGCGCCAGGACACCCCCGTCGCCGGCGCCTGACCCTCTTCCCTTGGCCGACTTGTTGCGACCTGGTGGTCACCCAGCGGCGATTTCGGGGTCCCGTGACGACCTGCGCGCAACAAGTCGCGGCGCATGCCGACTTGTTGCGATCTGGTGGTCACTCAGCCGCGTTTTCGCGGTCCCGTGACGATCTGCGCGCAACACGTCGCGGCAGATCGACCCGGGGAGAGGGCGGGTCAGGGTCGGGTGAGGGCGTCTGCTGCGCCGCCGGGCACTCCGAGCGAGACACCGTCGACGTCGACCCCGCCCACGCCCTCGACGTCGATCGGCAGCGTCTCGAAGAGGTTCTTGCCGAGCCGGCTCGCGTCGGGGAGCTCCAGCGGGTAGGTCCCGGTGAAGCAGGCGGTGCAGAGCTGGTTGCCGGGCTGCTCGGTGGCGGCGATCATGCCTTCCTCCGAGATGTAGCCCAGGGAGTCGGCACCGATGGAGGTGCAGACCTCCTCGACCCCGATGCCGGTGGCGATCAGCTCGGCCCGCGTCGCGAAGTCGATGCCGTAGAAGCAGGGCCAGCGCACCGGCGGCGACGAGATGCGCACGTGCACCTCGGCGGCCCCCGCCTCGCGGAGCATCCGCACCAGCGCCCGCTGGGTGTTGCCGCGCACGATCGAGTCGTCGACCACGACGAGTCGCTTGCCCTTGATGACCTCGCGGAGCGGGTTGAGCTTGAGCCGGATGCCGAGCTGACGGATCGTCTGCGAGGGGGCGATGAAGGTGCGGCCGACGTAGGAGTTCTTCACCAACCCCTGGCCGTAGGGGATGCCGGACTCCTGGGCATAGCCGATCGCGGCGGGCGTGCCCGACTCGGGCGTCGGCATCACGAGGTCGGCCTCGACCGGGTGCTCGCGGGCCAGGGTGCGTCCCATCTCGACCCGCGACTCGTGGACCCCCCGGCCGTTGATGGTGGTGTCGGGGCGAGCGAGGTAGACGTACTCGAAGACGCAGCCCTTGCGGTCGGTCTCGGCGAACCGCTGGGAACGCAGGCCGTCCTCGTCGATGATGAGGAGCTCGCCCGGCTCGACCTCACGGATCAGCGAGGCACCGACGATGTCCAACGCTGCGGTCTCCGACGCCACCACCCAGCCGCGCTCGAGGCGACCGAGTACCAGCGGGCGGATCCCCTGGGGGTCGCGCGCGGCATACAAGGTGTGCTCGTCCATGAAGACGAAGCAGAAGGCGCCGCGCAGCTTGGGCAGCAGGTCCAGCGCCGCGGCCTCGAGCGAGCGGTCGGGGTCGTCAGCCAGCAGCGCCGTGACGAGCGCCGTGTCGGTGGTGTTGCCGCGCACCAGCTCGCCACCACCGGTGCCGTAGCCCTCGGCGCGGCGGTCCGCCACCAGCTCGCGCAGCTCGGCGGAGTTGATGAGGTTGCCGTTGTGGGCCAGGGCCACCGTGGACTCGGCGTGCCCGCCGAGGGTCGGCTGGGCGTTCTCCCACGTCGAGCCGCCGGTCGTGGAGTAGCGGCAGTGACCCACGGCCAGGTGCCCGCGCAGCGACGCGAGCGACCGTTCGTCGAAGACCTGGGAGACCAGGCCCATGTCCTTGTAGACCAGGATCGAGCGCCCGTCGGAGGTGGCGATGCCTGCCGACTCCTGCCCACGGTGCTGCAGGGCGTAGAGCCCGTAGTAGGTCAGCTTGGCGACGTCCTCGCCGGGAGCCCAGACGCCGAAGACCCCGCAGGCGTCCTGCGGGCCCTTCTCGCCGGGAAGCAGATCGTGCGAGAGCTGTCCGTCGCCGCGTGCCACGTGGCTCAGTCTCCCACAGGGACGAGCGGCATTGCCCCAGCCGTCATCCGCGCCGGTCCAGCAGCACAGCGATGACTGCGGCCAGGAGCCCGAAGACGCACGCGCCCACGATGCCGAGGAACAGCACCGCGCTCGTCACGCTGTAGTCGTGGCCGTAGGTCGCGGTGTCGTCGCTGAGGTAGGCCACGGCCGAGCCCGCGACGAAGCCGAGGATGACGCCCGTCGAGATGAACGCGACGAAGTTGGGGTATCGGCGGGTCGGTGGCACGTGCTCACGCTACCCGCGACGCACCCGGACGCCTCGCCCAGGGACCCATCCGCAGGAGAGGCGAGTACGAATAGCACTTATGGAACACATCGCAAGGTCACCCGGCACCCGGAGCCAAAGCCTCAGGTATGCCGTGAGCGGCGTCCTCGCGGCCGCCGCCGGGATGGCGGTGGGTCACCTTGTGGCGGCGTTCGTCAACCCCTCGGCCTCACCCGTGCTTGCCGTCGGTTCGACGGTCATCGACGCCACCCCGACACCGGTCAAGGAGTGGGCGGTCCGGAACTTCGGCACGGCCGACAAGCCGGTGCTGCTCGGCAGCGTCACCCTCGTCGTCGTCATCGCCGCCGCGCTGATCGGCCTGGTGTCGCGCACCAAGCCGAGCCTGGCCAACGTCCTCGTGGTCGCTCTCGCCATGCTCGCCGGTCTGGCCGCCTGGTTCCGTCCGGCCTCCGCACCGTTCGACATCGTGCCCGCCCTCGTGACGGCCGCCGTCGGAGTGGCGACCCTCACCGGCCTGCGCGCGCTGATCCCCAACCTGCCCACCCCCGGTGCGGTCACGACCGCCAAGGGGACGCCCGACAAGGGGACGGCCGACAGGGTGACGCCCGAGTCGCCGCTGGACCACACGGCATACGCAAAGGGGGCGGAGGGCGCGCCCGCCCGCCGCAACTTCCTCATCGGTGCCGCCGGGGTCACGGTCGGCGCCGCGGCGCTCGGCGCCCTGGGCCAGAAGTTGGCGGCCCCCGCGAGCCTGCCGTCCTCGGTCACCCTCCCCACGCCGCAGAACTCGCTGCCGGCGCTGCCCACCGGCATCGAGGGCAAGGTCAAGGGCGTCAGCGCATTCAGCACGCCGATCGACCAGTTCTACCGCGTCGACACCGCGCTGGTGATCCCGCGCATCGACATCGACAACTGGGTGCTGGAGATCGACGGCAAGGTCGACAACAAGCTCTCGATCACGTTCGCCGAACTGCTCAAGATGCCGATGGTCGAGAAGGACATCACCCTCAACTGCGTCAGCAACGAGGTGGGCGGCCCCTACATCTCCTCCACCCGCTGGCTGGGTGTGCGCGTCCGTGACCTGCTCGAACGGGCCGGCGTGCAGGACGGCGTCGACCAGATCCTCAGCGAGTCCACCGACGGCATGACGATCTCGACGCCGATCGAGGCGCTGACCGACGACCGCGACGCCCTGATCGCCGTCGCGATGAACGGTCAGCCGCTGCCTGCCCGCCACGGGTTCCCCGCGCGGATGGTCACCCCCGGCCTCTACGGGTTCGTGGGCGCCACCAAGTGGCTCACCAAGCTCACTGCGACGACGTATGCGGCGGAGAAGGCCTACTGGACCAAGCGCGACTGGGCGATCGACGGCACCGTGAAGACCCAGGCGCGGATCGACACCCCCGCCGGGCTCGCCACCTACAAGCCCGGCAAGGTCGCCATCGGTGGTGTCGCCTGGGCGCAGCTCCGTGGCATCAAGGAGGTCGAGGTACGCGTCGACAAGGGTCCGTGGCAGAAGGCCACCCTCGGCCCGGACGGCGGCACCGACTACTGGCGTCAGTGGTTCTGGGTGTGGGACGCCACGACGGGCCGGCACGACCTGACGGTGCGCGCGACCGACGGGACCGGCCAGGTGCAGACCGAGAAGCGGGCCGACCCGTTCCCGGGTGGCGCGTCCGGCTGGCACTCGATCGTCGTCCTCATCTCCTGACCCTGCAGACTCTTCCTGCACGTCTGGCCACTGGTGCCCGATGGTCGCGCTCTGAGCGCCCACCATCGGGAACCAGTGGCCAGATGTCGTTGCGCTCGGGCCACGGAAACCCTTGTGCCAGAAAGGTTTCAATGCGACCAATCCACCTGTTGGGCAGGTCCGAATACCGGGTGTCAGACAGTCCACAACAAGGAGCCACCATCATGCGACTCGCACGCCGCAGCACCATTGCTGCCCTCAGCCTCGCCCTTCCGCTCAGCCTCGCTGCCTGTGGGAACTCCGGTTCCGACACCGCGGCCTCCAGCACCTCGTCCATGCCGAGCTCCAGCTCCTCGTCCAGCTCCTCGAGCACGTCCGAGGACATGACGGCCAAGCCGTTCGGTGCTGGTTGCTCCGCGGTTCCCGCGGACGGCAAGGGCTCGTTCTCCGGCATGGCCACTGACCCGGTCGCGACCGCCGCGAGCAACAACCCCGTGCTGTCGACCCTCGTCACCGCGGTGACCGAGGCCGGCCTCGGCGAGACCCTGAACTCGGCCAAGGACATCACCGTCTTCGCTCCGAGCAACGACGCCTTCGCTGCTGTGCCGAAGGCCACGATGGATGCCGCGATGAAGGACCCGAAGGGTCTGCTCACCAAGGTGCTCACCAACCACGTCGTGCCCGGCAAGCTCACCCCGGAGATGCTCGCCGGCGAGCACAAGACCCTCGGCGGCGGCACCATCAAGGTGACCGGCTCCGGTGAGTCGTTCAAGGTCGGCGAGGCGAACGTAATCTGCGGCAACGTGCAGACCGCGAACGCCACCGTCTACATCATCGACGGCGTTCTCCTCCCCGGCTGAGCTGAATCAGCGATGATGGTGTCCATGGCAGCAACCACCCCGGGTCCCGAACCGACCTGGGGAGGTGCTGCCGTGGGCACCGACCTCGCCGGGCTGTTGCGGGCCAGCGCCCTCGGTGACGAGGCAGCCTTCGCCCGCCTGTACGACGCAGTGTCCGCCCGGATCTACGGGTTGGTCCTCCGCGTGGTGCGGGACCCGGCGCAGTCGCAGGAAGTCGCCCAGGAAGCCTTGCTGGACATCTGGCGCACCAGCGCCCGGTTCGACCCCGCGCGGGGCAGCGCGGTGAGCTGGATGCTCACCATCGCGCACCGCAAGGCGGTCGACCGGGTGCGGTCCGCGCAGGCGTCCACCGACCGTGAGGACACCTACGGCTCACGGAACCAGGAACGCAGCTTCGACGAGACCGCCGAGACGGTCGACCGTCGCCTGGACGCCCAACGAGTGCGCAACGCCCTGGACTCGCTCACCGAGACCCAGCGCAGCGCGGTCGAGCTCGCCTACCTCGGTGGCTACACGCACACCGAGGTGGCCTCCCTCCTGGGGGTGCCCCTCGGCACCGCCAAGACCCGAATACGTGACGGACTTATCCGCCTGAGAGACACCATGGGGGTGCAGTCATGAGTGCCGACATCCACGGACTGGTCGGCGCCTATGCAGTCGACGCCATCGACGAGCAGGAGCGCAGCGCTTTCGAGCTGCACCTCGCCGAGTGCCCAGAGTGCCAGGCGGAGGTGGCCTCCCTGCAGGAGGCTGCGACCCAGCTTTCCCTGATGACAGAGACCGCCCCTCCTTCCTCGATGCGTGACTCCGTCCTGGCGGGCATCAAGATGGTCCGCCCGCTCCCCCCTCTCGAGGCGCAGTCCGGTGGCCCAGTCGCCTCTGGGCCCGTTGGCGGATCCTCGCCCGCTGACGCGCCGACCCCGACTGACTCCAACGTGGTCCAGTTCCGCCCGCGGCGCCGGGTGACCGCCTGGCTCGCCAGTGCGGCCGCAGCTGCCGTGCTCCTCGTCGGCGGAATCGCGTGGAGCCCGTGGGACGACAACTCCAACGGACGCGGCACCGTCAGCGCCACCGAGCAGGTGCTCGAGGCCAAGGACGCCCAGCGCTACGAGAAGGTCATCGGTGGCGCGAAGGCGACCATCGTCCGCAGCGCCTCCCTCGGCAAGGCCGTCATCATCGCCGACCACATGCCGGCTGCGCCCGACGGCAAGGACTTCCAGGTCTGGCTGGACCAGCCCAACCGGGGCATGGTCAGTGCCGGCGTCATGCCCCACGGATCGGCCGACACCGTCACGGTGCTCCTGAGCGGCGATGCCGCAACGGCCACCGGCGCCGGCATCACGATGGAGCCGGCCGGCGGCTCGACCGCGCCGACGACCGAACCACTCGCACTGTTCGCGTTCTCGTAACCAGGCCTACCTCAGACCGGGCAGCAGGCCGGCGACCTCCGCCAGCACCGACTCGGTGCCGGCGTAGACGCCGTTCGGCCGTGGCCAGTGCGTCACGACGTCGCTGAACCCGAGCTCACCTGCCCGTCCCACCTGGTCGGTGAAGAGCTCGACGCTCTCGAGCGAGAAGCGCGGTGCACCGTCGAGGGAGAGGTACCGGTCGAGCGGGACCTGGCGTGCGGCAGCACCTTCGACGTCGTCGAGCTTCGCGCTGAGCTCGGCGATCCCGGCCCACCACTCGTCCAGGGTCTCGCCACCCTTGCCGTAGGTCACCCACCCCTGGCCGTGGGCGGCGGCGAGCCGCAGCGACCGCGGGCCGTTGGCGGCGATGACGAAGGGCACTCGAGGCTGCTGGACCGAACCGGGCAGCGTGCGCGCGTCGACGGTCCGGTAGCTGGTGCCGTCGTGCGACACGTGGTCCTCACGGAACAGTCGGTCCAGCACCTCGACGAACTCGTGGAACCGGTCGACCCGCTCCCTCAGGGGCCGCTCCTCGCCGAGGATCGCCGCATCGAGGTCACCACCCGTTCCCAGGCCACAGATCAGCCGACCGTTCGAGATGTCTTCCAGCGCAAGCAGATCCCGGAGGAAGACATAGGGGTGACGGTAGTTCGGAGAGCTCACGAAGGTTCCCAGCCGGATCGTCGACGTCGCCATCGCAGCGGCCGTCAACGTCGGCAGGGCGCCGAACCACGGCGAGTCCTGGAGCCCCGCCCAGACCAGGTGGTCGTAGGTCCACGCGTGGTCGAAGCCGTACTCCTCGGCGCGCCGCCACAGGGGCTCGGCCTCGGACCAGCGGTGCTCCGGGAGGATGGTGATGCCAAAGCGCATGCAGCGAGGGTATGCCGCGTGGTCACCACGCGGCATACCGACGCCTTGGACCGTGGCAGGCTGGCAACCATGAAGGCCACCATCCTGAACGCGCCCCGCGACATCCGTGTCGAAGACGTCCCCGACCCCGGCATCGCCAAGCCCACCGATGCGCTGGTGCGGGTCACCGCGGCGTGCGTGTGCGGCAGCGACCTGTGGCCGTACCGCGGGATCAACGCGGTCACCGAGCCGACCCGCATCGGCCACGAGTTCGTCGGCATCGTCGAGGAGGTCGGCAGCGACGTCCGCAGCGTGCGGGCGGGTGACTTCGTCATCGCGCCCTTCATGTACTCCGACAACACGTGTCCGCACTGCCGGGTCGGAATCCAGTCGCGCTGCGACCACGGCGGCTTCTGGGGCGGTCCCGACCGCGACGGAATCATGGCCGACGGCGGCCAGGGCGAGTACGTCCGCGTCCCGCTCGCCGACGGCACCCTCGTCGCCACGCGAGAGGTACCCGGCGACGACCTCGTGCCGAGCCTGCTCGCCCTGTCGGACGTGATGGGCACTGGCTGGCACGCCGCCGTCGCGGCCCAGGTGCAGGAGGGTGACACCGTCGTGGTCGTCGGTGACGGCGCGGTCGGCCTGAGCGGTGTCCTCGCCGCCGGACGGATGGGCGCCGAGCGCATCATCGCGATGTCCCGCCACGAGTCCCGCCAGCGGATGGCACGCGAGTTCGGCGCCACCGACGTGGTCGAGGTCCGCGGCGACGAGGCCGTCGCTGCGGTCAAGGAGCTGACCGACGGGGTGGGCGCGGACGCCGTGCTGGAGTGCGTCGGCACCAACGAGTCGATGTCGACGGCGATCGCTGCCGCGCGGCCCGGGGCGACGGTGGGCTACGTGGGCGTGCCGCACGGGATCGAGTACCCCGTGCGGGACATGTTCGCGCGCAACGTCGGGATCGCCGGCGGGATCGCGCCGGCTCGCCAGTACCTCCCGCAGCTGCGGGACGACGTGCTCTCCGGGGCGATCAACCCCGGGCTGGTCTTCGACCTCGAGGTCCCGCTCTCCGAGGTCGGCGAGGCCTATGCCGCCATGGACGAGCGTCGTGCCGTCAAGTCGCTGATCCGTCCCTGACCCGACCCGACCTGATGCAGGAGTTCCGCTTCGAGGTCGACGAACACGGCGGGAGCACCGTCCTCGTCGACGGCTACCCGCAGTCCTACGTCAGCCTTACCGATCCGGAGCTCCTCGTCTTCGGCTACGTCCAGCACCTGGCCGCGGTGATCGACTCCCTGCCCGACGGTCCGGTGGCGGTGACGCACGTCGGGGGCGCTGCGATGACCTTGCCGCGCTACGTCCACCACACTCGGCCGGGGTCGCCGCAGGTCGTCCTCGAACCCGATGCGGCGCTCACCGAGGAGGTGCGTCGCGAGCTGCCGCTGCCGCGCGGGCACCGCATCCGCGTGCGTCCGCAGCGCGGTCGAGAGGGAGTGGCCGCCCTGAAGGACTCGAGTGCCGACGCGATCGTCGTCGACGCGTATGCCGACAGCCAGGTGCCGGCCGACCTCACCAGCGTGGAGTGGTTCGCCGACGTGGCGAGGGTGCTGCGGCCCGGTGGTGTGCTGGTGATGAACACCGCCGACGAGCCGGACCATCGGCACGTGGCGCGCGTCCACGCCGGCCTCGCGCGCCACCTCCCGCACACGGCCGCCATCGCTCAGGTCGACATCTGGAAACGGCGCCGCTTCGGCAACCTCGTGCTGGTCGGCTCCCGTCAGCCACTGGCGATGGGCTCGATCGTCCGCAGCGTCGCCAAGGGCGCGTTCCCCAGCACCGTGCGCGACGGAGCCGCGCTCAGCCGGGCCCTGGGTTCGGGTCGACCGTTCACCGACGCCGATGCGGCGCCGACTCCTTCACCACCGACCCCTCCCGATGCCTGGCGGATCCGCTGAGCCGTCGCGTTCGTCGCGACCCCCCGTGACACCTGATGGATGCCGAGTGCGCGGTCACCGGACAGGACCGATGATGGGTCGGTGCCCTCCCTGACGCTGCCTCCTCCCCGCACCCCGGATCCGCGTGACGCGCCGACGCTCCGCTGGGGGATCCTCGCGCCTGGCGGCATCGCGCGTTCGTTCGCCAGCGCGCTGCAGGCCCGCACGGGACAACACCTCCAGGCTGTCGCGTCACGGAGCCTGCCGCGCGCGCAGGACTTCGCGGCCGACTTCGGCATCGACACGGCGCACGGGTCCTATGCGGACCTGGTCTCCGACCCGGACGTGGACGTCGTCTACGTCGCCTCACCGCACTCGGAGCACCGCACCCAGGCCTTGCTCGCCACCGGTGCCGGCAAGCCCGTGCTCGTCGAGAAGGCCTTCGCCCGCAATGCCACCGAGGCCCGTGACATCGTCGAGTCCGCCGGCGCCGCAGGCGTTTTCGCCATGGAGGCGATGTGGACCCGGTTCCTCCCCCACGTCGACGTCGTGCGTCGCTGTCTCGAGGACGGGCTGCTCGGTGAGATCCACACCGTGCACGCAGACCACGGACAGGCGCTGTATCCCGACGGTCCGCAACGACTGGCCGACCCTGCCCTCGCCGGCGGAGCCCTGCTCGACCTGGGGATCTATCCGGTGTCGTTCGCCCACTTCGTCCTCGGCGACTTCGTCGACGTGACTGCGACCGGGGTGCTCACGGACACCGGCGTCGACGCGCAGGCCGCCATCGGCGTCACGAGCGGCAGCGGGGCGATGGGTGTCCTCGGCACGACGATGGCGACCAGGACCCCGACGGTGGCAGCCGTCTGCGGCACTGAGGCGCGCCTCGAGATCAGCGGCCCGTTCTACGCGCCCAGCGCCGTCGTTCGGCTCGTGGCCAACGACGGCACCGAGCTCGACCGCTACGTCAACGAGGACACCGAGCACGGGCTGCACTTCGAGGCTGTCGAGGTGGCGCGCCGGGTCACGGGGGGCGAGGTGGAGTCACCTCTCATGCCGCACGCCGAGACCCTGCGGATCATGGACGCCCTGGACGACATACGGGCCCAGGTCGGGGTGCGCTACCCGGGCGAGTGAAGCCCGCGTCCACGAAGGCGACGTGTTGCCGCCTCGTGGTCACCGGAGCTGCGATTCGGGGTCCGGTGACGATCTGCGCGCAACAGGTCGCCACACCATCGGACTTGTTGCCGCCTCGTGGTCACTGGACCCCCAATTCGGGGTTCGGTGACGATCCGCGCGCAACAAGTCGCGGAGCTCCGGCGGGAAACTGCGTTCGGCGGCGGTGCGGTGGGTCGCCCTGACACCATGCATCAGTGGGGACTGGACCAGGGGCGAGAATGGGCCGAAAGACGGGTTGGGGCGGGTGCGCCCAGGTCGTGGGCGTCGTCATGGCCACGACTCTCGCGTCAGGGTGCACTCCGGAGGGAATGACGATCGAGAACGACACCGATCAGCGTCTTCAGATCCTGCTGACGGCCGACAGCAATGTGCTGGTCGCGGATCTCCTGCCCCACGACAGGCGCAACGTCCGCATCGAGCACGGGGACGCCGGCTGCACTCCTGATGCCGGGTTCTCGGCCTATCCAGCCAAGGGCCCGGACGAAATCACCCGGAGTCCTGCCATCGCCACCCTGGGGCGCGCGTGCCTAGGCGACACCTGGACGATCCGATAGCTCTGGCAGGACGGACTCTGCCAGGGAGACCAACTCGCTAGAAGGTCTCGCCCCGGCGCCACTGCATCTCCTGCAGCTCGAAGGAGTTGCCGTCGGGGTCGGCGAACTCCGCCCCCTTCACCCCACCGCCGAAGTCGTGGACCTCGCTGACCTCGACACCGCGGCGGACGAGGTCGGCCCGCGCCTCATCGATGTCCTGGACGACCAGGTGCAGTCCCCTGATGCTGCCCGGCTCTCCGCGATAGACGTCCAGCCCCGTCCCGAAGCCGATCGAGCAACCAGAGCCCGCTGCGGTCACCTGCACGATCCGGACACCCTCGGCGGGCTGCACGTCGACGTCCTTGATGAAGCCGAGCTTGCCGACGTAGAACTCGATGGCCCGCTCCACGTCCGCCACTGGCACGGGGACGAGCTCCAGCTTCATCTGCATGGGATCAGATCTCCTTCGGCTGTTCGGGTGCGCCAGACCATTCCACCAGGGGCAGGTATGCCGCGAGGTCGGCGCGGTGGCCGCTCACCCGGAGGGTGCCCGCCTCCCAGGCGCCGTCCCAGCTGAGCGCGCCGGTCGCGACCGCCAGCCAGGTCTGCGCATCCGTCTCGACGACGTTGGGCGGGGTGCCGCGGGTGTGGGTGGTCCCGGCAATGCACTGCACCGCCCCGAAGGGTGGCACCCGCACCTCGACGCTTCGACCGGGCGCCACGACCGACAGCTCCTCCAGCGTGTAGCGCACCGCCGTCGCCAGGTCCGCCCGGGACGTCGACTCCGCCCCCGCCTGCCACGCGGCCACGGCGGCGCGGCCGTCGATGACGGGAACTCGGCGGCGCGGCGGCATACCGGCATCGTCGCACGAGGCGCCCGGGCGTCCGCGGTTGCGTGGAAATGGCCGTTCGGCGGGCGAAGATGAGTACTTCTACCCATCGACGCTGTCAGACCACGGACGTACTGTTCCTTGCGGGGACACCCAGGGGAACGAACGGCCCGGACGCGTTGGGGGACGCGACCGGGCCGCTCGCGCGCCCCGAAGGGTCAGCCGCCGAAGACCGCTCGCAACGTTCCGGTGTGGGCCTCCCGCAGGTCGGCGAGGCTCACCTCGAAATTGCCCTGCACGTCGAGGCCGTCGGTCTCGTCGTCGACGACCCCGATCCGGGCGTGCACCTGCCCACGGGCGGTGCACATGTCGGTGAAGCGCACCTCTTCCGAGCGCGGCACCGAGACGATCACCCGGGCGGTGGACTCGCTGAAGAGCGCGGTGAAGGGGTCGATTCCGTCGCGCTCGCACACCGCGTCGAGCCAGATCCTGGCCCCGACGCCGTAGCGCATGGTCGCCTCGGCGAGCGCGATCGCCAGGCCACCGTCGGACAGGTCGTGGGCGGCGTCGACCAGGCCGTCGCGGCTGGCGTTGACCAGGATCTCGCCCAGGAGCTGCTCGGCCCCGAGGTCCACCGCGGGCGGGAGGCCACCCAGGTGGCCGTGCACGACGTGGGCCCACTCGCCGCCGGCCAGCTCGTTGCGGGTGCTGCCGAGCAGGTAGATGACCTGGCCGGGCGTCTTCCAGCCCGACGGGGTCCGCCGCGACACGTCGTCCATGACACCGAGCACGCCGATCACCGGCGTCGGGTGGATCGCCACGTCACCGGTCTGGTTGTAGAAGGAGACGTTGCCGCCGGTGACCGGGATGCCCAGGGTCTTGCAGCCCTCGGCGATGCCCTTGACGGCTTCGCGGAACTGCCACATCACGCCCGGGTCCTCGGGCGAGCCGAAGTTGAGGCAGTCGGTCACCGCCAGCGGGGTGGCGCCCGCCGTCGCGACGTTGCGGTAGGACTCAGCCAGCGCCAGCTGGGCTCCGACGTAGGGGTCGAGCTTGGCGAACCTGCCGTTGCAGTCGGTCGAGACGGCGACACCGCGACCGGTCTCCTCGTCGACACGGACGACACCCGCGTCGTCGGGCATCGCGAGCGCCGTGTTGCCGAGCACGTAGCGGTCGTACTGGTCGGTGACCCACGACTTGTCGCAGAGGTTCGGGGAGGCAAGCAGCGTGAGCAGGTCGGACTTGAGCCCGAGGCCGTCGACGGGGCGACCCAGGGTGTCGGTGCCGTTGGCCTGGAGGTCATCCAGGTATGCCGGCCGCTCCAGCGGGCGGTGGTAGGTCGGCCCTTCGTGGGCGACCGACCGCGGCGGCACGTCGACGATGACCTCGCCGTGCCAGGTGATGACGAGGTGCTCGCCGTCGGTGACCTCGCCGAGGACCGTGGCCTCGACGTCCCAGCGGTCCGTGATCGCCATGAACTCGTCGAGGTGCTCGGGTGCCACGACCGCCATCATGCGTTCCTGGCTCTCCGACATGAGGATCTCCTCAGGTCGCAGCGACGCGTCGCGCAGCGGCACGCGGTCGAGCTCGATCTGCATGCCACCGTCACCGTTGGACGCGAGCTCACTGGTGGCACAGGACAGTCCTGCGCCACCCAGGTCCTGGATGCCGTCGACGACGTGCGCGGCATAGAGGTCGAGGCAGCACTCGATGAGCACCTTCTCGGCGAACGGGTCGCCGACCTGCACCGCGGGGCGCTTGGTCGGGCCGCCCTCGTCGAACGTCTCGGAGGCGAGGACCGAGACCCCGCCGATGCCGTCGCCACCGGTCTTGGCACCGAACAGGATCACCTTGTTGCCGACGCCGGAGGCCTTGGCGAGGTGGATGTCCTCGATGCGCATGGCGCCGACGCACAACGCGTTGACGAGCGGGTTGCCCTGGTAGCAGTCGTCGAACACGACCTCGCCACCGATGTTGGGCAGGCCGATGCAGTTGCCGTAGCCGCCGACCCCCGCGACGACGCCGGGGAGCACCCGCTGGGTGTCGGGATGGTTGAGGTTGCCGAACCGCAGCGGGTCCATGATCGCGATCGGGCGGGCACCCATCGACATGATGTCGCGGATGATGCCACCGACCCCGGTGGCCGCACCCTGGTAGGGCTCGACGTAGGACGGGTGGTTGTGCGACTCGACCTTGAAGGTCACCGCCCAGCCGTCGCCGATGTCGACGACGCCGGCGTTCTCGCCGATGCCGACGAGGAGCTTCTCGCGCATCTCGTCGGTGGTGTTCTCACCCCAGAGGGAGAAGTGCACCTTGGACGACTTGTAGGAGCAGTGCTCGCTCCACATCACCGAGTACATCGCGAGCTCAGCGCTGGTGGGACGACGGCCGACGATCTCGCGGATGCTGGCGTACTCGTCCTCCTTGAGGCCGAGCTCTGCCCACGGCTGCTCGACCTCGGGGGTGTCGGCTGCGTGCGAGACGGTGTCGAGCGTGGGCTTGTGGGTCTGGACGGTCATGCGCTGGCCATTGCCTTCAGGACGGAGGTGAAGAACGGGAGCCCGTCGGTCGAGGGGCCGTAGCCCTCCTCGACGGCGTGCTCGGGGTGGGGCATGAGGCCCACGATGTTGCCGCGGTCGTTGGTGATGCCCGCGATCTTGCGGTACGAGCCGTTGGGGTTGTCACCGGCATACCGGAAGACGACGCGGCCCTCGCCCTCGAGCCGGTCGAGGGTGGCCTCGTCGGCGACGAAACCGCCCTCGCCGTTCTTGAGGACGATCGTGATCTCCTGGCCGGCCTCGAAGTCCGAGGTCCAGGCTGTCTGGTTGTTCTCGACGACGAGGCGCTGGTCGACGCAGTTGAACTTGCGGTGGTCGTTGCGGATCAGCGCGCCCGGCAGCAGGTGCGACTCGCACAGGACCTGGAACCCGTTGCAGATCCCGATCACCGGCAGCCCGCCCTGCGCGGCCGGGATGAGCGCGTCCATGACGGGCGCGAAGCGGGCGATCGCCCCGCACCGCAGATAGTCGCCGTAGGAGAACCCGCCGGGCAGCACGACCGCGTCGACACCCTTGAGGTCGGCGTCGCCGTGCCAGAGGGTGATCGCCTCGGCACCGACGGCGCGCACGGCGCGGGCTGCGTCGCGGTCGTCGAGCGACCCCGGGAACGTGACGACCCCGACCTTCACTGGTCGGGGTCCTCGGCACGGACGCTGACGACGTCCTCGATCACGGGGTTGGACAGCAGCTTCTCAGCTGCCTCCGCGGCGGCCGCGAGGTGCTCGTCGGTGACCTCGCCGTCCACGGTGAGGACGAACCGCTTGCCCTGCCTCACGTCCGTGAACTGTTCGAAGCCGAGCCGGGGAAGAGCCCCGTTCACGGCTTGACCCTGGGGGTCGAGGATCTCTGGCTTCAGCATGACGTCAATGACGACGTGGCCCATTCGGGGGTCTCCTGGGTTGAGCACGGTGGCGCGGGGAAGGAAGCGACCGCAGTCTATCCGCGCCACGGCAGTGGGTATGCCGCACGGTCACCTCCCGGACGACAGGTCGGCGGGCCGCCCGGGACCCTTTTCACGCGCCCGGGCGAGCGGGACACTCGGATCATGTCGATGGCCCGTTGGTCGACCCTCATCGGCGCGTGGATGTACCGCCGGCTGAACGGTCGCGCCATGGGCGGGACCAAGGATGCCCCGGTGGTCATGCTGACCACGCCGGGCCGCCGCACCGGAGAGCCGCATTCGACCTGCGTGAGGGCGATTCCGAGGCCCGAGGGCTACTTGGTGTGGGGCAGCGCTTCCGGCAGCCCAAGGGACCCCGACTGGTTCAGGAACCTGCGGGTGGCGGGCGAGACGGACCTGCAGGTGCTTGCCGAACGCATGCGCGCATCGGCTCGCGAGCTGCACGGCGAAGAGCGCGACCAGGCCTGGAACGACGTCATCCTGGCCAGGCTCCCAGGAGTCGCGAAGTACGCCCGGAAGGCGGGGCGGACCATCCCCGTGGCCGTGCTCACGCCCGCGGGCTGAACTCCGCACAATGGAGGATGTCGTCCCGACGGCTTCTCCGACACACTTCGAGGCGTGGAGCTGCTCGAACGAGCCACTTTCCTGGAGACCTTGGGCGAGTATGCCGATGAGGCGGCTCGCGGGCACGGCCGCCTCGTCCTGGTCGCCGGCGAGGCCGGCATCGGCAAGACCGCGCTGCTCGACACCTTCGCGGCGCAGCGGCCCGACCTGAGATGGCTGCGTGGGGCGTGCGACGGTGGTTTCACCCCTCGTCCGCTGGGCCCCTTGTTCGAGATCGCGACGGCGGACGGCGACGGCCTGCTCGACCAGTTCCGCACGGGAGCCGACCGGAACACCCTCTTCGCCACGTCGCTGGAGCGGCTCGGAGCGGCAGGCCGACCGACCGCGGTGGTTGTCGAGGACGTGCACTGGGCCGACGAAGCGACCCTCGACTGGCTGACCTACCTGGCGCGACGGCTCACGAGCATGCCGACGATGGTGCTGCTGACCTATCGCGACGAGGAGGTCGGCGCCGACAGTCCGCTGCGCAGTGCGCTGGCATCCCTGGCCACGCAGCGGCCGACAAGGCGGATGACCCTCCCGCCGCTGACACCCGCAGCGGTTGCCGAGCTCGCGCGGTCGCAGGGCCGTGCGGACGCGGCTGCCATCTACCGGCTGAGCAGTGGCAACCCGTTCTACGTCGAGGAGCTCCTCAGCAACCCCAGCGACCACGTCCCGTCCTCCGTGAGCGACGTGGTCGCTGCCCGCACGGCACAGCTCACCGACGACGCGCGGCAGCTCGTGTGGGCGGCCGCCATCATCGGGCAGCCGGCCTCGGCCGCGACCATCGCCGGAGTGTCCGGACGCGAGCCCGCCCACCTCGACGAGTGCCTGGCCTCCGGTGGACTGGTACCGGCGGGCGGGCCGGGCGACCCCGTTCGGTTGTTCGCCTTCAGGCACGAGCTGGCTCGGCTCGCCGTCGAGACCAACGTCCCCGCCTACCGCGCCACCCAGCTGCACGCCGCGGCATACCGATGGTTTGCGGACCCCACGAAGAACCGGGACCCTGACCACGCGCGCCTCGCCCACCACGCGGATGCCGCCGGCCTGGTCGACGAGGCCTTCGCCGAGTCGACCGCGGCTGCTCGGGAGGCAGCCGCCCTGTCGTCCACCACCGAGGCTGTCGCGCAGTTCACTCGGGCCCTTCGGTATGCCGGGTCGGCCACTGACACCGAACGTGCGGAGCTGCACGAAGGCCTGGCTCACGCCCTCTCGCTCATGGACCGGTGGGAGGAGTCGCTGCCGCCACGCGAGCTGGCCGTCGCGTTCGCCCGCGCCAGCGGCGACCTGGAGCAGCTGTGCCGCAACCTGCGCGCCCTCGCCATCACGCGGTGGCGGCTCTGCGACGGCAACGGCCATGCCGAGCTCGTCGAGCAGATCTTCTCGATGATGCGCGACGCCCCACTGTCGACGGAGAAGGTGATGGCCTACGGCTACAAGGCCGGCCTGCTGTCGGACACGGGTCGCGCCGACGAAGGGATGGCCATGGCCGAGCAGTGCCTTGCCATGGCACAGGAGCTCGGGTCGGACGAGATGTATGCCTCGACCCTCCAGAACCTCGGGTGGGACCGGATCAACCACGGCCTCGACGGGTGGGGCCAGATGGAGAAGGCGCTGGTCCTCGCCCGTGACGGTGGCTTCCAGCGGGACGCGGCCCGGGGTTACGCCAACCTCTACCAGGCGGCCGTCGACCACCTCCGTGTCGCCGAGTACGAGTGGGTCTACGAGGAGGGGGCGGCCTACAACCAGGACTGCGAGATGCCGACGTTCTGGTGGTGCCTGCTCGGGTCGAGGGTCACGGCCCTGGTGCGGATGGGCCGCCTGACGGAGGCCGTCGCCCTGTGCACGAGCATGCTGGCCGAGCAGATCTCCCCGGTGAACCGGTTGCACGTCCTGATCGGCATGGGGCCCGCCCTCGCCCGGCTCGGTGACCCCCGGGCCACGACCCGACTCGCCGAGTGCAGAGAGCTGGCCGACGCGAACGGCGAGCCCTACTGGCGGGCCTTCGCCGCCGTCGCCGTGCTCCAGCAAGCGTGGCTGTCCGGAGGCCCGGTCGGCGACGAGGCCTGGGTGCTCGACGTGTGGAAGGGAAGCGAGCACGAGGGGCCCTGGCCCCGGGCAGAGCTCGCCCTCTGGCTGGGGCGCACCGGGTTGCTCGAGGCAGCGCCCGCCGACGCGCCCGACCCCTATGCGGCCGAGTTCGCGGGAGACCCCCGACGCGCGGCCGCAACCTGGCAGGAGCTCGGGTGCCCCTACGAGGCGGCGGCAGCGCTGATGGCCTCCGATGACGAGGACGACCTGCGCCGGGGGCTCGACCTGTTCACCTCGATCGGGTCGACGCCGGGCGCCACCCTGGCACGGCGACGGCTGAAGGAGGCCGGGGCGCGCGGCATACCCCGAGGGCCGCGGGCCGCGGCGACGGCTCACCCGCACGGGCTCACGGGTCGCGAGCAGCAGGTGCTCGCCCTCGTCGGTGAGGGGCTCTCGAACCGCGAGGTGAGCGCCCGCCTGTTCATCTCCGAACGCACGGTCGACCACCACGTGGCGTCCGTCCTCGCCAAGCTCGGCGCGGCGTCGCGCACCGAGGCCGTGGCCAGGGCACGTGCGAACGGGGCCGGCACTGCCGCATCACCCACGACGGAAATGGGCACCGTCGCCCCCGCAATCTAGGCACCGGTCACCGATGAGGAGCGGCCCCGCCGACTCCTACCTTTCGGGGAGAGGGACCACCGGGGTCCCGGACGAAAGGCGAGAACGATGCCACTGTTCATGGACGTGCACACGATCGACGGCGGGGTGGCCATCGGCGACGTCGCCCAGGCCCACATGGCCGACCTGCAGGAGCAGTCGAGCCACGACGTGCAGTACCTGCGCTACTGGGTCGACGAGTCGCAGGGCAAGATCTTCTGCCTCGTCGACGCGCCCGACGCCGAGGCTGCCAACACCGTCCACCGCGAAGCGCACGGCCTGGTGGCCGACGAGATCTACGCGGTGCAGGAAGGCTCCTGAGGACGCGGCGCTGGCCTGAGGGCGGCCGGTAGGCCGCTCAGCCAGCCGTGAAGGTGCGTCCAGTGAGGCGTTCGTAGGCCTCGACGTACTTGGCACGCGTGCGCTCCACGACGTCGTCGGGCAGCCGGGGCGGGGCCTCGCCGGAGGCCTTGTCCCAGCCGCTGGCCGGGGAGATCAGCCACTCGCGGACGAACTCCTTGTCGAACGACGGCTGCGTGTGGCCGGGCTCCCACTGGTCGGCCGGCCAGAACCTCGAGGAGTCCGGCGTCAGCACCTCGTCGGCCAGCACCAGGGCGTCATCCTCGAGGCCGAACTCGACCTTGGTGTCGGCGATGAGGATGCCGCGATCGGCCGCGATCTCGTTGCCCCGCTTGAGGATCGCCACGGTGAGGTCCTTGGCGCGTGCGGCCAGATCGGCGCCCAGCTCGCGTTCCACGGCGGCATACGGCATGGGTTGGTCGTGCTCGCCGACGGGCGCCTTGGTGGACGGGGTGAACACCGGTTCGGGGAGCCGTGACCCGTCGACCAGACCGTCCGGGAGCGCCACGCCGCTCACGTGGCCGTCGGTGACGTACTCGCGCAGGCCACCGCCGGTGAGGTAGGCGCGGGCGACGCACTCGACCGGGAGCATGTTCAGCCGCCTGACCAGGACCGCGCGACCGGCCACCTCGGCCGGGACGTCGGTCGAGACGACGTGGTTGGGCACCACGTCGGCGAGCTGCTCGAACCACCACAGGGACAGCTGGGTCAGCACCGCGCCCTTGTCGGGGATGGGGGTGTCGAGGATGAAGTCGAACGCCGAGAGCCGGTCGCTCGCCACGAGCAGGAGCTGGTCGTCACGCGGCTCGCCCGAGTCGTCCAGCGGGGCGTAGAGGTCGCGGACCTTGCCGGAGTAGACGTGGGCGTAGCCGGGGAGGGCGAGGGGCGCGGGCGTCGAGTCGGGCTGGGAGGACGTCATGGCCGACATCCTCCCAGCCGTAGCCCCGACGTGCTGCCGTCAGGTCGGCACGTGGACCCCAGTTCGACGTCACGTGACAACGGCAGCGCAAGACGTGCCGGATTCCTCGCTTGACTTGAAGTCCACTTCAACTTCCAGACTCTTCGCCATGCCCACTGCGACCCACGACGCCGCCACCAGGACCGCCACGCTGCGGGACCGCGCACACCTCCCGTTCGCCATCGGGGCGGTGGCGCTGGTGACGCTGGGCGCCTTCGAGAACCGCGCCACGATGACCGTGCTGCCCACGGTCGCTCGCGAGCTCGACGGGCTGTGGCTGTTCGGCGCGGCGAGTGCGGCACCCCTGGTGTCGTTCGTCGTCGCCACGGTGGTGGCCGGCGCGTGGGCCGACCACCGTGGGCCGGTGCGGCCGCTGCAGGCAGGCATGGTGGTGTTCGCCGCGTCGCAGGTGGCGATGGCGCTCGCGCCGGGAATGGTGGTCTTCGCTGCGGGCCGGTTCGGTTCCGGGATCGCCGAGGCGCTGATGGACGTCTCGCTGACGGTCCTGATGGCGCGAGCGCTGCCGGAGGAGCTGCGTGCCAAGGTCTTCGCGGCGTTCGCCGCAGCCTGGGTGCTGCCTTCGCTGCTGGGTCCACCGGTCGCCGGACTGCTGACGGAGGCCGTGTCGTGGCGCGCGGTCTTTGCCGTGGGGGTGGCGCTCCTCCCGCCGGCGTGGTTCCTCCTACGACCGTCCATGACGGCCGCCACCCCCCACGAGCACCCCACCGCCTGGACCGCTCGCGAACACCGCGCCGTCCGGGCCGCGGCGTTGGCGGCGGCAGGTCTGGCAGCCCTCACCGCAGGCGGGTCGCTGCTCGGCAGATCCGGACCCGTCGAGCTGCTCGGAGCCGGCCTCGTCCTCATCGGGGTCGCCTCCGCTGCCCCGGCCGTGCGCGCCGTCCTGCCGGCCGGGACGCTCAGGTTCGCCCACGGCATACCGGCGCTCGTCGCCCTCCGCGGGCTCGTGGCGGCCGCGTTCGGCACGGCCGGCAGCCTCCTGCCCCTCATGCTCACGACGATCCACGGCCTCGGCCCCGCGGCGGCGGGCGTCAGCCTCACCGTGACCGGGCTGTGCTGGGCTGCGGGCTCGCAGGTCCACGGGCTCGGCGCGGTCCAGCGTGCGGTCAGCCCGGTCAGACGCCTCCAGATCGGTTTCGGGCTCATCGCCGTCGGTGTCCTGGGCCCGGCCCTCACGAGCCTCGACGCGCTGCCCGTCGTCGCAGGCCTGGCGCTCTGGGGGGTGGCCGGGCTGGGCATGGGCGTGGTCTCACCGACGCTGTCCACGCAGCTGCTGCGCTTCGCCCCGATGCAGGACCAGGGCCGGATCACGGCGGCGTCGAGCCTCACCGCATCCGTGGCCCAGGCGGTCGGACTTGCCGTCGCCGGCGCCCTCATCGCGTGGCAGGCGCCCCACCTGCCCGGCTGGCTCTTCGCGTCGACGATGGTGAGCTGCGCGATGGTCGGCGTCGTCGGCTTCGTGGCGGCGCGCCGGGCCGGGTGATGCGTGAGGTTCAGCCGACGTGCAGCTCGTTGCGCTGGGCCGCGAGCGCGATGTCGGTGCGGTGGTGCGAACCCTCGAGCTCGATGTGGTCCACGGCTTCGTAGACGCGTTCGCGCGCCTGGGTGAGGCTCTCGCCCAGGGCGACCACGGACAGCACCCGTCCCCCCGCTGACACGAGCACCCCGTCCTCGTCGCGGGCCGTGCCCGCATGGAGCACGTATGCCGCGGGCACGTCAGCCGCGTCCTCGACGCCGCTCACGGGGTCGCCGGTCCGCGGGGTGTCCGGGTAGTTCTGGGAGGCGACGACGACCGTGACGGCATGCTGCCGCGACCACGTGAGCGGGGCGATGTCGTCGAGCTGACCGGTGGCCGCAGCCTTCAGCAGTCCACCCAACGGGGTCTGCAGCCGAGCCAGCACGACCTGGGTCTCGGGGTCACCGAACCTGGCGTTGAACTCGATGACCCGTGGGCCACGGGAGGTGATCGCCACCCCGATGTAGAGGACCCCCACGAAGGGAGTGCCCCGGCGAGCCATCTCGTCGACGGTCGGCTGGGCGACGCGGCTGACCAGCTCGTCGACCATCGTGGCCGGCGCCCAGTCGAGCGGCGAGTAGGCGCCCATCCCACCTGTGTTGGGGCCCTGGTCGTCGTCACCGACCCGCTTGAAGTCCTGGGCGGGGGCCAGTGGGACGACGGTGCTGCCGTCGCAGAGGCAGAACAACGAGACCTCGGGACCGTCGAGGAACTCCTCGATGACCACGGTGCCGCCCTCCTTGGCCAGGCAGAGCTGCGCATGGGCCAACGCCTGGTCGCGGTCGTCGGTGACGACGACGCCCTTGCCGGCGGCCAGCCCGTCGTCCTTGACCACGTGCGGTGCGCCCAGTGCGTCGAGGGCGTCGGCGACCTCGTCGAGGGTGCCGCAGACCCGGGCCAGGGCCGTGGGCACGTCCGCTGCCGCCATGACCTCCTTGGCGAAGGACTTGCTGCCCTCTAGGCGTGCGGCCTCAGCGGAGGGTCCGAACACTGCGAAACCCTCGTCGCGCACCGCATCGGCGACCCCGGCCACCAGGGGCGCTTCCGGGCCGATCACCACGAGGTCGACGCCGTGCCTGCGGGCGAGCGCCGCGATGCCCGGCCCGTCCAGCACGCCGCCCGGGAGGGCCTCACACAGGGCGATCGCGTCCATCCCCGGGTTTCCGGGGGCGACGATCACCGCTTCCACCTCCGGGTCGGCGCCCAGGGACTTGACGAGGGCGTGCTCGCGAGCACCGGAGCCGATGACGAGTACCTTCACGGCCCCCAGCGTAGAGAGTCGCCGCGAAAGTCGTCGTCAGCGGTCCGCCGGAGATGAGTGCGCGGCGTCCCGGGGAGGCAGGGGGGACATCTCCCGGGGACGCCGCGCAGCCGACGTGCGGTCGCCTGGCGGGGGAACCTGCAACCATGCACGTGGGTCGACGCTGTCGACTGACTCCAGAGTGGACCATGGTCGGCCCGGAGGTAAAGCCCAGAGGTGGCGGACTTGCGTCATTGACGGAATCTCGCCAGGAGACGAGCATGTGCCCCATGGTCGTCGAGAGCCAGTCAGCGGGGACCGTGGACGGGAGGGGCCAGGCGACCAACCGGCCGAAGGACCCGGCGATCGACGAGCGCGCGCTGGCGAGCAGCCTGGAGCTCGCCGCCGACGACGACGAGGCCGAAGGCGTGATCACCCGGGTCTTCCTGGCCGCACTGCAGCATCCGGACCCGACCAAGGCGCTGCTGGTCGCCCAGGGCATGAAGGCTCCGTTGATCGACCACTCGCTCGAGGTCCTGGCGAGCCGCGGGCTGATCCGCGTCCACCCGGGCGACCGGATCGAGGTCATCCCGCCGGACATCTCCCTGCCTGCCCTTGCCCTCGACTACGAGCGTCGGGCGCGCGAAACCCGTTCTGCCGCACACGAGCTCGCGCAGGTGTTCTTCCAGGCGAGGTCGGCGTCCCGCACACCCGACGTGGGCACAGTGCGGATCCTGAACTCCATGGACGAGATCGCGGCGGTCACCGCGGAAGCCGTGGCCGCCGGCACCCGGCAGATCCGCAGCTTCCGGTCGCTGTCACCGCGCACGCGGGCGATCTTCGCCAGCCCGCTGCACAGCCACGAGGAGCCGACACGGGGCGTGAGCGGCAACCAGCTCGACTACACGACGGTCTACGACACGGAGGTCCTGGAGATCGACGGGGCGCTGGAGATCCTCGAGGCCCGCGAGCGCGGTGGCGAACGGTTCCGCCTGACGTCCTCGGTGCCGTTCTCCGCCGTGATCGTCGACGAGGCCGCGGCGATCGTCGACGTGAGTGCCTTCGACCCCTCGGGCTTCGGGTCGGCCCTCATCCGCGCCCGGTCGATGGTGCTGGCCCTGATCGCCTTGTCCGACCACCTCTGGGACCTCGGCTCGCCACTCGGCCTCGGCGGGATGGCCAACGAACGGCGCGACCAGATGATCCTTGCCCTCCTCGCGGCCGGGGCTCCCGACGCGACGATCGCGCGTCAGGCCGGGGTGTCCCAGCGCACCGTCGAGCGCCGAGTCCGGGCGCTGATGGACCAGCTCGGCGCCGGCACCCGGTTCCAGGCCGGCGTCCAGGCCGCCCGCCGCGGGATGATCTAGCCCTCGCCACCCTGTGAACTGGTGCACGGCGGGGCTCCTCGTGCTCGCTAGACTCGTGCGTTCTCCCCCGGGAGGAAGCACGTCGCACCACACCAAGCCGCACAACCAGAAAGCGTTGCACCGTGACGGGATCGGACCACTCGAGCGCGAAGGCGTCCAGCGCCGAGGTCGCCCGTGAGATCGCCATCGAGCAGGCCCATGTCGACCTCGTCTATGCCGAGCTCCTCAAGGCCCAGGCCCGGGCCGGCCTGGTCGAGGCCGATGGCTTGGCCCGCGGCCGGACCGACCGCACCGGCGACGTCCGCGACGAGGAGCTGACCGGGCTGTTCGAGCGGGATGCCTTGGTCTTCAATGCCGCCCGTCGCCGGTCCACGCTCGACACCCAGTACGAAGGCCTCGTCTTCGGGCGGCTCGACCTCGACCACGCCCTGGCCCACGAGGCCAAGGAGCCGGACCGCGAGATCCGCTACATCGGCCGGCTCGGAGTCCGCGACGACGACTACGAGCCCCTCGTGATCGACTGGCGCGCGCCCGCAGCAGCCGCCTTCTACCGGGCCACTCCCGTCGAACCCATGGATGTCCTGCGCCGTCGGGTCCTGCGGTGCAAGGGCCCGGACGTGGTCGGCGTCGAGGACGACCTCATGGTGACCGATGCCCCCGACGACCTCGTGGTCGTCGGCGACGGCGCGCTCCTCGCAGCCCTCACCCGCAGCCGTGGTGCCCAGATGCGCGACATCGTGGCCACGATCCAGCGCCACCAGGACGAGGCGATCAGGGCCTCGGCGCGCGGCATCACCGAGATCACCGGCGGCCCGGGCACCGGCAAGACGGTCGTCGCCCTGCACCGCGCCGCCTACCTGCTCTACTCCGACCGCCGCCGGTTCGAGGCGGGCGGCATCCTGGTGGTGGGCCCCTCGTCCGCCTACACGGCATACATCGAGCGCGTGCTGCCCTCGCTCGGTGAGGAGTCGGTGACGCTGCGTTCGCTCGGCGACGTCGTCGACGGCATCACGGCGACCCGGCTGGACACGCCAGAGGTGGCCGCCATCAAGGGTTCCCTGCGCATCCGGCGGCTGCTGGCGCGCGCCTCGTCGGACGCACCCCCGGACGCGCCGCAGGCGTTCCGCGCCTTCGTCAACGGCAAGGCGGTCCGGGTCGACGCACCCGCGCTCGACCGGATCCGGGCGCAGGTGCTGCGCAACCACCAGCGCAACCTGTCGGCCAAGGCGGTCCAGAGCGCGCTCGCCGAGGCTGCCTGGGCGAGCGTCCGCGAGGGCGACCGGGCCGAGTTCATGGACCGGTTCGAGGACCACCTGGAGGTGGACGCGTTCCTCGCCGCCTGGTGGCCGCAGGTGGACCCCCGTGACGTGCTGCTGTGGCTCGCCGATCCCGAGCGCGCCCGCCAGCACGGTGCCGGTGTCCTGTCGCCGCACGAGTGCGACCTGTTCGCCGCCTCGATGCGCCACGCGCTGGAGGTCGGCACCTGGTCGGCCGCCGACGCCGCCCTCGTCGACGACCTCTCCGCCCGGCTGGGTCCTGTCCAGGACGGCCCGGCCGAGGAGCGCGGGTTCTACGAGATCGAGGAGTTCGAGGACGTCTCGCAGTTCGGTGTCGCCGAGGTGCGGGCAGGTCTGGACTCCCGCGCCGTCGGCACCAAGTCGTCACGCACCTCCCCGACCGACCCGCGTGAGCTGCTCCTCCAGGGCCGCATCGAGGGCCCCGGCGAGTACGCCCACGTCCTCGTCGACGAGGCTCAGGACCTGTCCCCGATGCAGTGGCGGATGCTCGGTCGCCGCGGCCGCTACTCGTCGTGGACCGTCGTCGGCGACGCTGCGCAGGCGTCGTGGCCCGACGCCGTGGAGGCAGGCCGTGCCCGCGAGGAAGCCTTCGGGTCACAGGAGCGTCGCCTCTTCCACATGGACACCAACTACCGCAACGCCCGCGAGATCTTCGACTACGCGGCGAAGGTGGTCCAGGCCCACGTGCCGGATGCCGACATCCCCCGCGCTGTCCGTGAGACCGGCGTCGACCCAGTCGACACCACCGTCGCCGACGGCGGCTGGGAGGCCGCCGCGACCTCCGCGGTCGAGGCGCTGCTCGACGAGGTGGAGGGCTCGATCGCGGTCATCACCCCGACCAGGTATGCCGCGTCGCTGGCCGGGCTGGGCGCCCTCAGCGACCGGGTCGGCGTCATCGACCCCATGTCGACCAAGGGTCTGGAGTACGACGCGACGGTCATCGTCGACCCCGAGGAGATCGCGGCCGAGTCCCCGGGGGGAGTGCGCGTCCTCTACGTCGCCCTCACCCGCGCCGCGCACCGGATGACGGTGTTGCGCCCCGCCTGACCCACACCTGACCTCGGCGCGGGTCCCGCACAACGTGCCCGGAGGGTTTGGCGGGACGAACCAGTGAGCTCAGGCGCCGAGCAGGGAGTGGCGACTGATGATCTCGTCGCGACCCGGGCCCACGCCGATGGCGGAGACCCGAGCGCCGATGAGCTCCTCGAGCCGCAGGACGTAGGCCTGGGCGTTCGCCGGCAGGTCCTCGAACGTCCGGCACTTTGTCAGGTCCTCCCACCAGCCGGGGAGGTCCTCGTAGATCGGCTTGGCGTGGTGGAAGTCGGTCTGGTTGACCGGCATGTCGTCGTGCCTGACCCCGTCGACGTCGTAGGCCACGCACACCGGGATGGTGTCCAGACCCGTCAGCACGTCCAGCTTGGTGATGACGAAGTCGGTGACCCCGTTGATCCGCGTGGCGTAGCGACCGACCACGGTGTCCACCCATCCGCAGCGGCGCGGGCGGCCGGTGGTCGTGCCGAACTCGGCGCCGGTCTTGCGCAGGAACTCGCCGTTGGCGTCGAACAGCTCGGTCGGGAAGGGGCCCTCACCCACTCGCGTCGAGTAGGCCTTGAGGATCGCGATCACGGTGTTGACCCGAGTCGGCGGGATGCCGGAGCCGGTGCAGGCGCCACCAGCCGTCGCGCTGGACGACGTGACGAAGGGGTAGGTCCCGTGGTCGACGTCGAGCAGGGTCGCCTGCCCGGCCTCCAGCAGCACGGTCTTGCCCTCGTTGAGTGCCTGCTCGAGCACCAGGGAGGTGTCGGCGACCATGGGACGCAACCGCTCGGCATACCCGAGGAGCTCCTCCATCACCTCGTCGACCTCGACCGCACGGCGGTTGTAGATCTTGGCGAGGATCTGGTTCTTGAGGGCCAGCGCCGCCTCGACCTTCTGGCGCAGGATCTTCTCGTCGAACAGGTCCTGCACACGGATGCCGTTGCGCGCCATCTTGTCGGCATAGGTCGGGCCGATGCCGCGGCCGGTCGTGCCGATCTTGCGCGACCCGAGGAAGCGCTCGGTGACCTTGTCGAGCACCCGGTTGTAGGGGGCGATGATGTGCGCGTTCGCGCTGACCAGCAGTCGTGAGGTGTCGACTCCTCGCGCTTCGAGGCCGTCGATCTCCTCGAAGAGCACCGCGAGGTCCACGACGACGCCGTTGCCGATGATCGGGGTGCAGGTCGGGGTGAGGATGCCCGACGGGAGCAGGTGGAGGGCGTACTTCTCTCGCTTGCCGTCCTTCTCGATCACGATGGTGTGGCCTGCGTTGTTGCCACCGTTGAACTTCACGACGTAGTCGACGTCGCTGCCCATCAGGTCGGTGGCCTTGCCCTTGCCCTCGTCGCCCCACTGAGCGCCCACGAGCACGATTGCCGGCATACCGCACCTCTCCATGTCTGCGTCGGTGACGGAGTCGGTCACCGTGGTCATGCAGCAGGCCCCGTGGTGTTCGCACGGGGCCCGTACCGGGAAAGGCTACCGTTCCACGGTCTCGCGAGGGGAGCCGAGTTCACCGCTGGCCGCCGCCTGCCCGAGCTGGAACCTGGTCTGCACGCCGTGTCGAGCCATCAGCGAGGCCACCCGTCGGCGAACGGTCCGCAGGCTGCACCCGAGGTAGCGGGCGATCGACTCGTCCTTCAGACCGAGTCCCAGCAGCTTCACGAGGCGCAGGTCCTCGTCGTCCTGGTCATCGTGGGGCACGACCGGCAGGGCCAGGTCGAACGCGCGGTCGAACAGCTGTGTGAAGGCCGCGATGAGCATCGGGTCACGGACCATGACGTAGTCGCTGTCGGGGTTGCCCCACTCGGACACGGCCACGAGCGAGTGCTGGTCGAAGATGGAGAACTCGCTCGGCGGTGACAGTGACAGCCGCTGCTCCTCGCCTGCCGCTGCGAAGGACTGCACCCAGGCGCGGCCGTCCTCGCCGGCCACGATGTCCATCGGGTAGATCGTCCGCTGGCGGAACCGGCCTTGCGTCAGCAGGTCCTGGTTGAGCCGGTAGTTCTCCTGCACGACCCCGGCCCCCACGTCGACGCTCATCGTGCTGACCCGGGACAAGCCGGTGGTGTTCTGCAGCAGGTAGCGCAGCATCGGAGCCGCCATGTCGGCGGCGAGCGGTTCGACGACGCTGTGCCGCGCGTGCTGGGCGGCCGCGCCGCCCGCCGAGAGCTGGAAGAGGGCGTAGCGGACCTCGGCGAGCTCGGCCCGGCGTGCCTCCAGCTCTCGCTCGCCACGTTCGAGGACGCCGAACAGGCGCTCCATGGGTTCGGTGAGCATCCGTTCCACGTCGCGAGACAAGGCATCGCCGCTGGTCAAGACGCCTCCCACACGGTAGTGACATCCTCTGTCCTTTGGCAGCATAGTGCCACCTCGGGTGCCCCTCGTATGTGCACAATGACCGAGCGCTGCTCGTCAGGCGGCAGGGGACGACATTGACGAGTTGCCACCCGCGGGCCCCGGTCCGCGGCAGGGGGCGACGCCGGGGGACGGGATCTGGGAAATCGGGTCCGGTCCCCCGGCGTCACTGCTTCTCGTGGGTGCGCGAGCCCGCCGTCCTCGCGCCGGCGAGAGGACGGCCCGACCCCCTCAGAGACCGAGCTCGCGCGCCCCCGTCATGGAGGAGTCGCGCAGGAACTGCGCACACCGCAGCTCCTCCTCGGTCTCGCCGATCGCTCCGGCGGCCCTGGACAGGGCGGCCAGCGCGCGAAGGAAACCGCGGTTGGGCTCGTGCTCCCACGGCACAGGACCCTGACCGCGCCAGCCGTTCTTGCGCAGCGAGTCCAGGGCGCGGTGGTAGCCGGTGCGTGCGTAGGCGTAGCCCTCGACGGTGCGACCGTCCGCCAGCGCGTGCTCGGCCAGCGTGGCCCAGGCCAGCGACGAGGTCGGGTATGCCGCGGCCACCTGGTCCGCGGCGACGCCCTCCTCGAGCTTGGCCGCAGCGGGGTCGACGGGCAGCCGGGTCTCGGGGATGCCGAGGAGGTTGTCGCTCATGCGTGGGTGCCGGCCGAGCGCAGGTTCTCGCAGGCCTCGACGACGCGGGCTGCCATGCCGGCCTCGGCCTCCTTGCCCCAGGCGCGCGGGTCGTACTGCTTCTTGTTGCCGACCTCGCCGTCGATCTTGAAGACGCCCGAGTAGTTGCTGAGCATGTAACCGGCGACGGGACGCGTGAAGGCGTACTGGGTGTCGGTGTCGACGTTCATCTTGACGACGCCGTAGTCCACCGCAGCCGCGATCTCCTCAGGCGTCGAGCCGGACCCACCGTGGAAGACGAGGTCGAACGGCTTGGCATCCGCAGCCAGTCCCTTGGCCGAGACGACGGCGTCCTGGGCTGCCTTGAGGATCTCGGGGCGGAGCTTGACGTTGCCCGGCTTGTAGACGCCGTGGACGTTGCCGAAGGTCAGCGCGGTGAGGTAGCGACCCTGCTCGCCCAGGCCCAGCGCCTCGACGGTCGCGAGCGCGTCCTCGGGGGTCGAGTAGAGCTTGTCGTCGATCTTGCCCTCGACGCCGTCCTCCTCGCCGCCGACGACGCCCACCTCGATCTCGAGGATGATGTGGGCCGCCTTGGCGAGGCCCAGCAGCTCGCGGGCGATCTCGAGGTTCTCGTCGAGCGGCACGGCGGAGCCGTCCCACATGTGCGACTGGAACCACGGCGTGCCACCGGCATTCACGCGCTCGGCGGAGGCCGCCAGCAGCGGGCGGACGAAGCCGTCGAGCTTGTCCTTGGGGCAGTGGTCCGTGTGCAGCGCGATGTTGACGTCGTACTTCTTGGCGACCTCGTGGGCGTAGGCCGCGAGCGCGATGGATCCGGTCACCATGTCCTTGACGGTCGGGCCGGAGAGGTACTCGGCGCCACCTGTCGACACCTGGACGATGCCGTCGCTGCCGGCCTCCGCAAAGCCGCGGATCGCCGCGTTCAGCGTCTGCGAGGACGAGATGTTGATCGCGGGGTACGCGAAGGAGCCGGCCTTCGCGCGGTCCAGCATGTCGGCATACACCTCGGGGGTGGCGATGGGCATGGAAGTCTCCTTCGACTCGTGCGTGGGGCGGCCTTGCGTCGTCGCCGATCTTTGCACGACCCGCGCGAAGGCGGACACCCGTGTCTCAGGCTGGTGGGTCGGTCCAGTGCCCCGCCCCTGGCTCAGTCCCCGCTGATGCCCAGGGCCGTCTGCCGCTCACTGAGCAGGGCGCGTTCCGCCTCGTTGCCGCAGCGCTCGAAGGCGACGGCGTATGCCGCGGCCGCACCTTCGCGGTCGCCGGCGCGGGTGAGCAGCTCGGCGCGGACGGCAGGCAGCCGGTGGGTGTGCGCGAGCAGGTCGTCCAGTCCCTCGAGGGCCGCCAGTCCCTCCTGCGGTCCGCGGGCCTCGGCGACGGCGACGGCGCGCGCCAGCCGCGCGCTGGGAGTGGGCGTCAGCGCCAGGAGTTCGTCGTAGAGGGCGACGACCCGATCCCACGGCGTCGCGGAGGCAGTGGGTGCGGTGGCGTGCTCGACCGCGATCCGGGCCTGCACGGCATACCCCGCCGCCTGGAGGGTGATCGGGCCGGTGAGGCTCGGCGACCCGAGCAGCCGCACGGCTTCGTCGACCTCGTCACGGTGCCAGCGCGACCGGTCCTGGTCGGGCAGCAGCACGATCCTCCCCGTCTCGTCGACGCGCGCGTCGCGACGCGAGTGCTGCAGCAGCATCAGGGCGAGGAGGGCCACCAGTACTGGCGTCTCGGGGCGCAGGGCGAGCACGACGCGGACCAGCCGAATCGCCTCACCGGCGAGGCCGGTGCGCACGGCGTCCGGTCCGGAGCCGGGGGCGTAGCCGGCCGTGAACGCCAGGTAGGCAGTCTGGGCCACGGTGTCGAGCCGGTCGGGCAGCGCCTCCGCGGAAGGGAAGGCGAAGGGGATACCTGCCGTGACGATCTTGCGCTTGGCGCGGGTGATGCGGGCCGCCATGGTCGGCTCCGGCACGAGGAACAGGCGGGCGATGTCGGCGGTGCTCACGCCGAGCACCAGGCGCAGCGCGAGGGCGCTCGCCGTGGCGGGGTCGAGCGCGGGGTGGGTGCACATGAGGACCAGCCGCAGGAGGTCGTCCTCGACGAGGTCGCCGGGGTCTGCGCGCACGGGCGATCCCTCCTCGCGTTCGGCCTCGATGATCAGCAGTGGCACCTTGCGGTGCGCCATCGACTCGGCGCGCAGCCGGTCCAGCACGCGGCGCCGGGCCGCCGTGTGGAGCCAGGCCGCCGGGTTGTCGGGTGCGCCGTCGCGGGTCCAGCGCCGCGTCGCGGTCTCGACAGCGTCGGCGAGCGCGTCCTCGACGAGGTCGAGTCGGCGGAAGCGGGCGAGGAGCAGGGACGTGAGCCGTCCCCACTCCTCCCGCACCACGGTGGCCAGCACCTCGGCCGGGTACTCGGCCGACCCGCCGACCTCGTCGGAGCTCACCGGCTCTCGTAGCCCTCCACGCCGACCACGGAACGGATCTCGAGGGTGTAGTCCCGCGGCAGCAGCCGAGCGGCCGCGATGGCGGCGTCGAGGTCGGGCAGCTCGACGTCGTAGTAGCCGCCGATCTGCTCGGCGAGCTCGACGAAGGGTCCGTCGGTGACGACGTCCGAGCCGTCGCCGTCACGCCGGATCGTCGTCGCCAGGTCGGCATCGCTCAACGCCGCGCTGCCGAGTCGCCGTCCGTGCTCGTCGACGAACCGCTCGAAGGCGTGGTGGGCATCGAAGTACTCCTGCCGCACCTCCTCGCCGGCCTCGGCCCAGCGGCCGGGCTCGTAGGCGATGAGGACGACGTACCTCACGACCCGCGGTCCTCGGGCTTGACCACCCGCCGCACCTCGATGCCGTCCCCGACGGCGGCGATGATCTGACAGCACTCCAACAGGTCGTCGAGGTCGTCGGTCTCGATCTGGTAGAAGCCGCCGACCTGCTCCGTCACCTCGGCAAAGGGGCCGTCGGTGACCGGGCCGCCGCCACGCGGGATGCGACGCCCCTCGGAGGTCGCGTGCAGCTCCGCTCCACCAACGATCTTGTGACCACGCCGGCCCAGCTCTTCCCCGAACCGGGTGTACTCGGCATACCCGGCCTGGCGTCGCTCCGGGCTCATGGTGGTCCACCAGCGGTCGGCATCACCGACGATGAGGACGACGTACTCGGTCATGACGACCTCACATGCCCTCGACGAGCTGCCGGATCTCGATCGCGTCGTGGAACGGCGTCGCGAGCAGCCGGCCGCAGACCTTGGCCAGGTCGTCGACGTCCGAGGTCTCGACGACGTAGTAGCCGCCGACCTGTTCGGCGCTCTCGGCGTAGGGGCCGTCGGTCACGGAGACCTCGTCGGTGGCGGACCCGCGGACCACCCGCGCCGCCCCGGCCGGGGTCAGCTGCGCACCGCCGGTCATCTTGTGCCCGCGCTCGGCGAGCAGCTGGACGAACTCCCCGTGGGCGGCCGTGAGGTCGGTGCGCTCCTCGGCGGAGGCCGAGGCGTAGCGGGTCTCGTCGGCCGGCAGCAGGACGATGTACTGGGTCATGGCTGTTCCTCTCATCGGTGGGTGCTTCCATCCTGATGACGGGCGAGCGGAGTGCTAATCGACAGCCTGCCCGAAAATGTTCCGCCGCACCCAGGCATGCATGGCGATCGCTGCCGCAGCGCCGGCGTTGATCGAGCGCGTCGACCCGAACTGCTCGATGTGCAGCACCACCTCACAGGCCGCACGCATCGGCGCCGACAGCCCTGGCCCCTCCTGTCCGAAGACGAGCACGCACTCGCGCGGCAGGTCATAGGTCTCCAGGGGCAGCGAGCCCGGCAGGTTGTCGATCCCGATGAGGGGTATGCCGCGTGGCGGGCCGCCGGCGCCGGTGCCCGCCGTCGCGGCCCAGGTGACGAGGTCCTCCACGGTCGGGTGGTGGTGCTCGTGCTGGTAGCGGTCGGTGACCATCGCTCCCCGGCGGTTCCACCGTCGTTTGCCGACGATGTGGAAAGCCTTGGCGTTGAAGGCGTTCGCCGTCCTGATGACCGACCCGATGTTGAAGTCGTGGCCCCAGTTCTCGACGGCCACGTGGAAGTCGTGGCGGTGGGTGTCGAGGTCAGCGACGATGGCGTCGTGCCGCCAGTAGCGGTAGCCGTCCACGACGTTGCGGCGGTCACCGTCGCGTAGTAGCTCGGCGTCCCAGTGGTCGCCGGCCGGCCAGTCGCCCGACCACGGGCCCACGCCGACCTCGTCGCTCGGGCTCGCCTCGTCCTTCACGCCCGCCACCCTAGGGGGCGGAGTGTGCCACGCCGCTGCCGGCGGATGGGCGCTGCTACTCAGGCGCCGCGCCCCCCGACCCGCCACGCTCGACCCATGGACCCCCGCGCCCTCGCTGCCGCCACCCCCGCTGACCGAAACCGCGTCGTCGACTTCCTGCGCGCCGCCGCGATCCTGACCGTCGTCCTCGGCCACTGGCTGATGGCCGCGGTCATGGTGCGGGACGGAAAGCTCGTGCCGAACGCCGTGCTCAACATCGCACCGTGGAGCCACCCGCTCACCTGGGTCTTCCAGGTGATGCCGCTGTTCTTCATCGTCGGCGGCTACGCGAACGGCCTGTCCTGGCGCTCTGCCCGTCGCCGCGGCGAGACCTACGCCACGTGGTTGCGGGCGCGGCTCCAACGGCTCGCCGCTCCGGTGGTCCCCCTCCTCCTCGTGTGGCTGGCGATCGCCTCCATCGCGTATGCCGCGGGCGTCCCCGGGGCAACGCTGCGCACTGCGTCGCAGGTCGCCCTCGTGCCCACCTGGTTCCTCGCGGCCTACATCGTCGTGGTCGCGGTGGCGCCCCTCCTGCTCGCAGCCTGGGAGCGCCTGGGCTGGTGGAGCGTGGGGGCCGGGCTCACCCTCGGGGGCCTGGTCGACTGGTGGAGCATCGCCGGCGACAACCACTGGGTGGGGTTCGCCAACTACCTCGTCGTCTGGGCCACGGTGCACCAGCTGGGCTTCGCCTGGCTCGACGGCTCGTTGGCCACCACGGGGCGGCGGGCCTCGCTCGCCGCCGTCGGCCTCGTCGGGCTCGTGGCCCTCGTCTGGGCCGGCCCCTACCCCGTCTCGATGATCGGGGTCGACGGTGCCGTCCTCAACAACTCCTACCCGACCCGCGTCACGCTGGCCTTCCTGGGGATGGTCCAGGCCGGCGTGGTGCTGCTGGCCGAGCGGCGGCTGGCTGTCCTGCTGGAACGCCCGAGGGTGTGGGCCGTTGCCGTCGTGGTCAACCTGCGCATCATGTCGCTCTACCTCTGGCACCTCACGGCCATGGTGCTGGTCATCGGGATGTCCTTGCTGGCAGGGGGTTTCGGGCTCCGGGCGACTCCACTCACCGGGTACTGGTGGACCACCAGGCCGGTGTGGTTCGCCGTCCTCGGCGCTGTGACCTCCGGGCTGGTCCTGCTCTTCGGCCGGTTCGAGAAGCCCATCCGCGACCGTCGCCCCGCGCCCTCCGTGTGGCGCCCGGCGGTCGCGACCGCGGCAGTGTGCGGTGGACTCGGGGTGATGGCGGCGTCCGGGATCGTCTCGCGTGAAGGTGTCCACTGGGTGTGGCCGCTGCTGCCCGTCGCCGCGGTCCTCGGGCTGGGCATCGTGCCCCTGCCGGACCGAAAGCCGGTTGCCCACCCCGACTGACCTTGGAGTCTTTGCAGGATCTGCCGGACCCTGGTCCGGCAGATCCTTCAAACTCGCGCCCGAGGGGTTGCTGTCGGGCTCAGGCTGCTCTCAGGTGAGGATTCGGGCGGTCGCGGGCACGCGGCATACCCTGTAGTCCATGCACTCACTCAGCACCAACTGGATGGACCCCCAGTGGCTCCTGGACCACTTCGGATCCCAGTTCTTCTGGGTGAGCGTGGCGATCGTCTTCATCGAGTGCGGGCTGCTCTTCCCGATCCTGCCCGGTGACTCGCTGCTCTTCGCCATCGGGCTGTTCATCAGCACCGGTGACTTCTCGATGAACCTGGTCGTCGCCCTCGTGGTGCTGAGCGTCGCGGCGTTCGCGGGCAACGTCGTCGGGTACGAGATCGGCCGCGCCGTGGGCCGACCGCTCTATGAGCGCGACGGCCGCATCCTGAAGAAGAAGTACTTCGACGACAGCCACGCCTTCTTCGAGAAGCACGGCGCCAAGGCACTGGTCATCGGCCGGTTCGTGCCCATCGTGCGCACCTTCATCACCGTCGTCGCCGGGGTGAGCCGGATGGAGCGCCGGCACTTCTTCCTGTGGAGCGGGGTCGGCGCAGTCCTGTGGGTCTGGGTCGTGACGCTGCTCGGCTACTTCCTGGGCAACTCGTTCCCCGCGCTCAAGGACCACCTCGAGCTGGCCATCCTGGCGATCGTGGCCGTGTCGTTGGTCCCCATGGTCGTCGAGGTGATCCGGGCTCGCCGCGGCCGGACCGACGCGGAGGAGATCGTCGATGAGACCGGCGAGGCCATCGAGGACCTGCGCGACGACCGCGTCTGACCCACCAGTCCTACCTTTCTCGGGTTCAGGGACTTGGGTGACGCCACCCCAAGGCACCCCACTTACTCAGGGCTGTTGGGGGTGTCCCGCCCCAGTCGGAACCGGGTGGTCACCCCCTCGTACATCAGGTGGGCGACCAGACCCTCCTGGGCGTGCGGCAGGTTGTGGCAGTGGTCCAGCCAGATGCCGGGGTTGTCGGCGACGAAAGCCACATCCATCGTCTGACCGCTGTTGACCTCCAGGGAGTCGGTCCACCACGGACTGCCCGTGGCCTTTACCCCGTCGCGCGCCAGCACGACGACGTGGTGCCCGTGCAGGTGCATCGGGTGCGTCTCGCCCGAGTGGTTGTCGATGTGCATCACGACGACGTCGCCCTCGGAGACCATGAACATCGGGACTGCCGGGAACATCTGGCCGTTGATCGTCCACTGCACCCCGGGGCGTCCGTTGAGGAAGCCCGGGCGCCGACCCATCTCGTAGTCGAACCGCCGGTCGGGACTCGCCGGGTCGAAGGGCAGTGCGGCAGGCGAGCCGTAGGTCAGCAGGTCGACGACGGGCCTGGGCGCGCGGGTGGCGGTCCCCGAGCGACCGGCCGGACCCAGCACGAGCGCGGCTCCGCCCATCTCCACCCGTACGGCCTCACCCGAGGTCGGCACCCTCACCCGCAGGTCGGCCCGACCTCCCGCCGGCACCAGCACCTTCCGGCCCTCGACGGCCGTCGGCTGGTTCACGTCCGTGCCGTCGACGGCTACCAGCTCGAACGCCGCCCCACTCACCCACACCGGCATGATTCCGTTGTCGGTGTTGATGATCCGCACCCTGGCACTCGCCCCGGGCGCGACCTCGACCGGCACATCTCCGGCCCTGCCCTGCACCGCCCGCTTGCCGGCGTACAGGTGCGACAGCCCCACGACGTCGACGTCGCCGCCGATGCCACCGCGAGGGGTGACGACGACAGCTCCCAGCAGGCCCTTGACCACCTGCGCGTGCGAGACCTGGTGCGAGTGGTACCAGAAGGTGCCCACCTGGTCGGCGCGGAACCGGTAGACGTGCCGACCGCCGATCGGCACGGCGTCCTGGGTGACCCCGGCGACACCGTCCTCGGCGTTGGGCACATCGATCCCGTGCCAGTGCAGGGTCGTGCCGCCCGGAACCGACTCGTTGACGAGGGTCACCTGCACGAGGTCACCCGCCTGCGCACGGATCGTCGGCCCCGGCGTCGTGCCGTTGAGGGTGTATGCCGTGAGCGTGGGTCCGCCGGCGATGGTCACCTTCTGCCGGCGCGCGGTCAGGGTGACCTCGACGTCGGGAGTCCCGTCGTCGGGTTCGACGAGGGTGGTGACGTCGCGGCCTCCGGTGGCGCCCGGCAGGTGCGCATGCAGCTCGGCCACGCCACCGAGGTCGACCGGCCCCATCCGCATCACCGAGTAGGACGACGGGACCAGGCTGGCGGCCCACATCCAGGCCAGCGGGACCAGGACCGCGAGGGTCGCCGCAAGCGCGACCACCAGTCGGACCCGGCCACGCCGGCGAGCCTGCCCCTCAGACGGCAACGCGATCAGCGGACTCGCGCGCTCCGGTCCTCGCCGGAGCCGCCCGCTTCACCCTGATTCCCGTCCAGGCCGCCGTCGAGAACAGCGCCAGCGCGTTGAGCCCGTGCAGGGCGCCCAGTGCCGCGATGCTGTGACCCATCAGGCCCAGGGTGACCTGCAGCAGGACGAGCACCAGCACCGCGAACGCGAACAGGATGCCGCGCGGCACCTTCGCGAAGAACGACGAGATGACCAGCAACAGCGCCAACGCGGGGATGACCATCATCCCGTTCATTCCGTGCAGGAGGAGGGCCTGGAACTCCGGGAAGGGCGCCTCGCCCCCTTCGATCGCCGCATCGAACGTCGCCTTGTCCACCACACCACCATCGTTCTCGATCCACAGCCCCAACCCTGCGTCGCCATAGACGACGAACATCGCCTGGATGGCCACCTCGATCGCCACGAGGAACGCCAGTACCCGGTAGACATTGCGCATTGTTGACCCCTCTCCATTCGCCGCGGGGCGCGTGCGGATGCGCCGCGGTCTATCACCCATGGTCGCGGGCCCGAGCGCACGCCGACAGGGACACTGGTACTACCCCAGGTGCATCGGACGAACCGGGTCTTACCCGGATCAAGGGCCCGCCAGACACCCGCGGCGTGACTCAGGGCTGGATCCTCAGCGCTCAATCCTTCGGGCTCGGTCGTCAGAGCTCGATCAGCCCGGCCCGGTATGCCGCGGTCACGGCTGCCGTGCGGTCGGTCACCCCGAGCTTCTCGAAGGCCCGCAGCAGGTGCGTCTTCACGGTCGCCTCCCCGATGTGCAGCTCGCGACCGACCTCGGCGTTGGACAGGCCCTTGGCGACGCAGCGCACGACCTCGGTCTCGCGTTCGGTCAGGGTGGGAGGCGCGGGCGCGCGCATCCGACTGGCCAGTCGTGCGACGACGGGCGGCGCCAGCACGGTCTCGCCCCGCGCCGCACGGCGGATGGCGTCGGCGAGGGTCTCGCGGGGCGCGTCCTTGAGCAGGTAGCCGTTGGCTCCCGCCTCCACCGCCCTGACGATGTCGGCATCCGTGTCATAGGTGGTGAGCACCAGGACCGCCGGAGCAGGCTCGCCCGCCCGCATCCTGGCGGTGGCGTCGGCACCGTCCATGACCGGCATGCGCAGGTCCATGAGCACCACGTCGGGCCTGAGCCGGGCCGCCAGCACCACCGCCTCGGCTCCGTCGGCGGCCTCACCGACCACCTCGAAGTCCGGGTGCTCGGACAGCATCGCCACAAGGCCCATGCGGACGACCGGATGGTCGTCGACCACCAGGAGCCGCAACGCCATCGGGGCACCTCCACCCTCGGTCATCGGGGCACCTCCACCCTCAGTCGCGAGCCCGCGCCCGGCGTGCTGTCGACGTCGAACCGGCCGCCGACCTCACTGGCACGGGCAGTGGCTCCGTCGAGCCCGTAGCCCCGGGCCCCGGCGACCGGGTCGAACCCGACTCCGTCGTCGGTGACCACGAGCGCGATGGGGCCGTCCGCGGCATACGACAGGAACACCTCGAAGGTGGAGGCACCCGAGTGACGCCGCACGTTGGCCAGCCCTTCCTGGGCGGTGCGCAGCAGCACCACCTCGGAGTTGGCCGACAGGACGACCGGCTCCCCGTCCACGCGGAGCGACCCGGCCATGCCGCTCTCCGCCGAGACAGCGTCGACGAGCCGCTGCAAGGCCTCGGAAAGCGTCCGCGACTGGAGGTGGCCGGGCGTCATCTCAGCGACGATCAGCCGGGCCTCGGAGAGGTTGTCGGCGGCGGTCTGCTCGATCAGCCGCAGCCGCTCGCGAACCGCGGCGAGGTCGCCGCGGTCCAGCGCCAGCTCGGTCGCCCGGGCCAGCGTCACGACCGAGGTGAAGCCCTGCGCCAAGGTGTCGTGGATCTCGCGCGAGATGCGCTCGCGCTCGCCGGCGACGCCCTGCGCGCGCTCGGCCGCGGCGAGCTCGTCCTGCGTGCGGTGCAGCTCGTCGATGGTCCGCGCCCGGGCGTCGGCCTCCCGGATGATCCGGTCGATGAACAGGCCCAGGGTGAGCGAGAGCACGAGCATGATGACGGTGCTGATCGCGATGCCGATGGCGTCGTCGCCGGTGCGGGGGCCCTGCAACAGGCGCGCAAGCCCGATCCCGACCACAGCGAGGATCACCGTCACGGCAGCCTTGTTGCGTGGCAGGATCGCCCAGGTCTGCGGGAAGAGCCCGAACGTCAGGATCCAGGCCGTGCCCGTGCCGTCGAGCGACATCAGGACGATCATCAGCCCCCAGGCGACCCCTGTGTAGGCGATGCCCGCCACGGGGTCACGCTCACCCATCCCGCGGCGGCCCCACACGGCATACGCCGCGCCGATGGCGACCACGCAGGCGATCCGCCAGCCGAGGTACTCCTTGTCCTCTGCCACCATCACCACGACGGTCGTCACGACGAGGACGGCGAACAGTCCGTGCCACCAACGCATCTGGCCGCGCCACATCTCGTCGAGGGCATCGGCTGACGCGCCCTGCTCCGAGCAGTCAGCCGGCCCGATGCTGTCGGTGCTCATGTGGCCCTCATCCCGGCACTCACGTGACCATCATGTCGTGCCGCGCTTGGTCCAGCGGAAGGTGCGGGCACAGACGATGAGCCCGGCGACCAGCCACGCGGCGAGCACGAGGGCGGTGCGACCGTGCTCCCACCCGCCGGCCATCTCCTGGTCCTGCCAGTCGCCGGGGAAGAACACCGACCGCATGCCCTGCGCGATCCACTTCAAGGGGAAGACCGAAGCCACCTGCTTGAGCCACTCGGGCAGGTCGGTGAAGGCGAAGTAGACGCCGGAGATGAACTGCAGGATGAGGGTCGGTGCGATGACGATGGCGCCGACAGAGCGGGACGAGGAAGCCAGGGAGGAGAAGGCGATCCCGAGCACCGTGCCCGAGGCGACACCGAGCAGGAACACCCACACGAAGGTGCCCCACCGCCCCGCGTCGGTCGGCAGCTGGACGCCGAACCCGAGCTTGGCGACGGCGATGAGCAGCGCGAACTGCGCGAGGCTCGTGATCGCCACCAGCCCGACCTTGCCGAGGAAGTAGGCCACCGGCGGCATCGGCGTCGACCGCAGGCGCTTGAGGGTGCCGTCGTCCCTCTCGACCGCGACGGACAGCGCCATCGACTGGAAGCTGGTCAGCATCACGCCGGCCGCGACCATCCCTGGGAGGAAGAAGCGGGCAGCGGTGACCCCGGCGTCGGCAGCGTCGCCCTTGCTGAAGCTGTCGCCGAAGATCACCGAGAACATGCTCAGCATGAGGATCGGGAAGACGAACGAGAAGAAGACCGCCTCCTTCTCGCGGAAGTACATCTTCAGCTCGAGGACGGTGCGGTCCCAGCCGATGGCGAACGTGTTCACGCGACGACCTCCAGTTCGGGTTCGCGGCCGGTCACGGCGGCGGCGAGGTGCGGGGTGATCAGGGAGAGATAGGTGTCCTCCAGGGAGGGCCGGGTCACGGTCAGCTTGCGGACCTCGCCGCCGAGCTCGGCGCCGAGGCGCGCGACGAACTGCGTTGGCGTGCTTGTCTTCTCGGTATGCCGCGTGCCCGCGTCGTCCTCCCACGTCACCGTGGCCTCGGACGAGGCCCGGCCACCGAGGTTGGCCGGGGTGTCGAGGGCGAGCATCCTGCCCGCGGCGATGACACCCACCCGGTCGGCCAGCTGCTCGGCCTCGTCCAGGTAGTGGGTCGTGAGCAGGATCGTCGTGCCGCCGTCGGCCAACGAGCCGATCAGCTCCCAGAAGTCGCGTCGGGCCTGGGGGTCGAAGCCCGTGGTGGGTTCGTCGAGGAACAGCAGCTCGGGGGTGCCGACGATGCCCAGGCCGACGTCGAGCCGGCGACGCTGGCCACCGCTGAGCTTGCCGACCCGGTCGTTCGCCTTGTCGACGAGCCCGACCGCGGCGAGCACCTCGTCGACATCGCGTGGGGTGCGAAACACCTTGGCGGTGCTGGCCAGTGCCTCGCGAGGCGTGATGAGGTCCAGCCCGGTCGAGGACTGCAGCACGACGCCGAGCCGGTTGCGCCAGGCGAGACCCGCCGTCTGCGGGTCCTCGCCGAGGACGCTGACGGTGCCGCCATCGCGCTTGCGGAAACCCTCCAGGATCTCGACGGTCGTCGTCTTGCCCGCGCCGTTCGGGCCGAGCAGCGCGAACACCTCGCCTCGTTCGATCTGCAGGTCGATGCCGTCGACGGCCTCGCGAGCTCCGTAGGTCTTGCGCAGTCCGGTCAAACGGATGGGTGCGTCTGGTGTTGACATGGCTACAGCCTGTCGTGCCCGCAGGCGCCGGCGTCAGCCCCACCCGGTTGATTCCCCGTCCACCGACCGGTGGACCCCAGCCGCGCCTACGGGGTTGGCGGGGTGTCCTGCGTGGGSGGGGSGGGCGGGGTGGCGGGGGCGCCTGCTGGCGTGCCCCCGGCATACCCGCTGGGCGGGGGGATCGTTGCGTCGCGCTGGCCGAAGTCGACCTTCACGGGGTCGCGCTCCTCGCCCTCGACCTCGAAGTACTCGGCGCGGCCGATGTTGAACATGCCGGCGATGATGTTGGACGGGACGGTCTCGACCTTGGTGTTGAGCTCACGCACGTTGGCGTTGTAGTAGCGCCGGGCCGCGGCGATCCGGTCCTCGGTGGAGGTCAGCTCCTGCTGCAGCGCCAGGAAGTTCTGGTTGGCCTTCAGGTCGGGGTAGGCCTCGGCGACCGCGATGAGCCGGCCGAGCGCCTGGCTCAGCAAGCCCTCGCTCTGGGCCTGCTGCGCGGGGCTCTGACCACCGGCCATGGCGGCGGAGCGGGCCTTCATGACGTCCTCGAGCGTGCCCCGCTCGTGGGCGGCGTAGCCCTTGACCGTCTCCACGAGGTTGCCGATGAGGTCGTGCCGGCGCTTGAGCTCGACGTCGATCTGGCGCCACGCCTCCTGCACGAGGTTGCGCAGCTTGATCAGCCCGTTGTAGACACCGACCGCCCACAGGACGAGCAGCACGAGCACGACCGCGATGATGATCCAGACCCACATGAGCAATCCCCTTGTTTTGTGCGGCGTCGTCTTGTGCGGCGTCTCGCCTACAGCGGTGCAGCTTCCACGGTGCGCCTTCTGCAGTGCAGCCTAGGCCAGACCGAGTTCGTCGAGGCCGTAGACGAACCGGTACTCGAGCCCGGCGTCCTCGAACCGCTGCCCGGCACCGGTCGCGCGGTCCGCGATGGTCGCGATGGCCACGACCTCGGCCCCGGCCTCGCGGGCGGCGTCCACGGCGTCGAGCGGTGAGTTGCCGGTGGTCGTCGTGTCCTCGACGACGACGACGCGGCGGCCCTCGATCGAGGGCCCCTCGATGCGCTGCTGGAGCCCGTGGGCCTTGCCCGCCTTGCGGACGACGAACGCGTCCTTGCGATCCCCTGCAGCTGCGCTCGCGTGCAGGATCGAGGTGGCGACGGGGTCGGCTCCGAGCGTCAGCCCGCCCACGGCGTCATAGTCGAGGTCGGCCACCAGGTCGCGCATGACGATCCCGACCAGCGGCGCGGCCTCGCCGTCGAGGGTGATGCGACGCAGGTCGACGTAGTAGTCGGCCTCCTTGCCGGACGACAGCGTCACCCGGCCGTGGACGATGGCCTTCTCCTTGACGATCTCGAGCAGGCGGGCACGGGCGGCGGCAGTGTCGGTCACGGTTGGCCAGCCTACCGAGGCCCGTTCTGGCCCCGCCTCAGACCTTGTCAGCGCGCTCGCCCTGCCTAGGGTGAACGTCATGGCCTCGACCTCGCGGCGCCTCACCGGTCGGATGGCAGACGCTGCCTCCGCACTGGTTGCGTTGCTCACGCCTCCACAGCAGGGGGCCCTCGCTGCCGACCTCGACGACCCGGGGTTCCGTGACTGGTCCTACCTGCCCGGGCCCCGACCCGGCCTGTCGCTCGCCGAGCTGACGACGGACCAGCGGGAGGCGGCTCTCAACCTGCTCGACACCGGCTGCAGTGCCGCAGGGGCGAAGACCGCGCGGGCCGTGATCGAGCTCGACTTCGTTCGCCGACAGCTGGCCGGGGGCGAGCCACAACCGGGCGACGACCGGTTCTGGTTCCGGGTCTTCGGCACGCCGTCGGACGGGGGCGCGTGGGCCTGGCGGGTCAACGGCCACCACCTGGCGGTCCACGTGACGGCCGTCGGTGACGACCTCAGCGTGACGCCGAGCTTCTTCGGGTCCTAACCGGCGCGGGTGCCCACGGGTCCACGCGAGGGAATGAGTGCGCTCACCGCCGAAGAGGACCTCGCCCGCGACCTGCTCGCCTCCCTCGACGAAACCCAGCGGCAGCGGGCCATCACGTCCGCCAAGGCCCCCCGCGACATCCTGACCCGCTACGACCCGGTCGCCGATTCCTCCCGCATCAGCGCGGGCATCGGGCACGCGGACCTGACCACCACGCAGCAGCAGCGACTGCACGAACTGGTGCGCCACTACTTCGGCCGCACGCCCGAGACAGCCGCGGCAGCCGCGTGGGCAGCGGCCGACAAGGCGGATCTCGACGAGATCCGGTTCGCGTGGGCAGGCGGGACGAGTCCCGGCGAGGGCCACTACTACTCGGTGCTCGGACCGACCTTCCTGCTCGAGTACGACAACACGCAGGACGACGCGAACCACATCCACAGCGTGTGGCGGGACCTCACAGACGACTGGGGTGGCGACCTGCTGGCCCGGCACTACGCCGCGGGCCACCGATGACCACCCCTGACCACGCCGAGGTATGCCGCGTGGCTCAGCCACGCGGCACAGACCTACTTCCCTGGGCGGTGGACGCTCCGGGCGCGGCGGCGCACCAGTGAGCGGGGCACGACGCGCAGCGCGGCGACGATCGCCTTGTACTGCGCTGACGGCACCGACACGACGCGGCCCTTGGCGACGTCGTCGAGGCAGTCGCGCACCAGCCGGTCGGCATTGAGCCACATGAAGTCGGGGATGCTCGACATGTCGACCTGCGCCCGCTCGTGGAACTCGGTGTGCGTGAACCCGGGACAGAGGGCGGTGGCCGTCACGCCGGTGCCGCGCAGCTCCGCGGCGAGGCCCTCGGTGAAGACCGTGACGTAGGACTTGTTGGCGGAGTAGGTGCCCGCGGTGATGAACGAGGCGACCGACGAGACGTTGATGATGGCGCCGTGCCCGCGGCTGCGCATCGCGTTGCCCGCGGCGTGCGACAGGACCAGGACCGCCCGGCACAGGACGTCGAAGTTGGCCTCCTCCTCCGTGACGTCGTGGCGCAGGAACGAGCCCTTGAGCGAGTAACCCGCGTTGTTGACCAGCAGGTCGACGGGACGGGCGAGGTCGGCCAGCCGCTCGGCGACCTTGCCCGTCTCGGCCCGGTCGGAAAGGTCGGCGACGAGGATCTCGGTCCCGACGGAGTACTTCGCGTGCAGCTCGTCGGAGACGTTCTCCAGCCGCGCACGGTCACGGGCGACGAGGACGACGTCGTGCCCGCGCTCCGCGAGGGCGTGGGCGAAGGACAGGCCGATGCCGGCGGTGGCGCCGGTGACGAGGGCAGTGCTCATGTCCTCACTCTAGGCGGGTCCGCATAGGGTTGCCTGCGTGCGCATTGCCACCTGGAACGTCAACTCGATCCGCTCCCGCATCGACCGTGTCGAGGCCTGGCTGCAGCGCAGCGACGTCGACGTGCTCGCGATCCAGGAGACCAAGGCGACCGACGCCCAGTTCCCGTTCGACCGGCTTCAGGCCCTCGGCTACGAGGTGGCCCACCACGGCCTGAACCACTGGAACGGCGTCGCCATCGTGTCCCGGGTCGGGATCGAGGACGTCACGCCGTCCTTCCCCGACGCCCCGGCGTGGGGCGACCCGCCGGTCGTCGAGGCACGCGCCCTCACCGCCACGTGCGGGGGCGTCAAGGTCACCTCGGTCTACGTCCCCAACGGTCGCCACATCGAGGACCCGCACATGGTCTACAAGCTCGACTGGCTGGCCCGGCTCCGCGACCAGGCGAGGACGTCCGTCGAGGCCGGCGAGACGGCGGCGCTCATGGGCGACTGGAACATCGCACCGCAGGACGAGGACGTCTGGTCGATGGAGTACTACCTCGACAAGAGCCACGTCTCCCCCGGTGAGCGGGCGGCCTTTCAGGCGCTCCTGGACGCCGGGTTCGTCGACGTCGTGCGGCCCCACACCCCCGAGCCCGGGACCTTCACCTACTGGGACTACAAGATGCTGAGCTTCCAGAAACGTCGCGGGATGCGGATCGACTTCATCCTCGGCACCCCGGCGTTCGCGGCCCGGGTGGCCGGCGCCGTGATCGACCGCGAGGAGCGCAAGGGCAAGGGCGCCTCCGACCACGCCCCCGTCGTCGTGCAGCTGGACGACTGAGCGGATGACGTCCCGCACCTTCACCGTCGCCGTTCCCGACGGAGCCCTGCTCCAGGTGCAGGAGTATGCCGCGGGCACGGCCTCCAAGGGCGCCGCCACCTCCGTCGGCAACGCCCCCACCGTGGTCCTGGCGCACGGGTGGACGCTCACGCGGGCGTCGTGGCTCCCGGTCGTCGAGCAGCTCGTCGCGGCGGGGGTGCGGGTGGTGACCTACGACCAGCGGGGGCACGGCGGGTCCAGCCCGTTGCGTGGCCGGCCGACGGTGCGGATGCTCGGTGGCGACCTGGCTGCGGTGCTCGACGTGGTGGCGCCGCGGGGACGAGTGCTCCTCGGAGGTCACTCGATGGGCGGGATGACGGTGATGGCCTACGCGGGGCTGCACCCCGACGAGTTCCGAACCCGGGTGGCCGGCACGGTGCTCGTGGCGACCAGCGCGGGTGACCTGCAGAACCGCCTCTCAGCCGTCGAGGCCCGCCTGATGGCCCTCGCATCGCGGATGCCAGGGATCCCGGCGGGCCGGTTCGTCACGAACCGGGGCCAGCGACGGCTGCTGTTCGGTGCCGACGCCGACCCGTCACACGTGCAGCTGACCCGCGACATGGTGGCGCGGACGTCGCTGCCGACCATGGGCCGGTTCTTCGGCGCCCTCGGTGAGCACGACGAGAGCGAGGCACTGAGCCAGCTGGCCGGCATACCCACCGTGGTGCTGGTCGGTGACCGCGACAGGCTCACGCCGCCCCGGCACGGTCGACGGCTCGCCGAGCTGATCCCCCACGCAGAGCTGCGGATCCTCACCGGTCGCGGTCACATGCTGGTGTACGAAGCCACCGACGAGGTCGTCGAGGCCTTCACGACACTGCTCTCGCCGGTGGCGTGACCGTGACCTGCGCCTGAAAGGCCGTGGGCTCGCACCCTGGCCCGTTGGGCTGGACCTTGCGCGGGGTGACGCGGACCGTGGTCTCGGGGACGAACACCGCGCCTGCCGTGTCGCGCGCGGTGACGGTGACGTCGACGGGTTCGGTGGAGCTGATGGCCGGGAGGTCGACCCACGCCGAGTCCTCCTCGGCACCCATGAAGGCCGCCGTCCCGCACCTGCCTCTGACGCAGGCGCGCACGCTGATCTCGTTGTTGAGGGCCTGGGCGTCGAACGCCCGCGGAAAGCCGGCGATGGTGACGCGGACACCGTTCGTGGCGCCGATCTCCGTGCACGCCCGCGGCGGTGGGACACACGCCGCGGTCGTCAGCACGAGGCCGAGCACGCCGGCGAGCACGAGCGCACGAGAAGGGTTCACCAAGGTTGGAGGGAAGCCACCGGCTGCTGGTTCCGGCGAAGACCGAGTCCCACCGACGCGAGGGCGCCGAGGAGGGCCGCGATCGCCGCGCCGAGGAACACCGTCTGCACCTGCACGAGGCCTGCGGCGAGGAGTGCCTTCGTGTCCGTCTGGTCGGGCAGCGCTGCGACGGTGTCGTAGTAGCGGTGCAGGCCGATCGCCGTCAGCAGCGCCAGGCCCACGACCATCCCGACCATGCGGGCCACGACGACCAGGGCTGAGGCCACGCCGTGCGCCTCGGCCGGGGCGTCGGCGAGGGCCGCGTTGTTGACCGGAGCGAGCGCCAGCCCGATCCCCAGCCCCACGGCCACGAGGACCACCGTGGCCATCGGCCCGTCGAGGGAGCCTTCCCCCCACCCGCTCATCGCGAACAGGCCGACGGTCGCCACCAGCAGGCCGGCCCCACTGACCAGCCCGTCACCGAGCCTGCGCAGCGACCAGCCCCCGAGCAGCGCACCCACGGGCACGGCCAGCAGGAACCGCACCAGCACGAACGCCGCGACAGTCTGCGAGTCGGTGAGCGTCAGCCTCGCGAGCACCGGCACGTCGACGATGACCGCCACGAGGGCGGCGCCCACGAGAAGGCTCACGACGAGGGAGGTCCGCGCCCGGCCTCGCACGACACCGCGCGCCACGAGGGGCTCGGCAACGGTGTGGTGCCTCCAGAGGTAGAGCCCCAGGGCGAGGGCCCCGACCGGCAGCAACGCGAACCCCAGCGGCCCGACCACCTCACGCTCGGGATCGCTGGCGGCAAAGGTCAGCACCACGCTGCCGAGGGCCAGCCCGAGGAGCACAGCACCGGGCAGGTCGGCGCGCCGCAGCAGTACCCACCACCGCGGTGCCGTCACCACGACGAGCGCCAGCACGAGGGTCAGGGCGACCACCCCGATCGGGGTCAACACCCGCGACGTCGAGTCGCCGAACGGCACGAACGGAACTCCCAGCGTCACGTCGGCCGCCAGCCGCGACGGCGCAGCGAGTGCGAGCCCGCCCACGACGAGCGCCGAGGCGCCGAGCACGAGGGGTATGCCGCGTGGTCGTCCTGGCCGCACGCCTCCGATGACGAGTACCGCTCCAGCGAGGACGAGACCGGCCACCACGTTGAGCCAGAAGATCGTCCGCCAGCCGGAGATGGCGAGGACGGCGGCTCCGAACACCGGCCCGAGGACGCTGCCCACCTCCTGCACCGCGCCGACCACGCCCAAGGGGGTGCCCCGCCGGTCAGGCGGCCAGAGGTCGGCCACGATGGCGAGCGTGGCTGGAACGAGACCACCACCCCCGATGCCCTGCAGAACCCGCCCGGTCACCAGGACCGGCAGCTCGACAGCAAGGGCCGTGATCGCGGACCCGACGACGAAGATCGTCAGGCAGGCGACCAGGATCCGTTGTCTGGCAACGAGATCCGCGAGACGGCCAATGAGGGGCAGCACGGCGATGTAGCCGAGCAGGAAGCCCGAGATGATCGGCGTGGCCTTCTGCAGGGCGTCGATGCCGAGACCGACGCCGGTCATCATGTCCGTCAGGGCCAGGACGACGACGTAGGTGTCCGCCGCTGCAAGTGCCACCGCCACGGACGCCGTGGCGAGCAGCGCCCTAGGGGCGGGTGATCGCAACGGGCTGGGGCAGGCTCTTGAGCCGCAGGGAGTAGGTCGAGGTGGCCCCGGCGTAGAACGGTCCCTTGAGGACGACCGTGCGCAGCTCCTGGCCGCTCTGGGTGACGCCGTAGGTCACGTCGAACGTCCCGGAGCGGTCTCCGATGACGAGCAGGTCCGCCACGGCGGCGCCCGGGAGCTTGCCCGTGAAGGCCGTGAGCACATCCGCCCCGTCGCGGACCTTTTCACCCTTGGCGAGGGACTGGGTCTTGCCGATCAGGCTGGTGATCCCGGTCTGCTTGTTGAAGAGCTGCGCCGGGTTGGGGGCTCCGTAGGTCGCCGGGTCGATCTTGTTGTAGTCCGGGGTGAAGAACTTCATGTAGACGTCCTGCTCGACGGCGATCACGTCGACCGTCCCTGTCACGCCGGCGATCGTGGCGTTGAGGGTGCCCTGGAACGACGGCGGGGTGAACAGCCCCGTCCCCTTGGCCGCCGAGACGCCGACCGCCTTGCTGGGCAGGTCGGTCGCATCGAGGGTGAACGTGACCGCCGGGCTCTTCTCGAGGTTCGTGCGCGCCGCCGCGAGCTGCTCGGCCGGGGTGCCCTCCTTGGCCGGGGCCTTGTCGTTGGACGAGCAACCCACGAGGGCGAGTGCCGCGATGGCGGCGATGGCGATTCCCTTGAGGCGCATGCCACCCACGGTAGTCGGAAGGGAGCGCCCCCCATGGCCGCAACGCGGCACAGCGGCGAGGGGTATGCCGGGTGGTCACCACGCGGCATACCCCTCGGGTCGTCGCTGTGGCCTCAGCGCAGGGTCAGGGCGTCGGCTTCCTGGTCGAGGTCGACCGTCACCGTGTCGCCGTCGCGGACCTGGCCACCGAGGACGGCCTTGGCGAGTCGGTCGCCGATCTCCTTCTGCACGAGCCGGCGCAGCGGGCGGGCGCCGTAGGCCGGGTCGTAGCCGGTGATCGCCAGCCACTCGCGTGCCGCATCGGTGACCTCGAGGGTGATCCGGCGGTCGACCAGGCGGGTGGCGAGCTCCCGGACCTGGAGCTCGACGATGTGGCCCAGCTCGGCGGACGTGAGGGGGTCGAAGATGACGACCTCGTCGAGCCGGTTCAGGAACTCGGGCTTGAAGCTCGCCCGGACCATCCCCATGACCGCCTCGCGCTTGGCCTCGTCGGCCATGCTCGGGTCGACGAGGAACTGGCTGCCGAGGTTGCTGGTCATCACGAGGATGACGTTGCGGAAGTCCACCGTGCGGCCTTGGCCGTCGGTGAGCCGCCCGTCGTCGAGCACCTGGAGCAGGATGTCGAACGTCTCGGGATGCGCCTTCTCGACCTCGTCGAGCAGCACCACCGAGTAAGGACGGCGGCGGACCGCCTCGGTGAGCTGACCGCCCTCCTCGTAGCCGACGTAGCCGGGTGGCGCACCGATGAGGCGGGCGACCGCGTGCCGCTCGGAGTACTCGCTCATGTCGATGCGGACCATGGCCCGCTCGTCGTCGAAGAGGAAGTCGGCAAGGGACTTGGCGAGCTCGGTCTTGCCGACCCCGGTCGGGCCAAGGAACAGGAAGGAGCCCGTCGGGCGGTTCGGGTCGGCGAGGCCGGCACGGGAGCGACGGACGGCGTCACTGACGGCTTCGACGGCGGCGCTCTGCCCGATGAGCCGCGAACCGATGATCGACTCCATGGACAGCAGCTTCTCGGTCTCGCCCTGGAGCAGGCGGCCGGCCGGGATGCCGGTCCAGGCCGAGATCACCTCGGCGATGTCGTCGGCGCCCACGCGTTCCTTGACCATGAGGTCAGCGCTGGCGCGGCCGGACGCGACCTCGTCCTCGTTGGCGACGGCCAGTGCCTTCTCGAGCTCGGGGATCTCCCCGAACTCGATCCGGCTGGCGGTCTCGAAGTCGTACTCACGGCGCGCCTTCTCGAGCCGGGTGCGGGCCTCGTCGATCTGGGTCTTCAGGTCACCCACCCGGTTGAGGCCGGACTTCTCGGACTCCCAGCGGGCGTTGAGTGCGGCCAGCTCCTCGGACTTGTTGGCGAGGTCCTCGCGGAGCCGGGCCAACCGCTCGACGGAGGCGTCGTCGGTCTCGCGCTCGAGGTGCAGCTCCTCCATCTTGAGCCGGTCGACCGACCGTCGGAGCTCGTCGATCTCGACCGGGCTGGAGTCGATCTCCATGCGCAGGCGCGAGGCCGCCTCGTCGACGAGGTCGATGGCCTTGTCCGGGAGCTGTCGACCACTGATGTAGCGGTCGGAGAGGGAGGCCGCCGCGACCAAGGCCGCGTCCTCGATCTCGACCTTGTGGTGCGCCTCGTAGCGCTCCTTGAGGCCGCGCAGGATCGCGATCGTGTCCTCGACCGACGGCTCGCCGACGAACACCTGCTGGAAGCGTCGCTCGAGGGCGGCGTCCTTCTCGATGTGCTGGCGGTACTCGTCGAGCGTGGTGGCGCCGACCAGCCGCAGCTCCCCGCGGGCGAGCAGCGGCTTGAGCATGTTGCCAGCGTCCATGGCGCCCTCGCCGGTGGCGCCGGCGCCGACGACGGTGTGCAGCTCGTCGATGAACGTGACGACCTGCCCGTTGCTCTCACGGATCTCCTCGAGCACGGCCTTGAGCCGCTCCTCGAACTCCCCGCGGTACTTTGCGCCGGCGACCATGGCGCCGAGGTCGAGGCTGATCAACCGCTTGTCGCGCAAGGACTCCGGCACGTCGCCGTCGACGATCCGCTGGGCGAGTCCCTCGACGACCGCGGTCTTGCCGACGCCGGGCTCGCCGATGAGGACGGGGTTGTTCTTCGTGCGGCGGGAGAGCACCTGGACGACGCGGCGGATCTCCGAGTCGCGCCCGATCACGGGATCGAGCCTGCCGTCCCGGGCCTCCTGCGTGAGGTCGGTGCCGTACTTCTCGAGGGCCTCCCCGCCCTCGGTGGGCGTCTCGCTCGTCACGGTGCGTCCGCCCCGGGTCGCCTCGATCTTGGCTTCCATGTCCTTGGCGCCGCGCTTCTGGACGGCGGCGAGGTGGCCCGTCTCGGCGAGGGCCAGCAGGAGCAGGTCCAGGGCGAGGTAGGTGTCGCCCTTGGCCCGCATGAGGGTGTCCGCCTGCTGGAGGACGGCCAACGCCTCACGACCGAACGTGGGCGGCTGGGTCGCGCCCGTCGTCGACGGCAGGGCGCGCAGCCGGGCGTCGGCTTGGCCGAGCACGTGGGCGGCGCCGGTCCCGGCGGCCTGCAGCAGCGCGTCGGCCTGCGCCGTGTCGAGCTGCACGAGGGCGCTCGTCAGGTGGTCGGGGGTGATCTCGGGGTTGCCGGCGCTCTGGGCCGCCCGCTGGGCGAGCGCGAGCGCCTCGGCCACCTTGGCGGTGGGCTTCAGCTCCATGCGTGGATGTTCTCCTGTGATCGGTGACGGGGTCCACTATCGACAACTGGACCAAAGTTGAGTCTATTCCACTCAAGTTGCCAACGCCTCCTCAGGTGCCCCGAAGCCCGTCGCCGGAGGAGGCCACCCATGAGGTGCCCCGACTCCAGCCGGACCGGGGTACCTCGCGTGCGCGCGCCGGCCACGCGGCATACCGTGGGGGCGTGCCCATCCCCCTGGTCGTCGGGCGGTGGAACCGCGTCGGTTTCAACCGGTTGAGCACGCCCGTGGCGCGACACCTCCCCGGCTTCGCCGTGGTCCACCACCGCGGACGGCGGTCGGGCCGCGAGTACCAGACACCGGTGAACCTGTTCACGATCGGCGACCGCTTCGTCATCGCGCTCGCCTACGGCCCGCACACCGACTGGGTGCGCAACGTTCTGGCCGCCGGCGGCTGCACGATCGAGACCCGCGGCAGGCTGGTCGCCTGTGGGCAGCCCCGTGTCTACCGGGACCCCGGGCGTCAGGGCATCCGGCCGGTCGAGCGGGCCGCCCTCGGCCTGCTCGACGTAGGCGACTTCCTCGACCTCACCCCTCTGACGCCGGCGCCCTGACCGAACAGCGCCAGACCGAACAGCGCCAGACAAGCCCGGGCGGGCCGGGCCCGGCCACGCTGGCTGTCGTCAGGAGTCGGTGCGTGGCTCCGGGTCGTACCAGCCGCCGTGCTCCTCGGCGAGCGCGCTGAACCGGTCGCGAAGACCTGACTCGACCGGCCCCGACTCGTCGGCGATCATCTCCTCCACGACGTGGACGGCCCACTCGTGGTCCTCGGAGTCGTCCTCTCCCGCAAGCGCTTCCCGCACGACGCGCACTTCGGAGAATCCCTCGTGGGCCAGCTCCGCGGCCACGTCGTCAGCGGTCTCACGGTCCGGGAAGACCAGCAGGTGTTCACTCACAGACAGGAGTATGCCGCGTCGAGGCGGCGTGGAGCCGCGTTCATGCCGCGTGGCCGCGTGGAGGCCTGTCAGGCGGTCGTCGTCCCGTCGGACCACCGACAGGCCCGCTCCAGTCGGACCCGTTCGGCCGGCCGGGCTTGCGCGAGCCGGAACCGGACCCAGGCTTCAGGCACCTTCATGTGCCACACGAAGTCTTCCCAGTCGCTGGCGACGGCAAGGCGGCGCTCCATGACCGGCACGGGCATGGCCCTGCGAGCCGCCTCACGCTCGACCCGGCGCTCGACGGTCGACCCTGCCCAGCCGGTGCACTCCGTGTCGCCTCGCTCGGCGTGGACGAGCTCGTGCCACAGGGACCGCCGCTCCTCCTCGAGGCTGCGTCCGGAGCGGAGCACGATCGCCCGACGACCGTGGTAGTAGCGGGCGGGCTCGGCGATGGGCTGCCGCAGCATGACGACGTCACGCATCTCGCGGAGCAGTTTCCAGGGGTCAGGAACCCCGGATTCGTCGCTCGAGGGCATCAAGCCTGCTCCTCATCTCGTCGATCAGCGCGAGGACCTCCTCGTCGCCGACCCCTGGGCGGACTCGTGGACCGGGAGCGGTCACGAAGCCGCCATTGTGCGTCGACCCACCGACAGGCTCGCCGCGGTCGTCCAGCCCCAGCACGTCGAGGACCTGCGCGCGCTTGACGTCCTGGACACCGAGCCCGTCCTCCACCCGCTTCCACGTGATCGAGGAGATCCGCGCCTCCCTCGCCGCCTGCTCCTTGCTCCAGCCACGGGCCAGCCGCGCGCGCTCGACGCGGTGTCCCAGCTGTTCCAGGTGCTCCGGGTTCATGGCCGTCATCTTGCCAGTCACCCCCAGTCACATCCAGTCACTCCTGGTCCTGCTCAGTCACATCACGACCCGTCACGACCACCCTTCCTGACCACCAGCCGCGTGATGGGCCGTCTTTCTGTGGTTTCCCGGGCGCGGCGCTTGCCCGAATGACCGTGCCTGACTACATTCATGGTCATGTCTGGGGGAACATCGCCACACCGTGTCATCGAGGTGCACGGCTACGCACTTCGAGTGATCCGCCAAGCCCGCGGGCGTGGCGTCGCAGATCTCGCGGCGGCGCTCGAGGTCGACAGGTCCTACATCAGGCACCTCGAGAACGGCAGCAAGCTGCGGGTCAGCCCGGAGCTCTACACGGCTCTCCTGCGCGAGCTGCAGATCGAGGACTACCGCGCGCTGCTGGCGACCGCACCGTTGCGCCACGCCTGAGGGCTCTCGCCCTGGTCGTCAGTGCGACGAGGGACGCCAGACGACCAGTGCCTGTGACCGTTGCAGGCGCGGGCGCTGACCGGCCCGCACGGCGATGACATCTCCGGTGGGGCCGACGGCGAAGACCCTCGAGGCCGGGCGCATCCCCGCCGACACCCGTGCTCGCTCGAGCTCGTCGGAGAGCTCGAGCACCCGACCCCGCAGAGCGGCCACCTGGTTCTCGAGCTCCAGGATGCGCTGGATGCCTGCGAGGCTCACGCCCTCTTCCTGCGACAGCCGCTGCACCTCACGGAGCATGGCGACGTCACGGCCGGAGTAGCGACGGCCGCCTCCGCGGGTCCGCGACGGGCTGACCAGCCCGAGCCGGTCGTACTGGCGCAGCGTCTGGGCGTGCATGCCGGCCAACGTGGCCGCCACGGAGATGACGAAGATGGGCGCATCGTCGTCGGGGGAGAAACCGCGCACCTCGGTCATCGCCCGGTCACGCCCTCGCGTTGGCGAACAGCTCGGCCCTGGGGTCGAAGCCCTCGTCCAGCGACTTCAGCGTCTCGACGGCGGCCTTCGCCTCGTCCGACAGCCGTTGCGGCACCACGACGGTGACCCGGGCCATCAGGTCGCCGGGCTTGTCCTTCAGGGGCACGCCGCGACCCTTCAGGCGCAGCACCCGGCCGCTGGGGGTGCCCGGAGCCACCCGCACCTTGACGGCCGAGCGGTCGAGGGTCGGCACCGAGACTGTGGCCCCGAGGGTCGCCTCGGCAAAGGTCACCGGGAGGTCGATCGTCAGGTTGTTCCCGTCGCGACCGAACACCGGGTGCTTCTCCACCGTGATGGTGAGGATGAGGTCGCCGGGCGCGGCGCCCGAGTCGCCGGGTTGGCCCTTGCCGCGCAGCCGGATCTTCTGGCCGTCCTTGACACCGGCGGGAATCCGCGTGGTGATCTGGCCGCCGCCAGTGGTGCTCAGCGTGACCGTCGCGCCTTCGACCGCATCGCGGAAGGACAGGCTCGTGCGAGCAGTCAGGTCCGCACCCTTGCGCGGCCCCTGCGGCGCACGGAAACCCGCCCCTCCGTATGCCGGGCCGGCACCGGCCCCGAACATCCCCCCGAGCAGGTCCTCGAGGTTGGGCTCGCCGCCTCCGCCACCAGTCGAGTAGCGCACCCTGGTGCCACCGCCACGACCTCCGCCGCCCCCGAACATCGCCGAGAACACGTCGTCGAACCCCCCGGAGCCGCCGCCCGGACCGCCCGCGGTGAAGCGGGCGCCACCGTGCGCCATCTGCCGGATCGCGTCGTACTCGCGGCGCTTCTCGGGGTCGGAGAGGACGGAGTTCGCCTCGCCGACGTCCTTGAAGCGCTGCTCGGCTGCCGCATCCCCCGCGTTCTGGTCGGGGTGGTGCTTGCGGGCGAGCTTGCGGTAGGCCTTCTTGATGGTTGCGCTGTCAGCATCCTTGGGAACACCGAGGATCGCGTAGAAGTCCTTCTCGAACCAGTCCTGGCTAGCCATGTCGGCGCCCTCCTCTCTGCTGAGTCATGCAGGTTTCGTTCCGAGTGGGTGGGAAACCTGCGGTCATCCCCTGGTCACTCAGGATCGGCCACGGCCACGCGCGCCGCCCGCAGGATCTGCTCCCCGGCGCGATAGCCGGGCTGCAGGACGCGCACGACCGTCGTCGAACCGGTGGGCTCCACGGAACCGTCCTGCGGCCAGGCGGTGTGCATCAGCGCCTCGTGCAGGGTCGGGTCGAACTCCTCGCCGATCGCGCCGTAGCGCTGCAGCCCGAACTTCGTGAGGGTGGACTCGAGCTTGTCGGCGATGGCGGAGAACGGCCCCTCGGTGAGGTCGCCGTGCTCCCGCGCAGCGTGGATGTCGTCGAGCACCGGCAGCAGCGCCTCGATCACCGACTGGGCGGCGCGCTCCTGCACGAGCGCCCGGTCGCGGTCCACGCGGCGCTTGTAGTTGACGTACTCGGCCTGCAGCCGCTGGAGGTCGCTGAGGCGTTCCGCCGCCAGGAACGTGTCCGGGTGGAGGTCGGACGCAGCGGTGTCGCTCCCCGACTCCTCGGGCGGCGTGCCCGCCTCAACGGGGGCCTCGTCGTCGAGGATGTCGCCGTCGAGGATGTCGTCGTCGAGGGGGGCCGCCTCGGCGGTGGTGGGCGCGACGGTCTCGTCGGCGCCCACCACCTCCTCGGCACCTTCAGCAGGCTGGTGCTGCTCGGTCACTTCTTGGCCCCATCGGTCTCGTCGTCCTCGACGACCTCGGCGTCCACGACGTCGTCGTCGGACGAACCCTCGTCGGCGGAGCCGGCGTCACCCGAAGGCGCACCGTCACCGGCGGCGCCGGCCTGCTCGGACTCGGCGGCCGCGGCATACATCGCGGTGCCCAGCTTCTGCGACTCCTCGGAGAGCTTCGAGCTCTTCGCCGAGATGTCCTCGGGCGTCGCGCCCGACTCCGGCTTGAGGGCCTCCTTGAGGTCCGCGAGCGCCGCGTCGACGTCGCCGCGACCGTCGGCAGGGAGCTTGTCGGCGTTGTCACCGAGGAACTTCTCGGTGGTGTAGACGAGGTTCTCCGCGGTGTTGCGGGCCTCGGTCTCCTCGCGACGCTTCCTGTCCTCCTCGGCGTGGGCCTCGGCTTCCTTGATCATCCGCTCGATGTCCTCCTTGGCGAGAGCCGAGCCGCCGGAGATGGTGATCTTCTGCTCCTGGCCGGTGCCACGGTCCTTGGCGGACACGTTGACGATGCCGTTGGCGTCGATGTCGAAGGTGACCTCGACCTGCGGGACGCCACGGGGCGCCGGCGCGATGCCACTGAGCTCGAAGGTGCCGAGCTGCTTGTTGTGCTGCGCGATCTCACGCTCGCCCTGGAAGACCTGGATGAGCACGCTCGGCTGGTTGTCCTCGGCAGTGGAGAAGACCTCGGAGCGCTTGGTCGGGATGGCCGTGTTGCGCTCGATGAGCTTGGTGAACAGCCCACCCTTGGTCTCGATGCCGAGCGAGAGCGGCGTGACGTCGATGAGCAGGACGTCCTTGCGCTCACCCTTGAGGACACCGGCCTGCAGGCTCGCGCCGACAGCCACGACCTCGTCGGGGTTGACGCCCTTGTTGGGCTCCTTGCCACCGGTGAGCTCCTTGACGAGGGTGCTCACGGCGGGCATGCGGGTCGAACCGCCGACGAGGACCACGTGGTCGATGTCGGCCAGCGCGATGCCGGCGTCCTTGATGACGTTCTGGAACGGCTGACGGGTCCGGTCGAGCAGGTCCTTGGTCAGCTGCTCGAACTGGGCGCGGCTGATCGTCTCCTCGAGGTGGATCGGGCCGTTCTCGGACATCGAGAGGTACTGCATCGACACGTTGGTGGTGGTCGAGGAGGAGAGCTCCTTCTTGGCCTGCTCCGCCGCGTCGCGCAGCCGCTGCATGGCGATCTTGTCCTTGGACAGGTCCACTCCAGACGTGTTCTTCACGGTGGTGAGGAGGTGGTTGACGATGCGCTCGTCCCAGTCGTCGCCACCGAGCTGGTTGTCGCCGCTGGTCGCGCGGACCTGGATGGTCGAGAAGCCGTCCTCGGGGTCCTTGCCGACCTCGAGGAGGGACACGTCGAAGGTGCCGCCACCGAGGTCGAAGACGAGGATGAGCTCGTCCTCCTTGCCCTTGTCGAGACCGTACGCCAGGGCCGCGGCGGTGGGCTCGTTGATGATGCGCAGCACGTTGAGGCCCGCGATCTCACCGGCCTCCTTGGTGGCCTGGCGCTCGTGGTCGTCGAAGTACGCGGGGACGGTGATGACCGCATCGGTCACGACCTCACCGAGGTAGGACTCGGCGTCGCGCTTGAGCTTCTGCAGGATGCGGGCGCTGATCTCCTGCGCGGTGTAGGTCTTGCCGTCGATCTCCGGCGAGGTCCAGTCGCGGCCGATGTGGCGCTTGACGGAACGGATCGTCCGGTCGACGTTGGTGACGGCCTGGCGCTTGGCGATCTCGCCGACCAGGACCTCACCGCCCTTGGAGAACGCCACGACGGACGGGGTCGTGCGACCGCCCTCCGCGTTGGCGATGATCGTCGGCTCCCCGCCCTCGAGGACGGCGACAGCCGAGTTGGTGGTACCGAGGTCGATGCCGACCGCACGTGCCATGGTGAATCTCCTGTGTGTCTGGGTTACGTTGGGTGGAGCTCTGGGTTGAGTTGCCTGCACTCAAGTTAGAAGCCGGTGTGCCGTGTGGCAAATCGAGGCGCCAAACTTGCGTTCACTCGACTCAACTTCGTGCGGCGCCGGGGTGTTCCCGCTCCCGCGAAGTTTCTCTTCGGACGTGCTGCCGTTCAGGGCCTGCTCAGGTGAGGAGCAGGTCGCGAAGGTAGAGTCCGGTGCGCACGATCCGAGCCGCGTGGTCTCCACCCCGGCAGACGCCCACGAGGGGGACCGACGTGAAGCGGTGGCGGTCCTGGTCGCTGCAGCGACGCGTGCTCGTCGTCGCCGCTGCCGTCGCGACGGTCGTGCTCGTGCTGGGCCTGGCTGCTTTCGGCCTGACTCTGGACCGCATCCTCTACCGCTCGGCGCAGGATGCCGCCCGGGTCCAGGCCGCCCAGGTCGCGGCGGTCGTGGCCGACGGTGAGGCGCCTGCCCGCGCCGCCCTCCAGCAGATCCCCGGCTCGGGCTCGATCCTTCAGATCATCGAGCGTCGCGGTGTTGTCGTGGCCTCGTCCGAGGTGGCCCAGCGGGCACCGATCACCAAGCTGCGCCCCGCTCCCGGCAGCGTCGCTGTCGACCAGGTCACCGGCATACCCGGGGAGACCGGTGAGCCGCACGCCATCGTGGCGCAGGGGGTCCGGGACCCGGCCGGCAGCGAGTTCGTGGTGGTGGTCGGCGCGCCACTCGACGTGGCCACCACCACGGTGCAGACCGCGACCGGACTGTTGGCGGTCGGGGCGACCGCCATGCTGGTGCTGCTGCTGTTCCTCATCTGGCGCATCCTCAGGCAGGCCCTGCGACCGGTCGAGAGGATCCGCAGCGAGGTAGACAGGATCACCCAGGTCCGCGGTCGGGGTCACCTCACGGTGCCGCCTTCGGGGGACGAGATCGCCCGACTTGCCGAGACGATGAACCTGATGCTCGACCGGCTGGAACAGGCGGACGCCACGACGCGGCGGTTCGTCAGCGACGCGTCGCACGAGCTGCGGAGCCCGCTTGCCACGATCATCGCCGCCATCGACGTCGCCAACCGGAGCTCGACCCCCGACGCTGCCCGCGACGAGGTCATCGCGTCCGAGGCGCTGCGCATGCAACGGCTCGTCGACGACCTGCTGACCCTGGCGAAGGCCGACGACGGACTACCCCTGTCCCTGCGTGAAGTCGACGTCGACGACCTGGTGGACGTCGAGGTACGACGGCTGCGCGCCACCGTGGAGTTCCCGGTCACCGGCTCGATCGCGGCCGCCCGCGTGACCGGCGACCCGGCGCGACTCAGCCAGGCGATCCGCAACCTCGTCGACAATGCCGCCCGGCACACCACCGGCGGCGTCGACCTCGGGGTGAGCGTCGAGGGTGGCGAGGTGGTGGTGACGGTGGACAACGACGGCCCACCGATCCCGGAGACCGAGCGGCAGAGGGTGTTCGACCGGTTCGCCAGGCTGGAGCAGGCGCGCGAGCGAGACCGCGGAGGCAGCGGGCTCGGGCTGGCGATCGTCCGCACGGTGGTGGAGGCCCACGGCGGCACTGCGCAGGCGGGCGTCTCGCCGACAGGTCAGTGCCGGTTCGAGATCAGGCTCCCCCGGGACCCGGGGCCGTCGACGTGACCGGCATCAGCCGGTATCCCATGCCGCGCACGGTCTCGATCGACGTCACCCCGAAGGCCGAGTCGATCTTCTTGCGCAGGTAGCCCACGTAGACCTCGACGATGTTCTCGCTGCCGTCGAAAGCCGGGTCCCAGACGTTCTCGAGGATCTCGGCCTTCGACAACACCGACTCGGGGTGGCGCATCAGGTAGTGCAGCACCGCGAACTCGCGAGCCGTCAACGAGATCTGGTGACCGGCACGGCATACCGTGCGCTTCGTCGGGTCCAGCTCGAGGTCGCCGACGGTCAGCGTGACCGGTCGGGCAGGGGCGCCCCTGCGCACGAGCGCTCGTAACCGGGCCACGAGCACCACGAAGCTGAACGGCTTGGTGAGGTAGTCGTCGGCGCCGAGCTCGAAGGCATCCGTCTGGTCGTACTCCCCGTCCTTGGCGGTGAGCATCAGCGTGGGCGCCCAGATCTTGAGGGAGCGGATGTTGCGCAGCACGTCATAGCCGTTGCGCCCGGGCAGCATGATGTCGAGGACGATCACGTCATAGGGGTTCTCGGTCGCCATCCACTGACCGGTGATGCCGTCGTGGGCCACGTCGACGACGAAGCCCTCGTTGGTCAGGCCGCGGCGGACCGTGTCGGCCAGGGCCAGCTCATCCTCAACGAGCAAGACGCGCATCGGACCCTGCCCCTCTGTCGGATCGACTCTCGTCGGCTCGGGTGTCGGTGGACTGCCAGCGCCCAGCGTAGGGCCGCAACAGGTCCGACAGTCGCCGCCCGAACAGCAGGACCACCGCCGCCGTCACGGCCAGCACGCACACCGCCAGCGCCCACGCGGCCAGCACGTCGGTCAGCCAGTGGTAGCCGAGGTAGAGCCGGCTGGCCCCGATCGCCCCACTGACCACGACCCACGCCGACACGACCAGCCAGCGGCGCGCCGCACTCCAGGCCCCTCGGAGCAGCAGACCGACGACCAGCCCGAAGAAGACCGTGGAGAAGGCCGTGTGCCCGGAGGGGAAGGAGTACCCCGAGTCGAAGGCGCCCAGCATCGTCGAGGCCGGGGGACGGGCGCGTCCGACGACGTGCTTGAGGGCGAGGGTCAACGCCGAGCCGACCACCATCGCACCGCCCACGACCGCTGCGGCGGCGAGGTCGCGCCGGCGGAGCACCAGCCACGCCACGACGACCAGGGTCAGCAGTCCGATCGAGACCTCGCTGCCGATCGCGGTCAGGGCGTGGGCCAGCACGGTGAGGACCGGGGTCCGGTGGCTGACGACCGCATCGGTGACGGCGGGGTCGTGGGCGGAGAGGTCACCGTGCTCGCCGGCGCCGTCCGCGAGCGCCACGACGCCGAGTCCCGCGGCGACGGCGGCCACGGCACACGCCACCACGGCGCCCGGGACCGAGGGGAATGGCGGCGTGCGTCCGGCCGACGTCGGCAGGGCGGCGGGGTGACTCATGGGCGGAGCTCCTCAGGGGTTCGGGTGCTCAGTGTCAGGCGCGGAGTCTGAGCGATTCCTGAGGAAGTGACTCCCGGGACTGGCGAGAGGACCCCTGCGAAGCTCATCGAGGTGACTCTCAGGAATGGCTCAGGTTCGAGGCATCATGGTGGACGGGGTAGCCACCGTGGGTACCTGCCGAACGAGGGGGTCCCATGGCAGCACTGGCAGCGCCGACGTCCCCACGGGCCACCCCGCCGGGTCGCGCTCCGGGGCGAGGGGCGCCGTCGGGTCGCGCCCCATGGGGCCGAGCTCCGTGGAGTCGCGCCGTGCTGCGTCTCGGTGCGGCGGCCGCCGTCATCGGGGCGGTGTTCGGGTGGGCCCTCCCCGCCCTCGCCGGAGCGCGGTGGTCCGCGATCGGCGGGGTGCTCGCCAAGGTCGGGACACCTGAGCTCGTGGTCCTCACGCTGGTCTGGGCCGCCGGCCTGGTAGCCCACTCCTTCGTCCTCACCGGCGCCCTCCCCGGGCTCAGTCGACGCCGTGCGCTGACCCTGAGCCTCACGGGCAGCGCGGTCTCGAACGTCGCGCCCATGGGCGGGGCCCTCGGGGTGGCGACCAACCTGGCGATGGTCCGGGCCTGGCGGTTCCGCGAGACCGCCTTCGCCGCCTTCACCGTGGTCACGAACATCTGGGACGTCCTCTCCAAGCTGCTGCTGCCCGTCCTTGCGCTCAGCGCCCTCCTCCTCGCCGGCCACGGCAGCGGGCACTTCGTGCGAACCACCGCTGCCGGGGCCGTGCTCCTGCTGGTGGCGGTGCTGGCCGCCGTCCTCGGTGCGCTGCGCAGCGAACGGTCTGCCAGCCGTTCCGTCGGCGCCGTGGTGCGGGTGCTCCGCGCACTGCTGCGCGGGAGGGGCGAGCGGTGGCTCGAGGGCGCCACCCGCGGCGTCCTCGAGACGCGTGCCCAGGTGTGCGCCGTTGCGGCCCGCACGTGGCCGCAGCTGAGCGCAGGAATGGGCGCCTACGTGCTGCTCCAAGGGGCGCTGCTCTGGGGGTGCCTGCACGTGGTGGCGGCCACCGTGCCCTGGTATGCCGTGCTGGCGGCCTTCGCGGTCGAACGACTCCTCTCGCTCGTCGTCGTCACACCCGGGGGCACCGGGACGGCCGAGGCGGGGACGGTCGCGGCGCTCGTTGCCCTGGGCGGCGACCCGCTGGCCGTGACATCGGGGGTCCTGCTCTACCGCGGCTTCATCTTCCTGCTCGAGATCCCGGTCGGTGCAGTGTGGCTCGGGGGCTGGCTGGTTGCCAGGAGCCGGATGGCCCGGGTGCTGCGATGAAGATCCTGCACACCACCGACACGTATGCCCCCACGGTGGGCGGGATCGAGGTGATGGTCCACGACCTCGCCGGCCGCCAGGCGGCCGAAGGGCACCAGGTCACCGTGCTGACCCGCACCGCCGGCCCGACCGGCCCCGGCGCGAACGGCGTGGTCGTCGTGCGTGACGTCCGCGCATCGCGGGCCCTGGCGTCGCAGGCGGACACCGTCCACTCCCACGTGTCGGCCATCTCCCCGCTCGCCCTGCGGACTGCGGAGTTCGCTGCTGCCCAAGGGATCCCGGTCGTGGCGACGGTCCACTCGATGTGGACGGGCACGTGGCCGCTGTATCGCGCGACCTCGGCGGTGCGGGGCTGGGCCGAGCTGCCGATCCAGTGGGCAGCCGTGAGCGAGGCGGCGTCCGAACCGCTGCGTCGCGCCCTGCGAGGTCGTCCCGTGCTGGTCCTGCCGAACGCCGTCGACACAGCGCTGTGGGCGCCCGCCGCCCGGCGCACCGCGCACGGCAGGCCCCTCGGGGCAGGCGGCGCCCCCACCGACCGCGAGGCCGGCCAGGTCACGATCGTCAGCGTCATGCGGATGACCCGCCGCAAGCGGCCGTTGCAGCTGGTGTCGACCCTGCGCCGGATGCGTGCGGCCCTTCCCCCGGACGTGGAGGTTCGCGTCGTGCTGGTCGGTGACGGACCCCAGCTCGGCCAGGTCAGGGGTCGGATCTCGCAGTGGGGCATGCAGGGCTGGGTGGAAGCGCCGGGAGCCTTGGCGCACGGGCAGATCCGGGCCCTCTATGCACGAGCCGACGTGTTCGTGGCCCCTGCCACGCTCGAGTCCTTCGGGATCGCAGCCTTGGAGGCCCGCGCGTCCGGCTTGGCCGTGGTCGCGCGATCCGGGACCGGGGTGGCCGACTTCGTCTCCGACGGCGTGGAGGGACTGCTGGCCGGCAGTGACGCCGAGCTGGCCTGGCAGCTGGTCCGGCTCTGCACGGATGCTGGTCTGCGGACGCGAATCCAGCGGTACAACACGTCTGTGCGCCCGGCATACGACTGGTCTGATGTCCTGTGGCGCACGGCGTACGCCTACGACGCCGCAGCCGAACGTGTGGCGGGCCCCCACCACACTGTCCCCGAGGGGACCTTGCACCTCGCCCGACCCCGGCGCGACCGATCCCCTACGGTCGCGGCCCGTGAGGTCGAGGGCGAGCCAGCCTGAACGGGTCCCCTGCCCGCAGGCTGGCGGGTGGCGTCCGGCGGTGGTGTCCCCTC
>NZ_JBFUEI010000014.1:0-82055 GCF_056404275.1 Pedococcus sp. P2_D9
CCGTTGGCCATGAGCATTGGAACCGGGCCGCGACCTCGCTGATCGGGACGTGGCGGTCGACCACCAACTTGGCGACCTTGAGCCGGACACGAGGGGTCAGGGCAGCGTTAGCGTGGGACACGAGGGCCTCCTGTTTTGTGAGCGGATACCTAGGCAGTTCCACTCCACCGCGGGAGGCCCTCCCCGCGCCACTGATCAGATCAGCGGATCACACCCACTCAACCAACGTCTCGGGTCAGTACAGCTAGCTCAGTCTCGGTCGAGGGCCAGGTCCTCGGGGGTGTGCAGCCGCACCATGGTGCGAGAGGTGTGCCGGGGGATGCGACCCGGAGTCGCGAGGGACACGACGACCGCGGTGGCGAAGGAGATCGGGATCGTCCAGGCCGCCGGCTGGCCGAGCAGCGCCCCGGTCCAGCCCGGGACCGGGCCGGCGAAGATCGTGATGGCCACCGCGACGGCAGCCAGGGTCCCGCCGACCACGAGGCCGGCTGCTGCTCCCACGGTGCTGAGGCCGCGCCACCAGGATCCCAGCACCAGGAGGGGGCAGAACGTGGACGCGGCCACCGCGAACGCCAGGCTCACCATGGTCGCGAGGCCGACCGGCTCGATCAGTCTCGACGCGGCATACGGGACGATGACCGACAGGACCGTCGCGAGCCGAAAGCCCTGTGCCACGGTGAAGTCGTCGCCGGTCATCCGGCCGAGCCGTCTGCGCAGCAGGTCCTGGTCGATCACGCCGGCCACCGACATGGTCAGACCCGACGCCGTCGACAGGAACGCGGCGAAGGCGCCCCCTGCAAGCACCGCCGAGAGCACCTCACCGAGCCCGTCCGGGACGATCGCCCCGGGCAGCCGCAGGACGAGGGTGTCGGCAGCCGTGCCCCCCGGCAGCTCGGGGATGTAGACGCGGCCGAGGATGCCGTAGAGGGGCGGGAAGAGGTAGAAGGCGCCGAGGAGGGCGACCACTGTCAGGGTGGTGCGTCGTGCAGCCTTGCCGTCGGGGTTCGTGTAGAACCGCACCAGCACGTGCGGCAGGCCCATGGTGCCGAGGGCGAGCGCCAGCAGCAGGCTGTAGGTCGCGTAGACCGGATGGCCTTGTCCTGCAAGGCCGTTCAGTGGTTCGGCCCAGGCGGTCTTCTCGGCGATGGCGGGGGAGGGCGCGCCATCGCCCAGCCATACACCGAGCAGGACGAAGGCCGGGACGGCGATGGCGGTCAGCTTGATCCAGTACTGGACGGCCTGCACGAGGGTGATCGACCGCATACCCCCTGCCGCCACGTTGGCCACCACGACGACGGCGACGACCAGGCCGCCGACCCAGGTGGGGGCACCGGTGACCGTCGCCAGGGCCAGCCCCGCGCCCTGGAGCTGGGGTAGGAGGTAGAGCCAGCCGATCGCCACGACGAGCACGGAGCAGAGCTTGCGGATCACGGTGCTCTCGAGCCGGGCCTCGGCGAAGTCGGGCAGCGTGTAGGCGCCCGAGCGGCGCAACGGTGCGGCGACGAGGACGAGGAGGACGACGTAGCCGACGGTGTATCCGACGGGGAACCACAGCATGTCCAGGCCATTGGTGTAGACCAACCCGGCGATGCCGAGAAAGCTTGCCGCGGAAAGGTATTCACCACCGATGGCACTGGCGTTGCGGTAGGGGGTCACGGTGCGTCCGGCGACGTAGAAGTCGCTCGTCGTTCTCGACAGGCGCAGACCGAACGCGCCGATCGCCAGCGTCACGGTGCAGATGAGGACGATGGCGACGACCCCGTAGGCCGGGTTCACGACGCCTCCTCTGCCCGGTGGTCGGCGTCCATCAGCGACGCCGGACGACGTGGGAGAACTCCGCCTCGATCCGTTCGGACGCCCGCACGTAGTAGCGCGCTACGATGATCGCCACCGGGTAGACGACGAACGCGAGGACCAACCAGGGCAGTGGGACGCGGCCCAGGGCCATCGTGCGGGTCGCCGGCACCAGCAGGAACACCAGGGGCAGGCCGCCGAGTCCGACGGCCCCGAACGCCAGCACCCTCAGGGCCAGGCGCAGCTGGGCGGACATCAGGCCGGCCATGTAGACCTCCCCCAGCGTGCTCTGTTCATCGATGTCACGGGTGAGCGGTCGCAGGTCGCGCCGCGTCGGTGCGTCGCGACGGGTGCTGGTGACCCGGACGCGGACGGGCGCCGGACCGTGGGGCTGCGCCGGCGCGGCGTCCGGTCCCTGGTCGCCGGGTCCGGTCACGACGTGACGCGCGGGGTGGCCCTGAGCAGGCGGTCGCGCAGCTCGCGGGTGTGTCGTCGGCTGACCTGGAGCTCCGCGCCCTCGAGGACGACGCTGCAGCGACCGTGCTCCATCCGAACTTCCCTGATGTGGGCCAGCGACACGAGGGTGCTGCGGTGAATGCGCACGAATCCTGCTGCTGCCCAACGCTCTTCGAGCGTGCTGAGTGGGATGCGCACCAGGTGGGACCCGGCTTCGGTGTGCAGCCTGGCGTAGTCGCCCTGCGCCTGGGCGTAGCGGATCTGGCTCCTGGTGATGAACCTGGTGACCCCGCCGAGCTCGACGGCGATCGTCTCGTCCTCAGGGGCGGCCGCGGTAGCGGTCCCGGACCCGGGGTCGGCGGCCGCCACGACGCGACGCACTGCCTCCGCGAGGCGATCGGCCCGGACCGGCTTCATGACGTAGTCCGTCGCGTCGATGGCGAACGCGTCGACGGCGTGCTGGTCGTGGGCCGTGACGAAGACGACCTGGGGCCGCTCCACGAACCTCGCGATGACCCGCGCGAGCTCCATGCCGTCGAGCCCGGGCATGGAGATGTCGGAGAAGACGACGTCGATGTTGCCGCCGTCGAGCGAACGCAGCGCGTCGGCCCCGCTCGAGGCCGTCATGACCTCGGCGATGCGGTGGTCCTGGCGCAGCAGCCAGCTGAGCTCCTCGAGCGCAGGGGCTTCGTCGTCCACGACGAGCGCGCGCAGCGCTGCGCCCGCGGGGCCGACGGTGGCGTCCTGCGGGCGGCGGGGCTCCGGGTCGGCGGAGGGCGCGCCAGCCATGGGGGAGAGCCTACGACGTGGGATGGACCCCGGGGGCGTACTTGGGCACCCGGAATGTGACCTTCGTCCCGGCTCCGGGCGCGGTCTCGACCACGAGGCCGAAGTCGTCGCCGTAGACCTGCCGCAGGCGCGCATCGACGTTGCCCAGCCCGACGTTGTCGCCCTCCGCCCCGCCGTCGAGCACGCTCCTGATCGCCTGCGGGTCCGAGCCCACCCCGTCGTCCTCGATGGTGATGACGGCCTCGGCGCCCTCGTCGCTCGCGGAGATGCTGACGTGGCCACCGCCCTCCTTCGAGGCCAGCCCGTGCCGGACCGCGTTCTCGACGAGGGGCTGGATCGCCAGGTAGGGCACCGTCACGGGCAGCACCTCCGGGGCGATCAACAACGAGATCCGCAGCCGGTCGCCGAACCTCGCCTGCTCGAGCACGAGGTACCGCTCCACGTTGCGCAGCTCCTCGGCCAGCGTGGTGAACGCACCTCCCCGGCGCAGGGCGTACCGCGTGAAGTCGGCGAACTCCAGCAACAGCTCACGGGCGCGCTCGGGGTCGGTCCGTACGAAGGAGGCGATGGCCGCCAGTGAGTTGTAGATGAAGTGGGGGCTGATCTGGGCGCGCAGCGCGCGCAGCTCGGCCTCCATCGTGCGGGTGCGCTGGTGGCCGAGGTCGGCGAGCTCGGCTTGCGTGGCCATCCACCCCGCGACCTCCTCCGTCGCCCGGGCGAGACCGGCCGAGGCGTGCGGACCGTATGCCGCGATGGCGGCGACCACGCGTTCACCGGTGACCACGGGCGCGATCACGGCCGTCCTGGCGGGGCAGTCGGGGTCGGGGCACTGCACCTGGCCGGCCCGCAGGACGATGGTTCGCCCGGTGCGGAGCACCTCCTCCGCGTGTCCTGGTGCGTCGGCGGCGTGGTGCTCCGGCGCTCCGTCCCAGGCCAGCAGCCCGCTCGCATCGCAGACGGCCACCCCCGGGGACCCCAGGAGCTCGCGCAGGTGCTTGGCGGCCTTGGTCGTGCCCTCGGCCGTCAGGCCGTCCTGCAGGTGGCGGGCTGCCATCGAGGCGGTGTGGAGCGTGGCGTGCGTGGCGTGGTCGACCTCGGAGACGAAACCCCGGGCGGCGTTGCGGCCATGACGCACCAGCCGCACCAGGGCGTAGACCAGCACCATGGCGCCCGCGACAAAGATCGCGGTGGGGAGGTTGAAGCTGCCCGACACATCGCGCACTCTAGGCGGAGTCGTGGCCTCCGAGCCGGATCGCCGGCCTGAGCGCCATCACGAGCGCAGGGCCTGATCGCGGGCTCGGAGCGGATCGGCCAACGCCTAGGCTGCTCCCCGTGGTCGACGTCATCGCTTCGCTTCGCCCCCTCGCCGACCTGCCCGGGGTCCCGGAGAAGATCGCAGCCGCCCGCGAGGCGTGTGAGCGGCTGCGCTGGCACGAGGCGCTGCGACGCCGCATCCCCGAGGCTGCGGCCGAGTCGCGGGTGCGAGGTGCCCAGGCCAGCGCGGCGCTGGAGGGCGCGACGGTGCCGCTCGACCTGGTGCGTGACGTCATGCGCGGCGCAGCCCAGTGGCCGCTCGAGCCCGACCCCGTCGAACGCGTGGCCCGCGGAGCGGTGACCGCCACCGCCGAGAGCGAGCACGTGCGGAGCATGGTCGCCAGCGCCCCCCTCCAGGCCCTGGCGAGGCTGCACGTCGCCGCAGCCTCGGGCCTCCTCCCGGACCACCAGCTGGGTCGGCCCCGGATCGAGGGGGAGTCCAGCGCGGAGCTCCTCGACCTAGGGGCGGCCACGGGTGCGAGCGAGCTGCGTGACCGGCTCGAGCTCCTGGTCGGTGTGATGACGGCAGGTTCCGCGGTGCCGGCCCTGGTCGTCGCGGCGCTGGCCCACGCGGAGATCGCGACCCTGCGCCCCTTCGTTCGCGGCAACGGCGTCGTGGCGCGGGCCGTCGAGCGCGCCCTGGTGCAGGCCACCGGGCTCGACCCCACCGGGGTCGTCGTCACCGAAGCCGGTCACGCCACCCAAGGCGGGCCGGCCTACCTCGGCGCGCTCGCGGCATACGGAACCGGCAGTCCGGAGGGGCTGGGACTGTGGATCGGGCACTGCGCCGACGCCATCGTGGCGGGCGCGGCGCAAGGCGAACAGATCTGCGACGCGGTGCGTGCGGGGCGGCTCACCTGACCCGTTCGTGGGGACACGAGACGTGTTGGATTCCTGCTTCGCCCGACGTATTGGATTTCCTGCTTCGTCCGGAAGTCAAGGCTTTCCTTTGCCCCGGAGCGGGGGTACACATGGAGGCAAGTCGACGGTCGTGAGGCCGACGACCACCGTGACTCCATCGGGCACCCACGCGCGGGCAGTCCACTGGTGGACCGATCGTGACGGGCTTGTCCCGGTGCGACAACTACAGAATGCACGCCTGGTAACCCGTGGCGGATCACGGTGCGATGGCACCCCGCTGCGCGGGGTGCCATCCTTCGGTTCGTGGCGGTTTGCGCGCGATGGGCGTCTGTCGCTGCGACGCCACGCCAAAACTCGCCCCGAAACGCGCCGGATCGAGTTGCGGTTGAAGGGTAAATGGTCCACCATGAAGACGTCCGCTCCCCCTTGTGGGTAGAGCGGATCGGCGCACCGGCTCCTCCCCCCCGGAGCTTGGCGCGTCGACGGCCCCGGTTGTCCCCCCGACCGGGGCCGTCCCCTTTCCTCCTTCAATGCAGCCTCCTGCAAGGCAGCCTCTGCCAACCCTGCCTTGTGCAAGGCTTCTCAGGTGCGCCGGAACGGCGCCGTGGTGGCTGCGCTCGTCCACAGCGGCGACACGCCTGGCGGATGGGTCCACAGGACGCCACGTGGTGGTGGCTCCGGTGAATGCGCAGGCCCAGGCTGACGGGCATGGACCACAGGGTGATGGGCGTGATCGGCGCGTCAGGCGGGCTGGGGGTGTCGACCCTGGCTGTCGCGCTCGCGGTGCGCGCCGGTCCGCGCGTGGGCGCCACGGTGGCCATCGACGGAGCGCCCGACGGCGGTGCCCTGGATGTGACGGCCTGCCTCGAGCACCTGCCCGGCCTGCGCTGGCCAGACCTGGCGGCAGCGCAGGGTGCACTCGACGGAGCAGCGCTGCTGCGGGCCCTGCCCAGTGAGGCGACGACCAGAGTCCTTTCCGGTGGTTACCCGGGGCTGAGCGATGACGTGGTGGGCGCCGCGGTGGCGGCCCTGGCGCGGGTCTGTGGTGTGGCCGTGGTCGACCTCGGCTGCTCCCTGTGGCTGGCGAACCGGTGCACGGAGCTGGTGGTTGTGGTGGGTACGTCCTCGCGCCACCTCGCGGACGCGATGACCTTGGCCGAGGTGGTCCACGAGCTCGGTCGTCCTGCGGTCCTCGTCGTGAGGACGGGTCGAGGCGACCCGGTCGGCCCCGAGGAGGTGGCGGTCCACCTCGACCTGCCCCTGGTGGGGACGCTTCGCGATGACTCGCGGATCGCGGCCGACGCGGACCGCGGTCGTACTCCGGGCAGTCGTTCCTCGGGGGTGCTGTCGGCCCTGGCCGACTCACTGTTGGGAGCCGGGGCGCCGGACGCCCGGTCCGAGCACCCGGTGGGCGCGTGAGGACGGTGGGCCGATGAGCCAGGAGGCTCTGATCGTGGACCGGATCCGCCGTGGCCAAGGACCAGACTCGGCTGCGGTGACCGATGTCGCCGCGGCCGACGTTGCCCGACTCGGCGACGGGGGCGTGGAGTCCGCGCGCAGCGTGCTGGCCTCCGAGGTCCTTGGACTCGGCCCCCTGGAGGCCTGTGTCGCCGACCCCGACGTCACGGACGTCCTCGTCAACGGTGACGGCTCGGTGTGGCTCGACCGGGGGAGGGGTGGCGTGCAACGGGCCGATGTCGACCTCGAACCGTCGGCAGCGCGACGGTTGGCCGTGCGGCTCGCGGGGCTTGCCGGGCGACGACTGGACGAGAGCCAGCCGTGGGTGGACGGCCTGTTGCCCAGCGGCATCCGGCTGCACGCGATCCTCCCGCCGCTGGTCGACGGCGGCCCCCACGTGAGCCTGCGGGTGCCTCGTGCTTCCGGGGTCGGGCTGGGGGCACTGCGGGCTCGGTGCATGTTCGATGGTGCGGTCGAGGAGCTGCTGCGCGGCCTGGTGCTCGGCCGCTGCTCCTTCGTCGTCAGCGGTGGGACCGGGTGCGGCAAGACCACCCTGCTCGCGGCCATGTTGGCCGAGGTGCCCGAGGCGGAGCGGATCGTCGTCGTGGAGGACGTCCGCGAGCTGGCCGTGGCCCATCCTCACGTCGTGCGGCTCCAGGGTCGTGGACCCAACATCGAGGGTCAGGGCGCCGTGGGGCTCGTGGACCTCGTCCGGCAGGCCCTTCGCATGCGACCCGACCGGCTCGTGGTGGGTGAGGTGCGTGGGGCTGAGGTGCGCGAGATGCTCGCGGCCCTCAACACCGGCCACGAGGGTGGCTGCGGCACCCTGCACGCGAACGCGCCTGCGGACGTGCCACGCCGCTTCGATGCACTCGGTGCGCTCGCGGCGATGCCGAGGGACGCCGTGCAGACCCAGCTCTCCAGCGCGGTGCAAGCGGTGGTGCACGTCGAACGCGGCGTGAGAGGGCGGCGGGTCGCCTCCCTGTCGGTGATCAGGTGGACCGGCGACGAGACGGTCTGCGACCTCGCGCTGGACGTCGCCTCCGGACGGCAGGGCCCCGGATGGGCCCGGCTGGCCACCCTGACCGGAGGACGGGTGTGAGGATCGCCCTGATGGCCGGACTGCTGGTCGCCGCCGCGACCTTGTGGCCCGTCTCCCGCAGTCATCTGCCCATGCGGGAGGGCGGCCAGGGAGGCGACGAGATCCGACCCGCCGGCGTCGCTCGCAGCCGCGGATGGCGCCGTGGGTCTCGTCGAGTGGCCTTCGACGCGGCTCTCGCCGAGCTCGTCGCGGCCGTCGCTGCCCCTCTGCGTGCCGGGGTCGTTCCAGCGGTTGCTCTGGCTGCGGCCGAGCCGAGCTGCGCCGACGACCCCGTGCTCGCCCGCCTGGTGCGAGACCTCGTCGAGGCGACGCGGGCGGGCGCGCCGGCGGCCGAGGTGTGGCTGCGTCACGCCCAATCCCAGGGCAGCGCCGATCTACAGTTCGTGGGGCGAGCCTGGGCTCTCAGCGAACGGACCGGGGCGCCGCTGGCCGAGGCGCTCGACTCGTGTGAGGGAGTCCTGCGGGCGCGGGAGCGCGGACGACAGCGGCTCGCCAGCGCCGCCGCAGGCCCGCGAGCCTCGATGGCCGTGTTGTGCCTGCTACCCGCGAGCGGTCCCCTCGTCGGTGCAGCGGTCGGGGTGGATCCTGGCGCACTCTATTTCTCGTCGCCCGCCGCGACAGGCAGTCTCGTGCTCGGGCTGTCCCTGGCCGCCGGGGCCTGGTGGTGGAGTCGCCGGATCCTCCGTCGGGCGACATGACGCTGCTCGCCCTGCTCCTGGTCGGGCTGGCCACGGCCTTGTGGCCGAGCCGGTCTGGGCAAGGAGGGCTTGGACGGCAAGGAGGGCTTGGACGGCAAGGAGGGCTTGGACGGCAAGGAGGGCTTGGACGGCAAGGAGGGCCGGGAGGGGATCGGCACCATGCGTCGACGGGCATCGTGGCTTGGCCGACCGTCGCCTTCTTCCGCGACCGGAGACCCACCCGACGGCGCCACCTCGCGTCGTCGGACGAAGTGGCCGATGCGCTGGTCCTCATCAGCCTGGCCCTTCGCGCTGGCCTCCCGCTGGTCGAGGCCCTGCACCAGGTCCAGGCGGCGTCGACCGGTCGGGTGCGCGGCGAGCTGGCGGCGGTCGTCGCAGCACTGCGTTGGGGACGTCCTGCCCGCGAAGCGTGGTCCTACGCGGGACCGGGCTGGCGGCCGGCTGCGCTGGCGACCCACATGTCCGAACAGACGGGGGCGGCCCCGGCAGCACTCATCGACAGGGCGGCTGCACGGCTTCGCGAGGAGCGCGAACGCGAGCGCGAGCGGGCGGCGGCTCGCGCCGGAGTGCTGCTCGTGCTGCCCCTGGGGCTGGGTTTCCTGCCGGCCTTCGCCTGCACGGCAGTCGTCCCCGTCGTCCTGAACCTCGCCTCGGGTGTCCTGTCGGGAGCATCGTGATCCGCCATCGCCTCGGATACGGGGCCTGCGTGGCCGGGACTGTCCACAGGCGTACCCGCCCTGGCTTCGCGTGCACAGGCCTGAGATGCAGTGCTGGCGGGGGGTGCGCAGACGCGCTGAACTCGGCTGGAACAGGGCGCAGTGCCCGACCTACCACCAAGGAGTCAGCGTGAAATGCAAACTGGTTCAACGAGTTTCGACGCTTCGTCAGCACACCGAAGCAGGCATGACCACGGCGGAGTATGCCGTCGGCACGCTCGCCGCGTGCGCCTTTGCCGCCGTCCTGCTCGCCGTCGTGCGGTCGGGGGCCGTCAAGTCCGCCCTGGCGTCCGTGATCGCCACCGCGCTCGGGTCGGCGGGCTAGGACGCGAGGGCGGGATGGCGACGGCCGAGTTCGCCTGCGCCATCCCCGCCCTGGTCCTCGTGCTCGTCGTGGCCTTGTCGGCGATCACCACCGTGACCGACCAGGTGCGCTGTGTTGACGCCGCGCGCGCCACGGCGCGAGCCCTCGCTCGCGGAGACGATGAGGCGGCAGCCCTCGAGGTGGGGCACCGGCTCGCGCCTCCGCGGGCCGCCTTCTCCGTAACGCGCTCCGACCGGGAGGTCTGGGTCGTGGTTCGGGGAGCTCCGTCCCCGGGACTGCGGTGGCTGGGGTCAGGGGCGTCCCCGACGGGTCAGGCGGTGGCTGCGCGCGAGGACGTCGACTCCAGTGATGCCCCGCTCGGGTCGGAGGCCCTGCCATGAGCCGGCGTGGGTTCGGCCGAGGTGAGCTCGGCGGACGTGGGCTCGGCCGACACGGTCGCGGGGAGATCGGCGGGGTGACGGTGGTCGTCGTGGCGGCCGTGGGGGTGGCCTTCGTCCTGATCGTGGGCGCGCTGGCCCTGTCGAGTGCCGTCGTCGCCACCCACCGTGCGCGGTCCGCCGCCGACCTCGGCGCCTTGGCGGCGTCGCAGGCGTTGCAGGCTGGGGCAGATCCACGGGCGGCCTGCACCGCCGGGGCATCGATCACGGCGAGGAACGGCGCGCGGCCTCAGGGGTGCTTCGTGGCGGGGGACGGTTCGGTCACGGTGAGGGCCAGGGTGACAGCGGGCTTCTCGCTGCCGGGACTGGTGGCCGGGACCACGACGGCGACGGCCCGTGCTGGGCCGTCGCCGTGATGGTGTTCGCGGTCAGTCGCGGGGCGCGGGGTCGCGACCCATGATCTTGTCGGCCACCGTGCGGTGGCCCGGGTGCGCCGAGTCGTCCGCCGCGGCGGGCCTGTCGTTCGAGGTCTCGTCGTCCGCCCGCTCGGTCCGGTCGTCGGTCCGCTCGCCGGCCGTGTCGGGAGTGCCAGCGGTCTGGGCATCGGACACGTGCGCGTCGCGTGAGTCACCGGCAACCGTGTCGCCGCTGTCCCGCTCGAGCACCTGGGTGGAGTCGGCGGTACTGGTCCCGGTGGCGGTCCCGGTGGCGGCCCCGGTCTCAGTCTCGGTCCCGGTCTGGGACTGGGTCCGCCCGTCCGGAGTCACGCTGTCCGGCTCGGCATCGGACGAGTGGCGGCCAGTCGTGGCGTCGGTGTCGGTCGTCCCCGCGCCTGCGTAGGTCGCGGTGGGTGCAGCGTCCGCGTCGCGGGCACCGCGCGGCCCACCAGCCCCAGTGGCGGCGGCCCCGACACCAGCAGCTCCCGCCGCGCCCGCACCTGCAGCAGCCGTCCGCGAGGCGAACTCCTGCTCGACCTTGCGGCGCTCGTCTGCCCGCACCCGCTCCTCGCTGGCCTTCTCGCGGGAGGCGAACTCCTCTTCACGCGAGGACAGCTCGCTGTCGCGCTCGCGGTCATGGTCGGCCAGGCGGGTCTGGAACTCCTCGTCCCGGATGCGGTCCCGCTCGGCGAGGGCGCTCTGGTGGGTCTCCTCGGCGCGGGCCCGCTCGTCGGCGCGAATGCTTTCCTCGAGCTTGGCCTGACGCTCGGCGTCCTTGGCCTCACGGATTGGACGGCGTCTGCGCTTGATGCTTCCCCGGATCATCGCCAGGCCGAGGACGAGGAGGAGCATCGCCACGGCGCCGGTGGCGAGCATGGCCAGCGGGGTCATTCCCCAGTGGTAGCCGGAGAGCTCCATGTCTACCGGCGAGGTGAGCGAGTCGGTCGCCAGGAAGAGCACGACACCCGCGGCGAGGGCGAGCAGAACAAGGATCAGTCCGAACACGATCACGGGTCGAAACCTCCGACACATCAAGGGTGCGTGGTGCACCGTCCGAAGGGTGCGGGGGCACCCTTCGCTTCGACCCTAGCCGCTGGCCTGCGGGTTTGCCCCTTTCGTCACGTCCGTTCCTTGCCGAGGGCGGACGCGGCCGGCAGCTGGACCTGGCGTCGATCGGACCCCCGTGGCGCGTGGGCCAGCACCGCCCGCAACAGTGCCACGGCCCCGGCCTTGTCGAGCGGTTCGTTGCCGTTGCCACACTTCGGCGACTGCACGCAGGCGGGGCAGCCGCTCTCGCAGCGGCAAGAGCGGACCGTCTCGAGAGTCGAGTCGAGCCAGAGCTCGAAGGAGTCGAACGCGCGCTCGGCGAAGCCTGCACCCCCGGGGTGCCCGTCATAGACCATGATCGTCGGCAGCCCGGTATCAGGATGCAGGGCGGTGGACACGCCCCCGATGTCCCACCGGTCGCAGGTCGCCACCAGAGGCAGCATGCCGATCCCCGCGTGCTCGGCAGCATGGGCGGCACCAGGGATGTCAGGCTCACCCACGCCGGCCGCCTCGAGCCACTCGACCGGCATGGTCCACCACACCGCGCGGGTGCTGAGGGTGCGCTGCGGCAGGTCGAGCGGGTGGGTCCCGATCACCTCGCCGCTGGCCAGCCGCCGCAGGAAGGACGTCACCTGCGTGTGCACCTGCACCGTCCCGAACGACACCCGCACCGGCCCCCAGTCCACGCTGCGCTGCGCACTGATGATGTCGAACGCGCTCACCGACTGCGCGAACGTGCTCCACCCGGGGTCGCCCCTCACGACGGTCGCCGTCCCGTGCTCGAGGTCGAGGTCGGTCACGACATAGCTGTCGCCCTGGTGCACGTGCACCGCCCCCGTGTGCACCTGCGTGTGCGCCGACGCCTCGTCGATGGTGCCCAGCACCCGGCCGGTGCGCTGGTCGACGATCCCCACGACCTCGCCGGCTCCCCGCAGCGACACGTGGTCGGAGGCCAGGTCGGTGCGTGCCCAGTACCAGCCGCTCGGTCGCCGCCGGAGGATCCCGCGCGCCACCAGGGCGTCCACGAGCCCGCGTGCCTGGTCGCCGAACATCGCGAGGTCCGCCTCCCGCAAGGGCAGCTCGGCCGCCGCGGCGGCGAGGTGCGGCCCGAGGACGTGCGGGTTGTCGGGGTCGAGGACAGTGGCCTCCACCGGTTGTCCGAAGACCACGTCGGGATGGTGCACGACATAGGTGTCGAGCGGGTCGTCGGCTGCGACGTAGATCGCCAGCGACCGGGTCCCCGCCCTCCCGGCGCGCCCGGCCTGCTGCCACAACGACGCTCGCGTGCCGGGCCACCCGGCGAGCAGCACGGCGTCGAGTCCGCTGATGTCGATCCCCAGCTCCAACGCGTTGGTCGCCGCGAGTCCCACGATCGCCCCCGAGCGCAGCGATCGCTCGAGCGCGCGGCGCTCCTCCGGCAGATAACCGCCCCGGTATGCCGCGACCGCACCTCCCAGCGCGGGCTCCACCTCCATCAGCGTCCGGCGGGCGCTGGTCGCCAGGGCCTCCACCCCGGCGCGGGACTTGGCGAAGGCCACCGTCTGCACCCGCCCGGAGACCAGGCTCGCGAGCAGGTCGGCCGCCTCGGAGGTGGCCGACCGGCGACCCGCACCCTCTCCGAGGAGTCCCGGTTCCCACAGGGCGAAGGTCATTGCCTCACGAGGTGAGCCGTCCTCCGTGACGGGCGCGACCGGCATACCGACGAGGCGGGAGGCGTGGGCCGCCGGGTCGCGCACCGTCGCCGAGGCGAGCACGAAGGTGGGGTAGGAGCCGTAGCGTGCGCACACGCGGCGCAGACGACGCAGCAACGCCGCGAGATGGGAGCCGAAGACTCCCCGGTAGGTGTGGCACTCGTCGATGACGACGTAGCGCAGCGCCCGCAGGAACGGCGCCCACCGCTCGTGCAGGGGTAGCAGGGAGTGGTGCACGAGGTCGGGGTTGGTCAGCACGAAGTGGGCGTGGTCGCGGATCCAGCGACGCTCCTCGGTCGCGGTGTCACCGTCATAGGTCGCGGCCCGCACCCCTGGCACGGCCATCGCCTGCACCCGGGCGAGCTGGTCGGCTGCGAGGGCCTTGGTGGGGGACAGGTAGAGCGCTGTCGCTCCGCGACCCGACGGCGCCAGCGCCCCTTCCACCACGGCGGACAGCACGGGTAGGAGGTAGCCGAGACTCTTGCCCGACGCGGTGCCCGTCGCCATGACCACGTGCGACCCGTCGTGGGCCAGGTCGGCGGCCTCCCGCTGGTGGGACCAGAGGGAGGTGACCCCGGCGCCGGCGCACRCGGCATACACGCTGGGGTCGACCCAGGTGGGCCAGTCAGCGAGCGATGCGGCCCGCGCGGGCACCTCGTGCACGTGCAGCAACCGCTCGGCTCGCACTCCCGAGGCGAGCCCGGCCAGCACCGACTCGGGGTCGAACGGAGCACGGCTCGTCCCGGCGGAATCGGGTGCGGTGGGACCAGAGGTGGACATTGCCGCTACCGTAATCCCGAGGGCAGACGGTGCACCCGTCTGCTCACCAGTGATGGCACCAGCGATGGCAACAGAAGGGGTGAGCGTGGACCTGTCGGTCTCCAGCAGCGAACAGGGCGCCGTGACGATCGTCCACGTGGCGGGCGAGATCGACGTCTACACCGCTCCGCTGCTCCGCGAAGTGCTCGACAAGCAGGTGGCTGCGGGTCGCACCGACCTCGTCGTCGACCTCGAGAAGGTCACCTTCATGGACTCCACGGGCCTCGGCGTGCTCGTCGGCAGGCTCAAGCTCGTGCGTGGTCAGAACGGCACCCTGCGCATCGTCAGTGCCCAGGAGCGGATCCTCAAGGTCTTCAAGATCACCGGTCTGGACAAGGTCTTCCACATCTACCCCACGGTCGACGAGGCCTCCGAGGCGTCGAACGTCTGACGAAGTCGGCGTGATGAATTCTCTGTGACCCTGCTCACGCGGCGTCACATACCCTGTGACGTGCATTACCCTCGCCTGCAACGTCCCCTCTGTGGTGCGCCGTCGTGGCGTGCCCTTGGGCGGTCCTGAATGATTCCCCATCGAGGAGGATGGAATGTCGCGCCTTGCGCCTGCCGCCACCGCTGCTGACCTGCAGCTTGACGGCACCAATCTCACCCTGGTCTTCGCCGTGCTCGCCATTGCGATCATCGCGCTGGTCATGGGTGTGTTCTTCCGCCAGCAGGTTCTGGCGGCCGACCCCGGCACCGAGAAGATGCAGGAAATCGGCGCTGCCGTGGAAGAAGGCGCCCAGGCGTACCTCGCCCGCCAGTTCAAGACCCTGAGCGTCTTCATCGTCCTGGTCTTCGGCCTGCTGCTCCTGCTTCCCGCCGACACCTCCGAGGTTCGATGGGGTCGGTCCGCGTTCTTCGTCGTCGGCGCGCTGTTCTCCGCCGCCATCGGCTACCTCGGCATGAGCCTGGCCGTCAAGGCCAACGTCCGGGTCGCGTCCGCCGCCCGCGGCGGCGACCGCGACTCGGGTATGCGGATCGCCTTCCGTACCGGTGGCACCGTCGGCATGGCGACCGTGGGCCTCGGCCTGCTGGGCGCCTCCGTCGTGGTCCTGCTCTACCAGGGCGACGCCCCCAAGGTGCTCGAGGGCTTCGGCTTCGGCGCCGCCCTGCTCGCCATGTTCATGCGTGTCGGCGGTGGCATCTTCACCAAGGCCGCCGACGTAGGCGCCGACCTCGTCGGCAAGGTCGAGGCCGGCATCCCCGAGGACGACCCGCGCAACGCCGCGACGATCGCCGACAACGTGGGCGACAACGTCGGCGACTGCGCCGGCATGGCCGCCGACCTCTTCGAGTCGTATGCCGTGATGCTGGTGGCCGCGCTCATCCTGGGTTCCGCCGCCTTCGGCACCTACGGCCTGGTCTTCCCGCTGATCGTGCCGGCCATCGGTGCGGTCACCGCCCTCATCGGCGTCTTCATCACGCGGGTCAAGCCCGGCGAGAACGCCCTCTCGGCGATCAACCGCGGGTTCTACATCTCGGCCGTCATCGCCGCCGTGCTCTCCGGCGTGGCCGCGTACGTCTACCTGCCCGACACGTTCAAGGGGCTCGGCTCCGCCGACGAGACGATTGCCGCCCTCACCGGCGACCCGCGTCGCTCGGCGGTTCTCGCCGTGATCATCGGCATCGTGCTGGCCGCGGTCATCCTGTGGCTCACGGGCTACTTCACGGGCACCGACAAGCGCCCCACGAAGGACGTCGCCCGCACCTCCCTCACCGGCGCGGCCACGGTCGTCCTGTCGGGCATCGGCGTCGGCCTGGAGTCGGCCGTCTACACGGCGGTCATCATCGGCGCGGCCGTCTACGCAGCGTTCCTGCTCGGCGGTGGCTCGGTCGTCCTGTCGCTGTTCCTCATCGCGCTGGCCGGCTGTGGTCTGCTGACCACGGTGGGCGTCATCGTGGCCATGGACACCTTCGGACCGGTCTCCGACAACGCCCAGGGCATCGCCGAGATGTCCGGCGACGTCGACGGCGAGGGCGCGCAGATCCTCACGGACCTCGACGCAGTGGGCAACACCACCAAGGCGATCACCAAGGGCATCGCGATCGCGACCGCCGTGCTGGCGGCCACCGCGCTCTTCGGCTCCTACTCCGACGCCTGGAAGGCCAAGTTCGAGCCCATCTTCACGGCCCTTCAGCAGAAGACCCAGACCGACCTGATGGCCAAGGTCCAGAGTGGCGCCCTGACCCAGGAGGCCGCGCAGGCGCAGTTCTCCTCGACCCTCCAGAAGGCCGCCGCGCCGTTCGACCTGCAGATCGTCACCCCGAGCGTGCTGGTCGGGCTGCTGCTCGGCGCGGCCGTCGTGTTCCTGTTCTCCGGACTGGCCATCAACGCGGTGACCCGCGCCGCCGGCGCCATCGTCTTCGAGGTGCGCCGCCAGTTCCGCGAGCACCCCGGGATCATGGACTACACCGAGAAGCCCGAGTACGGCCGCGTGGTCGACATCTGCACCAAGGACTCGCTGCGTGAGCTCGCGACGCCGGGTCTGCTCGCCGCCCTCACCCCGGTCGCCGTCGGCTTCGGCCTCGGCATCGGGCCGCTGGCCGGCTTCCTCGCCGGTGCGATCGGCACCGGCTGCCTGATGGCCGTGTTCCTCGCCAACTCCGGTGGGTCGTGGGACAACGCGAAGAAGATCGTCGAGGACGGCACCCACGGTGGCAAGGGCAGCGACGCCCACGCGGCCACCGTCATCGGTGACACCGTCGGTGACCCGTTCAAGGACACCGCCGGTCCGGCCATCAACCCGCTGATCAAGGTCATGAACCTCGTCTCGGTGCTCATCGCCCCGGCGGTCGTCACCCTCTCGATCGGCGACGACAAGAACAACGTGGTCCGCTACGGCATCGCTGCCGCCGCGATCATCATCGTCATCGCCGCGGTCGCCGTGTCCAAGGCACGCGACCTGGCGATCGGTGGCGACGGAGACGGTGAGGCTGCCGCGAGGTTCGACGCAGCCGCGCCCGACTCGGGGGAGGCCGAGACCGCTCCCGGCAAGGCAGTCGACGACGCCACCGACGCTGCCGACGCTGCTGACTCGGTCGAGGAGCCGGCGAAGCGCTAGCTCGACACGGCATACCCACGCCTGCTGGAACGGACGGGCCGGCTCACCCACCTGGGTGAGCCGGCCTTTTCCGTCGCCCCCGGGAAATCGGCCACTCGCCCGGAAGCAGCCGGGGTATGCCGCGTGCTCACGACCGCGCGTAGGGTCGCGCCATGGACCCGCAGCGCTCGTTCCACATCTCGCAGGTCACCACCGACGACCTGGTCGACCTGCTGCCCCTGATGCGGGCGTACTGCACGTTCTACGAGAGCAACCCGGCCGACGAGGACCTGCGCGCGATGGCCGCCGCCTTCCTCGACGAGGGTGCGGGCGGCACCCAGCTGATCGCTCGCGAGGGCTCGGGTCAGGCGCTCGGCCACGCCACGATGCTCTGGACCTGGGACACCACCCTCGCCCAGCCGCTGGCGGTGATGGAGGACCTGTTCGTCACGGAGCAGGCCCGTGGTCGGGGAGTGGGTGCGGGGCTCATCGAGGCGTGTCGTCGGCTCGCAGCCGACCGCGGGGCGGGCTGGCTGGCGTGGGAGACCGCGCCGGACAACGAGACCGCCCAACGGCTCTACGACGGGCTGGGGGCCCAACGCGACACCTGGTACGCCTATCGCCTGTCGACGGACCGGCCCGCATCCTAGGCTGGGGCCATGCAGAGTCCGCTCTTTGACCAGGCCAACCTCGAAGTCCAGGCGCAGCAGCGGTTCGCGCTGCAGAACCCCCAGATGCTGCGGGTCCACCTCGGTGGCGACGTCCTCGCCGTCAAGGGAGCGATGGTGTCCTACCAGGGCCAGATCCGCTTCGACCACGAGAAGGCAGGCAGCGTCGGCAAGCTCTTCAAGAAGGTCGTGACCGGCGAGGACGTCTCGCTGATGCGGGTCTCGGGGGAGGGCGACGTCTTCTTCGCGTCCGAGGCGGGCTTCGTCTTCCTCATCGACCTCACCGGCGACGCGTTGTCGGTCAACGCCCGCAACCTGTTGGCCTTCGACTCCACCATCGAGTGGGACATCAAGCGGGTGCAGGGTGCCGGCATGCTCAGCGGCGGGCTGTTCAACACCACCCTCCACGGCACCGGGACGGTCGCGATCCACACGGTCGGGCAACCGGTGATCCTCGACTGCAGCCAGCAGCCCACCTACGTCGACGTGCAGGCCTGTGTGGGTTGGTCGGCCAACCTGGTGCCTCAGGTGGTGTCGAGCATGAACGTGCGTTCGATGCTGCGCGGTGGTTCGGGCGAGGCCTTCCAGTACGCCTTCTCCGGGCCGGGCTTCGTCGTGGTCCAACCAAGCGAGTGGACGCCGCCCGCGGCCCAGGGCGGTGGCGGCGGAGGCGGGTTCAACCTCGGCGGCCTGCTCGACGGATGACCACCCCCACACCGCGCGCCGACGCCGAGCTGGTCGCCCGCCTGCGGGCCGACCTGGTCGCCGCGGCATACACGGTCGAGGCGGTCGGTGAGCTGCTGGGACCACTCGCGGCAGCGGCCCTCGCCCGGGAGCAGGTGCTGCCCGCGCAGCGGGTCACCGTCGACGTCGGCACCCCGCTCGCGACCCTGGTGCGCCTCTTCGCGCTGGGAGACGCCGTCGACAGCGAGGAGGCGGCGGCCGCTCTCCCCACCCTGGGGTTGTCCGGTGCGACGTCGCTGCGCCTGGTGGCACCGCAGGGGCCGGGCGTCGTCTCGACGTGCGACCTGCGGCCCTACGGCGACGACGACCACGCGTGGTGGATCGCCTCCGACCTCACCGAGCTGCAGACCCGGGCGCCCCTGCGAGAGGACCACGTCCTCGGGATCGGCGGTGCGTCGACGACGTTGGCGTCCTGGACGCCGCGGCCGGCTGTCGAGCGAGCCCTCGACCTCGGCACGGGATGCGGGGTCCAGGCCCTGCACCTGGGCGCGCACGCGAGGCAGGTCACGGTCACCGACATCTCGACGCGGGCGCTGGACTACGCCCGGTTCAACGCACTGCTCAACGAGTGCGAGTGGGAAGTCGTCGAGGGTTCGATGCTGGATCCCGTTGCAGGACAACGCTTTGGGCTCATCGTCAGCAACCCGCCGTTCGTCATCACGCCGCGGACTCCAGACGTCCCGCTGTTCGAGTACCGCGACGGCGGGCAGGCCGGCGATGCGGTCGTCGCCGACCTCGTGCGCTCCATCGGGGCCCATCTCGAACCCGGTGGGGTGGCGCAGTTCCTCGGCAACTGGGAGGTCGTCGGTGAGGCCGACTGGCGTGACAGGGTGCGTGGCTGGGTCGCCGGCACCGGACTCGATGCCTGGATCGTCCAGCGCGACGTGCAGGACCCGGCGCAGTACGCCGAGACCTGGTCCCGCGACGGGGGTCACCACAGCGCCACGACCGAGTTCGCGACGATGTATGCCGCGTGGCTCGACGACTTCGCGTCGCGCGGCGTGAGTGCGATCGGCTTCGGGGTGATCACCCTGCAGCGGCCACTCGAGGAGCGGAGTCCCTTCGTCGAGCTGACCGAGGCGACCGGTCCGGTGGCCGCACCCATGGGTCCGCACGTCCTGTCCGGACTGCGGGCACGCACGTGGCTGGCCGAGCACACTGACGACGAGGTCCTGGCCGTCGCGTGGCGTTGCGCCGACGACGTGACCGAGGAGCGGCACGGCCGGCCCGGTGCCGAGGACCCGTCGGTGATCCTGCTGCGCCAGGGTGGCGGGCTGCGCCGGGCGGTCCGGCTCGACACGGTGGGGGCGGCGCTGGTCAGCGTGTGCGACGGGACGCTGCCTGCCGACGCAGCCGTGGCGGCGATCGCCGAGCTGCTCGGCTCCGACGTGGGCGAGGTGCGCGCCTCGGCGGTCCCGCTGCTGCGCGAGCTCGTCGCCGACGGCCTGCTCGTCTGACGACGGCCCGCTTCCGGGGCCGGCGGGGGGCTCGCGAGTGAGTGACCTCTGGGACATTCGTCATGGGCGGGGCCGTTTGTGCAGGTGGGAAACCCTGTTGTGAGTGAGTGCTCACTCACTCATACTGATCCTCATGTCACCACGCGCCCCCGCGATGGCCCCCGAGGACCGCCGGGCCTCGATCATCTCCGCCACGATCCCGCTGTTGCGGGACAAGGGCCGGGGGATCAGCACCCGGGAGATCGCCAAGGCCGCGGGGATCGCCGAGGGAACGATCTTCCGGGTGTTCGAGAGCAAGGACGAGATCATCCACGCGTGCGTCCACGAGGCGTTCGACACGGCCGCCGTGAAGTCCGAGCTGGCCGCCGTGGACCGCGACCTGCCCCTGCGCGAACGCCTTGCCGCCGCGGTCACCGTCATGCAGAAGCACCTGCAGGGCATCTTCGCCCTGATGAGCGTCCTGCAGTCGTCCGGCCAACCGCTGCACCGCCCGATGGACGCGAAGGCGCTGCGGCGCCGCCAGGAGGGGACCGCCGAGCTCGACGAGGCCTTCACCTCCCTCATCGGTGACGATGTCGCCCTGCTGCGCATCCCGGTCAAGAACTTCATCGGCTACCTGCGGATGCTGACGCTCTCCAGCGTCCACCCGATGCTCGACGGCCAGGACTCCACGGCGGCCGAGCTCGTCGACGTCGTCCTCGAGGGCGCCCTCGCCCGCCCGACCACCGCGACCACGTCGCCCACCTCCAGGGGGAAGAAGTAGTGCTGATCCGGATCATTCGTGACTACCTGAAGCCCTACCAGGGCCTGGTCGCCTTCCTCGTGGGGCTCCAGCTCGTCGGCACCATGGCCTCGCTCTACCTGCCCAGCCTCAACGGCCGGATCATCGACGAGGGCGTCGCCAAGGGCGACACCGGCTACATCGTCAGGACCGGCGGATGGATGCTCGCCGTCTCGTTGGTGCAGATCGTCGCCACCGTCGCCGCGACCTACCTGGGGGCGAGGTCCGCCGCGGGTCTCGGCCGCGACCTGCGCGCCGGGATCTTCGCGCGGGTGGGCGACTTCTCCGCCCAGGAGGTGTCGCGGTTCGGCGCCCCGACGCTCATCTCGCGCAACACCAACGATGTCACCCAGGTGCAGACGGTCGTCTTCATGGGTGCGGCGATGATGGTGTCGGCTCCCATCATGATGGTCGGCGGCATCATCATGGCGCTGCGCGAGGACGTCGGGCTGTCGTGGCTGGTCGCCGTCGCCGTGCCGGCCCTGGCGCTGTCCGTGGCGCTGGTGATCCGCAGGATGATCCCGAACTTCCGGCTCATGCAGGAGTCGGTCGACTGGGTGAACCGCGTCCTGCGCGAGCAGATCACCGGCATCCGGGTGGTCCGGGCGTTCGTCCGCGAGGACCACGAGCGGGCCCGGTTCGCCGAGGCCAACACCCAGTACACCGGCACCGCGCTCGCCGTGGGCCGGCTGATGGCGCTGGTCTTCCCGATCGTGATGCTGATCTTCAACGCCTCGACCGTAGCGGTCCTGTGGTTCGGGTCGCACCGCGTCGAGAACGGCCAGATGCAGATCGGCGAGCTGACCGCCTTCATGAGCTATCTGATGCAGATCCTCATGTCGGTCATGATGGCGACGTTCATGTCGATGATGATCCCCCGCGCTGCGGTCTCGGCGGGACGCATCACGGAGGTGCTCCACACCGACTCGACCGTCGTCCAGCCCTCCAGGCCGATCGCGATCCCCCGCACGGGGACGAGTGTCGAGCTCCGCGACGTCGAGTTCTGCTACCCCGGCGCGGATGTGCCTGTCCTGCAAGGCGTCTCGTTGACCGCCGAACCAGGGCGGACGACCGCCATCATCGGCAGCACCGGCTCCGGCAAGTCGACCCTGCTGTCCCTGATCCCCAGGCTCTACGACGTCACCGGCGGGTCCGTCCGCCTCGGCGGGGTCGACGTCCGGGACGCGACGCTCGAGGACGTCTGGTCACGGATCGGACTGGTGCCCCAGAAGCCCTATCTCTTCACCGGTACGGTCGCCTCCAACCTGCGCTACGGCGACTCCGCCGCCACGGACGACGAGCTGTGGGAGGCGTTGCGCATCGCCCAGGCGGACGACTTCGTGCGGGCCATGCCCGAGGGCCTGAACGCGCTGATCGCCCAGGGCGGCACGAACGTCTCGGGTGGGCAGCGCCAGCGGCTCGCGATCGCGCGGGCGCTGGTCTCCCGGCCCGAGGTGTTCCTGTTCGACGACAGCTTTTCGGCCCTCGACCTGTCCACCGACGCGAGGCTGCGGTCGGCACTCAAGCCGGTCACCCGGCACACGGCGGTGATCGTGGTGGCACAACGGGTCTCGACCATCATCGACGCCGACCACATCGTCGTCCTGGACGACGGCTTGGTGGTCGGCGCGGGCCGCCACGACGAACTGCTCGAGACGTGCCCGACGTACGTCGAGATCGTCGAGTCGCAGCGATCTGCAGAGGAGGTGGCGGCATGAGCTCGGAGGGTGTGAAGACCGAGGAGGAGAAGGCTGCGGAGGCGCGGCGCGGTCCGGTGGCGAACGCCGCCCAGCGGCGGGGGCCGATGTCGATCGGCCTGCCGTCGGAGAAGTCTCGCAACTTCGGCCCCTCGGCCAAGCGACTGCTGTCCCTGCTCCGCCCCGAGCGGGCAGCCCTGTATGCCGTGTTGGCGCTGGCCGTGTGCAGCGTCGCCCTGAACGCCGTGGGGCCCAAGATCCTCGGCAAGGCGACGGACCTCATCTTCGCAGGTGTGGTCGGGAAGTCGTTGCCCCCCACCGCTACTCGCAACCAGGTCGTCGAGGCGTTGCGCGCGCGCGGCGACGACACCTTTGCCGACATGGTCGCCAGGATGCCCCACCTCGTGCCCGGTTCGGGGATCGACTTCGGTGCTGTCGGTCGGGTCCTGCTGTTCGTGCTCGCGCTCTATGCCGTGGCCAGCGTGCTGTCGTGGGCGAGTGGCTGGATCCTCACCGGCGCCGTCAACCGCACGATCTTCATCCTGCGTCGCGACGTGGAGGACAAGCTCAACCGGTTGCCGTTGCAGTACTTCGACGCGCAGCCGCGCGGTGAGCTGCTCAGCCGCGTCACCAACGACATCGACAACGTGGCGCAGAGCCTGCAGCAGACGATGAGCCAGCTGCTGACGTCGCTTCTCACGGTGGTCGCGATGGTCGGGATGATGCTCTACATCTCGCCGCTGCTCGCCCTGATCGCGCTCGTCACCATCCCCGTCTCGATGTTCGTCACGGCCACGATCGGCAAGCGCTCACAGAAGCACTTCGTGCAGCAGTGGAAGAGCACCGGTGAGCTGAACGCGATCGTCGAGGAGACGTTCACGGGACACCAGCTGGTCAAGGTCTTCGGCCGGCAGGACGAGGTGCGCGCCGCCTTCCGGACCAAGAACGACGACCTGTTCGACGCCGGCTTCGGCGCGCAGTTCATCAGCGGCATCATCATGCCGACGATGATGTTCATCGGGAACCTCAACTACGTCGTGATCGCGGTGGTCGGCGGGCTCCGCGTGGCGAGCGGGTCGATGAGCCTCGGTGACGTGCAGGCGTTCATCCAGTACTCGAGGCAGTTCACCCAGCCGCTGACCCAGGTGGCGTCGATGGCGAACCTGCTCCAGTCCGGGGTGGCTTCTGCCGAAAGGGTTTTCGACGTCCTGGACGCTCCCGAGCAGCGCCCCGACGCAGCGGAGCCGACGACTCTGGAGGACCCGCACGGACGGGTGCAGTTCGAGGACGTGTCGTTCTCCTACGACCCGGCCAACCCCCTCATCGAGCACCTCGACCTCACCGTCGAGCCCGGTCAGACGGTGGCCATCGTCGGGCCGACCGGGGCCGGCAAGACCACCTTGGTCAACCTCATCATGCGGTTCTACGAGCTGGACTCCGGCCGGATCACACTCGACGGGGTGGACATCACCGACCTGACGCGGCACAACCTGCGCAACGAGATCGGCATGGTCCTGCAGGACACCTGGCTGTTCGGCGGCACCATCCGCGAGAACATCGCCTACGGCCGGCCCGGCGCCAGCGAGGAAGAGGTGCTGGCCGCCGCCACGGCGACCTACGTCGACCGGTTCGTGCACTCCTTCCCCGACGGCTACGACACGGTGCTGGACGCCGAGGGCGGCAACATCAGCGCGGGCGAGAAGCAGCTCATCACCATCGCGCGGGCGTTCCTGTCCGACCCGGCGCTGCTCATCCTCGACGAGGCGACCAGCTCGGTCGACACCCGCACCGAGCTGCTCGTGCAGAAGGCGATGTCGGCCCTGCGGCACGACCGCACCAGCTTCGTGATCGCGCACCGGCTCTCCACCATCCGCGACGCCGACGTGATCCTCGTGATGCGCGACGGCCAGATCGTCGAACAGGGTTCACACGACGAGCTGCTCGCCCGGGGTGGCGCCTACGCGGAGCTGTATGCCGCGCAGTTCAGCGGTGCGGCCGTGGACGTCGACACGGGCGAGGCCCCCGCGCCGGACCTGGCGGGCGCCAAGGTCTGAGCCAGCCCTGGCTGGTGGCGGCGTGCGCCCGGGTGCTGATTCGCGGCATACGCCCTAGGTTGGGCTGACGTCCGTCGACGCACCGCCCAGGAGCCGCTGATGTCCTTCCTCGCCCCTCTCGCCGTCCCGGCTGCCGACACCCTCATCGACGCCAACTGGCTGGACTACTCGCTGGTCGCGATCTACTTCGCCTTCGTCCTGGGGATCGGCGTCATCGCCCGGCGCTCGGTGTCGGACTCCATCGACTTCTTCCTGTCGGGTCGCTCCCTGCCTGCGTGGGTCACCGGTCTGGCGTTCATCTCCGCCAACCTCGGTGCCGTCGAGATCATGGGGATGTCGGCCAACGGCGCCAAGTACGGTCTGCCGACGGTGCACTACTTCTGGGTCGGCGCCATCCCGGCCATGCTGTTCCTCGGCGTCGTGATGATGCCCTTCTACTACGGCTCCAAGGTGCGGTCGGTCCCCGAGTTCATGTTCCGGCGGTTCGGCACCGGGGCCCACCTGGTCAACGCCATCAGCTTCGCCGTCGCCCAGCTGCTCATCGCCGGGGTGAACCTGTTCCTGCTCGGCTCGATCGTGCACGCGCTGCTCGGCTGGCCGCTGTGGGTCGCGTTGATCGTCGCGGCGCTGATCGTGCTCTCCTACATCACCCTCGGCGGTCTGTCGGCGGCGATCTACAACGAGGTCCTGCAGTTCTTCGTCATCGTGGCGTCGCTGCTGCCGCTGACCTTGATCGGGTTGCACCGCGTCGGCGGGTACGGCGGGCTCAAGGACAAGCTGACCGCCTTTGCGGAGGCTGCGCCCGCGTCGGCCAAGGTCCCGCCGGCCGCCCAGCAGCTCGAGTCCTGGCCGGGGCAGGCGTTGTCAGGCTTCGACTCGGGGTTCCTGTCCGTCATCGGGATCGTCTTCGGCCTCGGCTTCGTGCTGTCCTTCGGATACTGGACGACGAACTTCGTCGAGGTCCAGCGCGCGATGGCCTCGAAGTCCATCTCGGCCGCTCGCAAGACGCCCATCATCGGCGCCTTCCCCAAGATGTTCGTACCCTTCATCGTGATCCTCCCCGGCATGGTCGCGGCCGTGCTGGTGAAGGAGATCATGGACCTCAAGAACGGCGGCACCCCTGCCGGTGGGGCCAGTGGCGAGGGCGTGAAGTACAACGACGCGTTGCTGCTGCTGATGCGCGACGTGCTGCCGAACGGCCTGCTGGGACTGGCGATCGCGGGCCTGCTCGCGGCATTCATGGCCGGCATGGCAGCCAACATCTCGGCCTTCAACACGGTCTTCAGCTACGACCTGTGGCAGCGCTACATCCGCAAGGACCACAGCGACGACTACTACCTGCGGATCGGCCGGCTGGCCACCGTGGGTGCGACCGTCGTCGCGATCTTCACAGCGTCGATCGCCGGCAGCTTCTCCAACGTCATGGACTATCTGCAGACGCTCTTCGGCTTCTTCAACGCCCCGCTGTTCGCGACGTTCATCCTCGGCATGTTCTGGAAACGGATGACGGCCACCGCCGGTTGGGTCGGCCTCGTCAGCGGCACCCTGTCGGCCGTCGTGGTCGCCTTCCTCTCCGAGGACGCCTTCGGGTCGGCGAGCCTCGGCGTGATCCACCTGGCGGGTCAGGGAGCCAGCTTCGTCGCGGCCTCGGCTGCCTTCGTCGTCGACATCATCGTCAGCGTGCTCGTGACGATGGTGACGAAGTCGACCCCTGCGTCGGAGCTCAAGGGCCTGGTCTACTCGGAGACACCCCGGGAGGACCTCGTCGACCCCGAGGAGGCTTCGCTGCCCTGGTTCCAGCGGACCCTGCCCTTGGCCGGGATCGCCCTGGTCATGGTCCTCGTCCTCAACTTCGCCTTCTGAGAGGAGTAGTCATGACCGACAAGAAGTCCGACCCCACGGCCAAGGCATCGGGTGGCCACGCGGCTGGTGCCTTCGACATCCGCAACATCATCGGTGCACTGCTGGGCATCTACGGTGTGCTGCTCCTCCTGGCCGGGTTCTTCATGGACACGGCGGAGGCCAAGACCGGAGGGGTCAACGCCAACCTGTGGACCGGGCTCGCGCTCGCTGTCGCCTCAGCGGTGTTCCTCGTCTGGGCCCGCCTCAAGCCGATCATCGTGCCGGAGCACGTCGAACCGGTCGAGGACGACCCGACCCGTCCAGCTCCGCGACGCCGCCCCGGCGGCCACTGAGCCGCACCGCCCGACGGTGAGGGTATGCCGGGTGCTCACCACCCGGCATACCTGTGCCTCGGCCGGAGCGACCGACGACCCCACCCGCCGGCAAAACGGCCGTTGCGCAGCAATACGGGGGCTACAACCCCCGTTTCGCAGCGCAACGGCCGTTTTGCGGTGGCGCGGGGATCACCACATGGCCTCGAGGTCGGGGTGTCCGAGGGCGGGCGGGTCGTAGGTCGGCTGGTAGAGCGTCATCGTCCCGGCGCCGGGAACCTTGAGCTGGATGGTCGAGCCCCACTGCTGCTCGGTGACCTCGCCCTCGAACTCGGCGCCCCGCCCACGCAGCTCGGCCACGGTGGCGGCGAGGTCGTCGCAGATGAGCGAGAGGTCGAAGCGCTGGTCCGTGCCGCCGGACTGTCCGCCGTGCTCCCACGACGCCGGGTGAACCCCGAGCTCGCTCGGGCCGGAGGCGAAGATGAGCCAGCCGCCTCCCGTGTCGGTTGCGGGGAACTGCAGGACGTCACGGAAGAAGGCGCGAGCTGCGTCGGGGTCCTCGGCGTAGACGAGGGTGTGCAGTGCGGTGATCATGAGCCCACGGTAGAAGCCCGGCGGCGCTCCAGCCCGTCGAGGAGGACGTCGAGCCCGAACTCGAACTCGCTCTGGTCGTCGCACCAGCCCAGGGTCGAGCCAGGGTCGTCGTGCGCGACCTCGCCGAGCATCTCGACGAGGTGGGGGATCTGCACCGCCATGGCCGCGAGCAGCTCCTCCGACGCGCCGTCCGCGGCAGCGTCGCCGGGGTCGAACAGCTCCTGCGAGAACCCGATGACCCTGCTGCCGAGGGCGTGCAGGGAGTGGTGCGTCAGGTCGTTGCTGAACCCGCCGGCCCGCAGGATCGCCACGACGCCGTCGAAGTACCGGACGATGTCGAGGCTCATCGTCGTGCGCGTCTCCAGGACGCCGGGCGCCCAGCGGTGGCGCAGCATGACCTCGCGGGCGGCGAGGGCTCGCGCTCGCAGTGCGCCACGCCAGTCGGTCGCCGGGTCGGGGGAGTCGAGGGACGCCACGGCCGCCACGATCTCGGTGGCCACCTGCTCCACCATCGCGTCGAGCAGGGCCTCCTTGCCGGCGACGTGGTTGTAGAGCGACATGGCCTCGACGCCGAGCTCCTGCCCGATCCGGCGCATCGACACGGCCGCGATGCCCTCGGAGTCCGCCACGTCCACCGCGGCACGCATGACGCGCTCGCGGCTGAGCGGCGTGCGAGGGGCGTTCTTCGCAGCGTCGCGCGTGTCGCTCTCGACGGTGTCGGTCACGGGTCCTCCCGATCGGCGTGCTTCTCGTCACGAATGCTAGCCGTCAGCCATTGACAGACTTACGGCGTAGGGCTAACTTACACCGTATATTTACACCGTAAGTATCCATCACGAGCTGGGGAGCCACGATGAACGACCTCGACCACACCACCACCTCGGCGCGCGAGCAGGAGGCGACCGGGACGGCATACCGCGAGAGCTCCGGGCCGACGCCCACGACGATGCGAGCGGCTGTCCACGAGCGGTATGGACGGCCGGAGGACGTGGTCGCGGTGCGCACCGTGCCCGTTCCGTCGGTCGGTGCCGACGACGTGCTCGTGCGGGTCGGAGCGGCCTCGGTCAACGCGCTCGACTGGCACTACGTCACCGGGCTGCCGATGTTCGCCCGCCCCAGCCTCGGGCTGCGCCGGCCGAAGCGGCAGGTTCCCGGCGCCGACGTCGCCGGGGTGGTCGAGGCGGTGGGCGCGGCAGTCACGCGCTTCCAGCCGGGCGACCGGGTCTTCGGGGAGGTGTCCGGTGGCGGCTTTGCGGAGTTCGTGGTGGCGCCGGCGGACTGGCTGGTGCCGGTTCCCGACGGCGTCGGGATCGATCAGGCCGCCACCGTCGGCGTGGCCGCGGAGACCGCCCTGCAGGGCCTGCGCGACTGGGGCGGCCTCCGACCCGGCCAGCGGGTCCTGGTCAACGGTGCGTCCGGTGGGGTGGGCAGCTTCGCCGTCCAGCTGGCCAAGGCCCTGGGCGCCTCGCACGTGACGGCGGTGTGCAGCACCGGCAACGTCGAGGCGGCGCGTCGCGGCGGGGCCGACCGAGTCGTGGACTACACGAAGGAGGACGTGCGTTCGCTGGGGGAGACGTTCGACCTGTTCTTCGACAACGCGGGGAGCCTGACCCTGCGCGAGAGCCGGCGCCTGGTGTCACCGGGTGGCAGCTACGTGATGGTCACCTCGCCCAAGTCGAAGTGGCTGCGCCCCCTGCCTCGGATGCTCAGCGTGCCGGTCTACTTCGCCTTCGGCAGCCGGCGCGCCCCTGCCTTCAAGGTCGCCTCCCGCAACCGCGCCGACCTCGAGCTCCTCATCGACCTCGTGGCCCGCGGGCAGGTGAGTCCCGTGATGGACCGGCGGTGGGCGCTCGCGGACGCCGCCGAGGCGCTGCGCCTCCAGGGCGAGTTCCACTCACGCGGCAAGTCCCTCGTGATCCCCTGACCCGGGCCGAGCGGTCAGGCGAACTGCCAGGACCGCTTGCTCAGGCCGAACCAGAAGCCGTCGATGACGCTCTCGTTCTCCAGGCTGCCCGACTCGTATGCCGCGCCGAGACTGACGTACAAGGGCGCCCAGTGCTCGGTGCGCGGGTGGGCCTCACGGGCGGCAGGAGCCTTCTGCATGAAGTCGAGGATCGCGTCGACGTCCTGGCGCTCGAGCGCCTCCGCGGCCCAGTTGTCGAACTCCGCGGAGGCGGCCGGCGGGGTTCCGTCAGGGCCGGCAGCCGGGTTGAACCAGCGCAGGTTGTGGGTGGTGAACCCGGACCCGACGATCAGCGTGCCCTCGTCACGCAGTGGCGCGAGCTTGCGGCCCAGGTCGAACAACGCCCGGGGGTCCAGGGTCGGCATCGACATCTGCAGGACCGGGATGTCGGCCTCGGGATACATCTCCACGAGCGGGACGTAGGCGCCGTGGTCGAGGCCGCGGGTCTCGTCCCGGTGGACGGGGGTGTCGCCGGAGTGCATGAGCTTGGTGACGTCGGCCGCGAGCTGAGGTGCGCCGGGCGCGGCATACGTGACCTCGTAGTAGTGGCGCGGGAAGCCGTAGAAGTCGTACACGAGGGGGACGTCGCCGGAGGTGGCGGACAGCGACAGCGGCGCTTCCTCCCAGTGGGCCGACACCATGAGGATGTTGGTCGGCTTGCCGAACCTCGTCGACCAGGTCGCGAGCTGGTCGGTCCACACCGGGTCGTCGGCCAGCGGGGGTGCGCCGTGGCTGAGGTACAGCACGGGCTGGCGGCTGGCGGTCGCGGACTGGCTCATGGCTGCAGCATACAACGACTAAGGTTGAACATTCAACTAACTACCTCCCCACGTGACTTAGCCCGCTCCACCGTGAGCGACGACGTCCAGCCACGCCTCGCGGAATGCGGACGCGGCGTGGCGGATTTGACCCTCTCGGATACCGTCATCCGCGATGCCGTGTCCACGCAGCGACGAATCCGCTGCACACGGGTCAGGAACTGAGGTTGAACCATGAGTGAGGGGCGCAAGCTCGTCATCGTCGAGTCGCCGGCCAAGGCGAAGACGATCGGCGGCTACCTGGGCAAGGACTGGGACGTCGAGGCGTCGGTCGGCCACATCCGCGACATCCCGACCCCGTCGGAGATGCCCGCCGACATGAAGAAGGGCCCCTTCGGCCGGTTCGGCGTGGACGTCGACAACGGCTTCGAGGCCTACTACGTCGTCGACGCCGACAAGAAGAAGAAGGTTTCCGAGCTCAAGCGACTGCTCAAGGGCGCCGACGAGCTCTACCTCGCCACTGATGAGGACCGCGAGGGCGAGGCCATCGCGTGGCACCTGCTCGAGGTGCTCCAGCCCAAGGTCCCGGTCAAGCGCATGGTCTTCCACGAGATCACCAAGGAGGCCATCCAGCGGGCCGCCAACACCACCCGCGACCTCGACGTCGCGATGGTCGACGCCCAGGAGACCCGGCGCATCCTCGACCGCCTCTACGGCTACGAGGTCAGCCCGGTCCTGTGGCGCAAGGTCAAGGCCGGCCTGTCCGCCGGTCGCGTGCAGTCGGTCGCGACCCGCATGGTCGTCGAGCGCGAGCGCGAGCGGATGGCGTTCGTCCGGGCGTCCTACTGGGACGTCGAGGGTGACTTCACCCCGGACGGCACCGCCAACCAGTTCGGGGCCCGGCTGTCGGCGGTCGACGGCGCCCGCGTGGCCACCGGCCGCGACTTCGCCGACGACGGCACGCTCAAGTCCAAGAGCGTCGTCCACCTCGACGAGGAGACCGCCAACTCCATTGCGCGACAGGTGATCTCGGCGCAGGTCAAGGTCACCAGCGTCCAGGAGAAGCCCTACACGCGGCGGCCCTCCGCACCGTTCACGACGAGCACCCTCCAACAGGAGGCCTCGCGCAAGCTGCGCCTCTCGTCCAAGAACGCGATGCGGGTCGCCCAGCGGCTCTACGAGAACGGCTACATCACCTACATGCGCACCGACAGCACCACGCTGTCGGAGGCCGCCCTCACCGCCGCGCGCCAGCAGGCTCGTGACCTGTATGGCGGGGAGTACGTCCCCGACGCCCCTCGCCGCTACGAGAAGAAGGTCAAGAACGCCCAGGAGGCGCACGAGGCCATCCGTCCCGCCGGTGACCGGTTCCGCACGCCGGCGCAGGTCGCCGGCGAGCTCCGCGGCGACGAGTTCGCCCTCTACGAGCTGATCTGGAAGCGCACCGTCGCGTCGCAGATGGCCGACGCCCGCGGGTCGACCGCGACGGTCAAGCTCGGGGGGACCCTCGAGGACGGCCAGGTCGTGGAGTTCAGCGCCTCGGGCACGGTCATCACCTTCCGCGGGTTCCTCGCGGCCTACGAAGAGGGTCATGACGAGGAGCAGATCAGCAGGGCTCAGGAGGCCGACGAGGAGCGTCGCCTGCCCAAGCTCAGCGAAGGCGTGGCGATCACCACGCTGCGCGCCGAGGCCGACGGGCACGAGACGTCCCCGCCCCCGCGCTACACCGAGGCAACGCTGGTGAAGGCCATGGAGGAGAAGGGGATCGGTCGACCCTCCACCTACGCCTCGACCGTGGGCACCATCCAGGACCGTGGCTACGTCAACACCCGCGGAAACGCCCTCATCCCCACGTGGCTCGCGTTCGCGGTGACCCGTCTGCTCGAGGAGCACTTCACCGAGCTGGTCGACTACGACTTCACCGCCTCGATGGAGGAGGACCTCGACCGCATCGCCGGCGGCGACGAGCAGCGGGCACGATGGCTACACCGGTTCTACTTCGGTGGTGACGGCCTCGGTGTCCCGGCGGTCGGCGGCAGTGGCGGCGGCCTCGTCGGTGGTTCCGGGCAGGGCCTCAAGCACCTGGTCGAGGACCTCGGCGAGATCGACGCGCGTGCGATCTCCACCATCGAGATCGGCGAGGGCATCGTCGTGCGGGTCGGACGCTACGGTCCGTACGTCGAGGAGACCGTGCCCCAGGGCGTCGACCTGTCGACCGGTGAGATGAGCGACGATGCGGCGATCACCCCTCGCCGCGCCACGATCAACGACGACATCGCTCCCGACGAGATGACGCCGGCCAAGGCACGCGAGCTGCTCGAGCAGTCCGCCGACGACGGCAAGGTCCTGGGTCAGGACCCCACCAACGGCCGCGACATCGTCGCCAAGGCCGGTCGCTACGGTCCCTACGTCACCGAGGTGCTGGACGAGGAGACCGCAGCCCTCAAGGGCAAGGCCAAGGTCAAGCCGCGCACCGCCAGCCTGTTCAAGGACATGGATCTCGCGACCCTCGACCTCGACACCGCGCTCAAGCTGCTCAGCCTGCCCCGGGTCGTGGGGATCTCCAAGGAGGAGGACGGCACCGAGGTCGAGATCACGGCGCAGAACGGCCGCTACGGCCCCTACCTCAAGAAGGACACCGACTCCCGCTCGCTGGCCACCGAGCAGCAGCTCTTCGACATCACCCTCGAGGAGGCGCTGGCGATCTACGCCCAGCCCAAGCAGCGGGGTCGCGCGTCCACGGCTCCCCTCAAGGAGCTCGGCAGCGACCCGGTGTCGGGCAGGCCGATGGTGGTCAAGGATGGCCGCTTCGGGCCCTACGTCACCGACGGCGAGACCAACTCGACGCTGCGCAAGGGTGACGACCCCGAGTCGATCACCCCCGAGCGCGGTGCGGAGCTGCTGGCCGAGAAGCGCGCCAAGGGGCCGACCACCCGCAAGCGGGCCGCGAAGAAGACGACCAAGAAGGCTGCCACGAAGAAGACGGCTGCCAAGAAGTCGACCGCCACGAAGTCAGCGGCCAAGAAGGCCTAGGGCCCATGCCGATCGAGCAGACCACCGCCCGAAAGCTGGACCAGCGCCTGGCGCGCGAACAGTCCGACAGGCGGCTGCCGTCCGTGTGTGCTGGCCTGGTGCGCGGTGGCGAGCTGGCGTGGTCGGGCGCTGTGGGCACGCTGTCGGGTCGCGCCGACGGTGAGCCCGCCACCGCGGACACGCAGTACCGCATCGGCTCGATCACCAAGACGTTCGTCGGCGTCGAGGTGCTGCGCCTGCGTGACGAGGGACGGTTCGAGCTCAACGACGCGATCAGCGGCCACCTCGCCGAGACGGCCGACACCGCCTTCGGCGGCGTCACGATCGCCCAGCTGCTCTCGCACACGTCTGGCCTGCAGGCCGAGACCTCGGGACCGTGGTGGGAGCGGACGCCGGGTGGCAGCTGGTCCGACCTGGTGGCCAGCCGACCGGCCCTGCGGTTCCGTCCGGGTGCGCGGTTCCACTACTCCAACGTCGGGTATGCCGTGCTCGGCGAGCTCGTGGCGCGGCTCCGCGGCATGCCGTGGGGTGACGTCGTCCGCACGAATCTCCTTGACCCGCTTGGCATGTCTCGCACCTCCATGCGTCCCGTCGCACCCGCGGCGCCCGGCTGGGCGGTCCACCCGCTCGCCGACCTGTTGCACGTCGAGCCCGAGCACGACGCGGGCTCGATGGCCCCTGCCGGGCAGCTCTGGTCGACCGTGACGGACCTCAGTCGCTGGGCCACGTTCCTGGCCGGTGACACCGCCGGCCTGCTGAGCCCGCAGACCCTCGACGAGATGTGCCTGCCCATCGCCGTCAACGACAACCCGGGCCAGGCCTGGACGGGCGCGCACGGTCTGGGTTGGCAGGTCTGGAACCTCGACGGCGTCCGGTATGCCGGTCACGGCGGTTCGATGCCCGGCTTCCTGGCCGGCCTCCGCGTCAACCGCGACACCGGCGACGGCTGCGTGGTCTTCGCCAACGCCACGTCGGGGATGGCCCTCGGCAACGACCTGTTGGACCTGCTCGTCGACCACGAGCCCCTGCCGGTCAAGCCCTGGTCCGCCGACGCGGACCAGGCCTCCGGGCTGGAACTGGTCGGTGACTGGTACTGGGGCACCACGGCATACGACCTGCGCCTGTCGGCCGACGGGCACCTCGTCCTGGGGGAGCCGGGCGCCAACCGCGGCTCCCGGTTCCGGCCCACCGAGACCGGGTGGGTGGGCCTCGACGGCTACCACGAGGGTGAGCCGCTCGTGGTAGTCCGCGGCGCGGACGGCCGGCCCAGCCACCTCGACCTGGGGTCGTTCCGCTTCAGCCGGACGCCCTACGACCCGGCGGCCGACATCCCCGGCGACATCCACCCCGACCGCTGGCACTGACGCACCCAACCGGAGGGAAACGGGTGAAATCGTGACACGCGCCTGATGTGTGCGGAGGACATGTTCTGTCAGGGTTGTGTGGCGAACCCGGCCATATCAGGCGTCACGGCGCGCGCCTAGGGTTCTGCAGAACGCGACGGCTCCGCACCGTCGCACCGAGCCGCACGAGGAGGTGCCGGTGCCCCGCGACGCCACCACGGACACGGCTGGAGCCCTGCTCCAGACCCGCGCCCTGACCAAGGAGTTCCGCGGTTTCCGCGCCGTCTCCGACGTGAGCCTCAGCGTCACCGAAGGCACTGTCCACGCCCTCGTCGGGCCCAACGGTGCGGGCAAGACCACGCTGTTCAACCTGCTCACCGGCTTCCTCGCGCCCACCTCGGGGCAGATCCTCTTCCGCGGCGACGACATCACCGGCCGCCAGCCCGAGCAGATCGCCCACCTCGGCATCGCGCGCTCGTTCCAGATCACCAGCCTGTTCGACCAGATGAGCGCCGTCGACCACGTCGAGCTCGCCCTCGCGTCGCCCACCGGGCTCGGCTACCGGTTCTGGCGGTCGTCCTCGCAGATGCGCCAGTTCCGCGACCGCGCCATGGACCTGCTCGGGCAGGTCGGCCTGGCCGACCGCTCCGGTGCCGCCGCGGGGTCACTGGCATACGGGCAGAAGCGGGCCCTCGAGCTCGCCCTGGCCCTGGCCCTGGATCCCCAGCTGCTGCTGCTCGACGAGCCGACAGCCGGGATGGGCCTCGAGGACGTCGATCGCACCATCGCCCTCGTCAAGCAGGTCGCCGAGGGACGGACCGTCGTCCTCGTCGACCACAACATGCACGTGGTGGGGTCGTTGGCCGACACGGTGACGGTGCTGCAGGCCGGGCAGGTGCTGGCCGAGGGCAGCTACGACCAGGTGCGCCACGACGAGCGCGTCATCACCGCCTACCTCGGACAGGCAGGGTGACCCCGATGGCTGGTGAGGTCCTCGAGATCGACGGGCTGTCGGCGTGGTACGGCGAGGCTCGCGTGCTCTCCGACGTCGACCTGCGCGTGGCCCCGGGAGAGGTCGTGACCCTCGTGGGCCGCAACGGCGCAGGGAAGACCACGTTGCTGCGCTCCGTGATGGGTCTGCACCGGCAGGTCGAGGGCACCGTCTCGTGGGCCGGCCAGGCGCTCGGCAGGTCCAGCGCCGACAAGCGGGCCAAGGCCGGCATCGGCTGGGTGCCCGACGACCGGGGCATCTATGCCACGTTGTCGGTGCAGGAGAACCTGCTGCTGCCGCCGATCACCAGCAAGGCAGACGCCTGGAGCCTCGAGCAGGTCTACGAGCAGTTCCCCGTGCTCCAGGAGCGGCGGGACTTCCCCGGCACCAAGCTGTCCGGTGGCGAGCAACAGATGCTGGCCATCGCCCGAGTGCTGCGCACCGGCTCCCGCCTGCTCCTGCTGGACGAGCCGTCCGAGGGCCTGGCGCCCGTGATCGTCCAGCAGATCGGCGACATCATCCGCCAGATCAAGGACCAGGGCGTCTCCGTGCTCCTCGTCGAGCAGAACGTCACGTTCGCCTCGACGGTCGCCGACCGCCACTACCTGCTGGCCCAGGGACGCGTCGTGGAGTCGCTCGACAACGACTCGTTCCAGTCCCGCACCTCCGAGCTGCTCGAGTACCTCGGCATGTGAGCACCGCACCAGCCCCACCCGCACCGCCCCACCCGCTTCCCCCACCCGCTCCCACCACCAAGAGACAGACACCCGTACAAGGACCCCAGGAGGGGAACATGCAGCGCACCAAGACCAGACAGTCCATGGCCTTCATGGCCATCGCTGTCACCGGCAGCCTCGTTCTCGCCGCCTGTGGCGGGGCCGGCGGCCCCAGCTCCGCCGGCGGAAAGATCAGTGACGACAAGGTCGTCATCGGTCTGCTCAACGACCAGTCCGGCGTCTACAAGGACCTGTCCGGCCCCAACTCCAAGATCGCGATCCAGATGGCGGTCGACGACTACAAGGCCAAGTACGGCGACAAGGCGGTGGCCAAGAACATCGAGATCGTCGCGGCTGACCACCAGAACAAGCCCGACATCGCCAACACCAAGGCCCAGGAGATGTACGACCGCGACAAGGCCGACATCATCCTCGACGTGCCGACCTCGTCGGCGGCGCTCGCCGTCGCCACCCAGGCCAAGGCGAAGAAGAAGCTGTTCATCGACATCGGCGCCGGCAGCACTGCCCTGACTGGCAAGTCCTGCAACAAGTACACGTTCCACTGGGCCTACGACACGGCCATGCTGGCCCGCGGCACCGGCAGCGCGGTCGTCGAAGGTGGCGGCAAGAACTGGTCGATCGTCTACCCCGACTACGCCTTCGGCCAGGACATGACCAAGTCGTTCACTGCTTCCGTCAAGGGGGCGGGTGGAACCGTGCAGCAGTCGATCGCGACGCCGTTCCCGAACGAGAACTTCGCCACCTTCATCACCAAGGCGGCATCGTCCAAGCCCGATGTCGTCGGGATCATGGCCGCCGGTGGAGACCTGGTGAACTTCGTCAAGCAGTACAACCAAGCCGGCATGCAGGAGAAGGCGCAGCTGGCCGTCGGCCTGATGTTCATCACCGACATCCACTCCCTCGGTGTCGACGCGTTCAAGAACACGACGTTCACGGACGCCTGGTACTGGAACTTCGACGCCAAGAACAAGGCCTGGGCCGACAAGTTCAAGGCCAAGACCAACACCCGTCCCTCGTTCGCGCACGCGGGCAACTACTCCGCGGCCCTCAACTACCTCGAGGCGATCCAGGCGGCGGGGACCGACAGCTCCGACGCCGTCGTGAAGCAGCTCGAGGGCAAGAAGATCGACGACCTGTTCCTGCGCAACGGCGAGGTCCGGGCCGCGGACCACAACGTGATCCACGACTCCTACCTCGTGAAGGTCAAGAGCAAGGACCAGGTCAAGGAGGACTGGGACTACGAGGAAGTCGTCAAGACCATCCCCGCGGCCGACGCCTACGGGCCCGCCTCCACCGACTGCACGATGTGACCCTCGGTCACCACGACTGAGTCACCACAGCGGGAGGTATGCCGCCCGCTCGCCTCGAGCGGGCGGCATACCCTCCTCCCCACCCCGACAACCACGGGAAGACGCGCATGAGTGCCTTCATCCAGTACACGCTCCAGGGCCTGGCCCTCGGCGGCTTCTACGCGCTGGCCGCGCTGGGACTGGCCGTGATCTTCGGTGTCCTCGGGGTGGTCAACTTCAGCCACGGCGCCTGCTACATGCTCGGCGCGGTGGGGGCCGCCGTCCTGCTCGACTCGACCGGTCTCGGCTTCTGGTGGGCACTGCCGATCATGACGATCGCGATGTTCCTGTTCGGCGTGCTCATGGAACGCCTGCTGGTCCAGTGGCTGCTGCGGCTCGACCCGCTCTACAACTTCCTGCTGACCTTCGGCCTGACCCTCCTGCTCGTCGACGTGGTCAAGAAGAAGTACGGCGTCTCGGGGCTGCCCTACCCGCTCCCGGCCGGCCTCGGGGGACGGATCACCATGGGTGCGGTCTCGCTGTCGACCTACCAGGTGTTCGCGGCGGTCTTCTCGATCGTTGTCTGCCTCGGCGTCTGGCTCGTCCTGACCAAGACCCGCGTGGGCATGATCGTGCGCGCCTCAACAGAGGATGCCGAGCGGTCGCGAGCCCTCGGCATCAACGTGAGTCGTTGGGTGACACCGGTTTTCGGGTTCGGCATCGCCCTGGCGGGCCTCGCCGGTGTGCTGCGCGCCCCCACGGGCTCGGTGAACGCCGACATGGGCAGCTTCTTCATCATCATCCTGTTCGCAGTCGTCGTGATCGGCGGGCTCGGCTCGATCCTGGGCGCGGTCGTGGCCGGCTTCCTGGTGGGGCTCGTCGAGGCCTACGGCCAGGGGTATGCCGGCCGGTTCAGCCAGGTCTTCATCTTCATGCTCATGGCCGTGGTGGTGCTGGTCCGGCCCTCCGGCCTGTTCGGCCGCGAGGAGGCTGCGTCATGAGTGCCCAGCTCGAGAACAAGGTCGAGGTCGAGCTGCCCGCCGGGCCTGTCGTGGCCGCTCAACGCCCCCTGGTGCGCTGGGTCATGCTGGCCGTCGGGCTGCTGGTGACGCTCGCCCTGCCGTGGTTCATCTACCCGCCCGTGGCGATGGACATCGCGGCCTGGGCGTTGTTCGCGATCTCGGTCGACCTGTTGCTGGGCTACACCGGCCTGCTGTCGTTCGGCCACGCCGCGTTCTGGGGCACGTCGGCATACACGACGGGCCTGATCGCCAGCCACGTCGGGTTGCCCTTCCCCGTCGCGATCCTGGGCGGCGCCGTCGTGGCGATGGTGCTGGCCGTGCCGATCGGCTACCTGTCGGTCAAGCGGACCGGCATCTACTTCGCGATGGTGACCCTGGCCTTCGCGCAGATGATCTACTTCATCGCCAACCAGTGGCGCTCGGTGACCGGTGGCGAGAACGGCCTGCAGGGGATCCCCAAGAACCTCGGCCCGCTGACCGACACCATCAACGCCGACTCGTTCTACTTCTACTACGCGGCGCTGCCGATCATCCTGCTCGGCGTCTTCATCGCCTGGCGCACGGTCAACAGCCCGTTCGGCCGGGTGCTCGTCGCGATCCGGGACAACCCGGCGCGGGCCAGGGCGCTGGGCTACGACGTGGAGCGCTACAAGATCATGGCGTTCGTGCTGTCGGCCGGGCTCGCGGGTCTGGCGGGCGGGGTGTTCTCGATCAGCCACGGGTTCGCCTCGCTCCAGGAGCTGATCTGGACCACGTCCGGCAAGGTCGTGCTCATCACCGTGCTCGGCGGGATCGGCACGCTGTGGGGCGCAGTGGTCGGCGCCGCCCTGGTCGTCACCCTCGAGGACCAGCTGGCGTCGTCGGGCTTCAACGGCATCGGGATCGTCACCGGCGCGATCTTCGTCATCATCGTGCTGGCGTTCCGCCACGGCATCTGGGGCACCGCTCGCAACGGCCTGAGCTCCTGGCTCCGCAAGCGCCGCCACGCCAGGGACTCCTGACCCCGCCCCCGCGCAGGGGGACTTGACCCTCACGCGGCGTGAGGCGTCACAGTGGTGCGCATGACCGATCGCACGACCAAGGCGCAGCCACTCACGGTGGGGCAGGTGGCCGAGCAGCTCGACGTGACGGTGCGCACGTTGCACCACTACGACGAGATCGGGCTCCTGCGGCCGAGCGAGCGATCGTCGGCGGGCTACCGGCTCTACACGGCTGACGACCTCACGCGCCTGCAGCACGTGGTGGTCTACCGCCGCCTGGGGTTCGCCCTCGAGGAGATCGCGCTTCTCCTGGACCACCCCGAGAGCGTCGAGCAGCACCTGCGTCGCCAACGCGCGGCGGTCCAGCAACGGCTCGACGAGATGAGCGACCTCGTCACGGCCATCGACCGAGCACTGGAGAGAGAGATGAACGACGAACACGCCACGGCAGAGGACCTGAAGGAGCTCTTCGGCGAAGGCTTCGAGGACGCCCAGGCCGAAGCGGAGCAACGTTGGGGCGACAGCGACGCGTGGCAGCAGTCGCAGCGGCGCACGAAGAGCTACACCAAGGCCGACTGGGAGGCGGTCAAGGCCGAGAGCGACGCCCTGCACAAGGGGTTCAACGACGCGATGGACGCGGGGGAGCCGCCAACGAGCGTGGCGGCGATGGACGCCGCCGAGGCCCACCGGCTCAACATCAACGAGCGCTTCTACGACTGCCCGCCGCAGTTCCACCGCAACCTGGCCGATATGTACACCAGCGACCCACGGTTCACGGCGACGTACGACGAGATCCGGCCGGGGATGGCGCACTACGTCCGTGACGCGATCTACGCCAACGCCGACCGGCAGGAGCAGCCCACCGCCTGAGCCGGTTGTTGGGGCGGGACTTCAGGTGCAGCAACGCCGACCCTGCTGGCTACCCTCGGACGATGAGCCGGTCGGCAGTGGACTTCAGCACCGTGCCCTGGCCGGTACGCACCCGCCGTGCCTCCCTGCGACCGGTCAGCGCTGATGACGTCGACGGGGTGCTCAGGCACCGGTCGCTTCCAGAGGTGGCCGAGTTCCTCAGCCGTGGGCCGCTCGACCGCGCCGAGGTGGCCGAGCGCATCGCCGGCGACATGGCGCGGAGCCAGCCGGGCCACCCGGAGCCGCTCCTCGGCCTCGTCATCGAGGTGGAGGGCGCGGTGGTGGGCGACGCGATGATCCGGCTCGAACCCGACGACAACGGCATGTGGGTGGCGGTCCTCGGCTACACGGTCCACCCCGACTCGACCGGGCGGGGGCTGGCGACCGAGGTCGCCGAGGCGCTGGTCCGCCTGAGCTTCGCCCACCTGGGGGTGGCGATGGTCCAGGCCGACGTGTTCGTCCCCCACCGCGCCTCGCAACGGGTGCTGGAGAAGGTCGGGCTGCGGCGCGTGGCCGAAAGGCGCGCGGGCAGTGACGGCGACGGACGCCCCCGGATGGACGACTACGTGTATGCCGTGACCGCGGCAGAGTGGGCCGCGTCCAGCTCCTCGTCGCGGCCCGCAGCGGACGAGGACCGAGCCCGCCGATGAGGTACTACGACCATCGCCCAATACCGCGCGACCACGACGCGGCCGCACTGTGGATCCGTCACAATCCAGTACGGAAGGATCCGCCATGAAGCGCACGACCATCACCTTGGCCGCTCTGCTGGCCGCCCTCGTCCCGGCCGCGGTCGGGCTCTGGGGGAACGCGTCGTTCTCGCAGGCCGTGCCGGTGCGCGTCCCTGCGAGCGCACAGGTGGTCACGCCGACGACCGGTGCCACCACGGCTGACGACCACGGTGGCGACACCCCGCGCGACCAGCGCACCGAGCTTGGCGACGACCGCGACGACCGCTCGGCCACCTCTACCGCCACCTCGAGCGGGACGCGGACGACCGAGGCCGGCGACGACCGCGGTGGCGACATCCCGCGCGACCAGCGCACCGAGCCAGGCGACGACCGCGACTCCGGTTCGGGTGGGTCGGGTTCGGGCTCGAGCTCGGCCGACAACTCTGGTCCGGGGTCCACCTCCAGCGGTTCCGGTTCCTCCGGCTCCGGTTCCTCCGGCAGCAGCGGTTCCGGCTCCGGCTCCAGCGGTTCGGGCCAGTCCGGCTCCGGCCGCTCCGATTCCGACGACGGTGGGTCCGACGACCACGGCGGCCACGGAAGCGACGACTGAGTGGACCAACGCACCTCTTCGGTCGCCCCGACGCAGCCCCTGCGCGTCGAGGCGACCGATGCTGCTCCCTGGGTGACGGTCTCCCGCCGCAGCGACACCGCGGCCGCGCAGCCGCCGGTCAGCCCGCGCAGGGTCCTCACCCAGGTCGTGGGCGGCCTCGCGGTGGTGCTGTTGGTCGTCGGGCTCCTGGGGTCGTGGGCCGCCCAGCGACTCGCCGAGCGCGAGGCGGTCACCGACGCCGCCACCATCGCCGACGTCCTCGCCGAGGCCGTCATCACCCCCTCGCTGACCGACGCCCTGGCGGACGGCGACCCCGCCGCCGTGGCCGCCATGGACGCCGCCATCCGTGAGCGGGTGCTGGGTCCTCGCATCATGCGGGTGAAGCTCTGGTCTCCCGAGGGCAAGGTCCTCTATGCGGACGAGCCCCAGCTGGTGGGTCGCACCTTCGCGCTCAGCGAGGACCAACGGGTGGCCCTCTCGCAGCCGCAGACCAAGGCCGAGGTGTCGGAGCTGGACTCGACCGAGAACGAGTTCGAGACCGGCGGGCGCGCCCTGGAGGTCTACCGACCCGTATGGACTCCCAGTGGGCGTGAGCTCCTCTTCGAGACCTACTCGCCGTATGACTCCGTCAGGCAGCGCAGCAGCCAGCTCTGGCGCGGGTTCGCCGGGGTGACCGTCAGCAGCCTGCTGCTGCTCGTGGTCCTGACGGCTCCGATCCTCTGGCGGCTGCTGCGTCGCCTCAGTGAGGCGCAGCGCCACCGCGAGCGGTTGCTCGAACGCACTCTGGAGGCGTCCGACGCCGAACGTCGCCGGATCGCCGGCACCCTGCACGACGGCCCGGTCCAGGACCTCGTGGGATCGGCGTTCGTCGCCGCGGGTTCGGCTGCCAAGGCCGAGTCGTCCGGGCAGCCGCGGATGGCCGACGACCTCCGAGGCCTGGCCGCCTCGGTGCGTGGCAACATCCGGACGCTCCGGACGCTCCTGGTCGACATCTACCCGCCGAGCCTCGCCAGCGCCGGGCTGGCCACGGCACTGGTCGACCTGGCCCAGTCCGGCGCCGCCCGTGGCCTGACGGTGCACGTCGATGTCGAAGGGGCCGACGACCTCGGGCTGACCCAGGACCAGGAACGACTCGTCCACCGGGTGGCCCAGGAGTGCCTGCGCAACAGCGCCAAGCACGCAGCCCCGGGCACCGCGACGATCCGGCTCGGCCGTGAGGACGGCTCGGTCGTGCTCGACGTGCTCGACGACGGGCCCGGCTTCGAGACGTCCAGGCTCGAGGCCCCTGACCAGGGGCACTTCGGGCTGCGCGTGCTGGCCGACCTCGCGAGCGACGCCGGCGCGGTGCTCCAGGTGGCGTCGCGCCCCGGTGCCGGGACGCACTGGCGGCTCGTGGTGCAACCGGAGCAGACCCCGTGATCCGGGTCGTGGTGGTCGACGACCACGCGATGGTGCGCACTGGGCTCGCGGCTCTCCTCGAGGCCAGTGACGACCTCACGGTGGTGGGCCAGGCTGCCGACGGTCGCGCGGCCAGGGAAGTCGCCGTCGAGACGCTTCCGGACGTCGTGCTCATGGATCTGTCGATGCCCGTCATGGACGGTGTTGCCGCGACCCGGGAGGTGTTGGCGGCGGTCCCCGACGCGAAGGTCGTCGTCCTGACGTCGTTCTCCGACCGGCGACGGGTGAGTGAGGCGCTCGACGCGGGGGCGGTGGGCTACCAGCTGAAGGACTGCGAACCAGCCGATCTCCTCGCGGCGGTCCGTGCAGCCGCGGCCGGTCACGCCCCCCTGGACCCCCGGGTTGCCAAGGTCCTGCTACCGGCGCCGGGGGCGCGTCCGGCGGACGGGCTGAGCCGTCGCGAACAGCAGGTGCTCCGCCTGGTCGCCGACGGCCTCGCGAACAAGCAGGTCGCGCGAGCCCTGGGCATCACCGAGCGCACGGTGAAGGCCCACCTGGGACGCGTGTTCCGCCAGATCGGCGTGCTCGATCGCACGAGCGCCGCCCTCTGGGCGCGCGAGCACCTCGACGACGAGGGCTGACGGGGGGCCACCCATCCCGAGCACGAGGTATGCCGCGTGGTCACCCGGCCGCGCGGCATACCTCCGCGGGCGGGGTGTGTCCCCCCGCTGGCCTAGGCTCGGCCCGTGACCGACGGACTCTTCATCGCCTTCGAGGGCGGCGACGGCGCGGGCAAGTCCACCCAGGTGGCCCTGCTCCGCGAGGCCCTCGAGACCGCCGGGCGCACGGTGACGGTCACCCGCCAGCCCGGTGGCACCGACCTGGGCCGGGAGATCCGCGACCTGGTGCTGCACGGCGCCCATGTGGCGCCACGGGCCGAGGCGCTCCTGTTCGCGGCGGACAAGGCCCACCACGTCGACCAGCTCATCCGGCCGGCACTCGACCGTGGCGAGGTGGTGCTGACCGACCGCTACACCGACTCGGCCGTGGCCTACCAGGGCGCGGGGCGAGACCTCGGGGCGGAGGAGATCCACGACCTCAACATGTGGGCGGTCGACCACCTGGTGCCCGACCTGACCGTCGTCGTCGACGTGTCGGCCGAGGAGGGTCGCCGCCGCCGTGGCGACGTCCACGACCGGCTGGAGGCCGAGGCGGACGCCTTTCACCAGGCGATCCGCGCGCACTACCTGGCCATGGCCCAGGGCAACCCCGAGCGCTACCTCGTCGTCGACGGGACGCTGGCCCCCGACGCGATCCATGCCCAGGTCGTGCAGCGGCTCCAGACGATGGGAGCACTGCCGTGACCGTGTGGCGCGACGTCATCGGGCAGGCCACGGCGGTCGCGACCCTGCAGCGGGCGGTCACCGACCCCAGCGCCATGACGCACGCCTGGCTGCTCACCGGGCCACCCGGGTCCGGGCGATCGGTGGCGGCCCGGGCGTTCGCCGCCGCGCTCGAGTGCCCCCAGCACGGCTGCGGCGAGTGCCGCGAGTGCCGCACAGCTGTCGACGGCACCCATGCCGACGTGGATGTCATTGCCACTGAAGGACTTTCGATCAAGGTGGAGCAGGCTCGCGAGCTCGCTGCGATGTCGGCGCTGCGGCCGTCGGTCGGCCCGTGGCGGGTCATCATCGTCGAGGACGCCGACCGTCTGACCGAGCGCGCCGCCGACGCCCTGCTCAAGGCGATCGAGGAGCCGGTGGCCCGCACGGTGTGGATCCTGTGCGCTCCCTCGCTGGAGGACGTCGTCATCACCATCCGCTCGCGCTCGCGGCACGTCCGGTTGCGCACCCCGCCTGCCGAGGCGGTCGCCGAGCTGCTGCACCGCCGCGACGGCGTCGAGATGCCGATGGCGATGTATGCCGCGCGGGCGGCACAGAGCCACGTGGGGCTCGCTCGGCGGCTGGCCCGCGACGAGGGCGCGCGGATCAGGCGCCGCGACGTGATCAGCCTGGCGGGGCGGATCCACGGTGTCGGAGACGCGATCGGTGCTGCCGCCGACCTCGCCTCGATCGCCGACGAGGAGTCCAGCGCGGCTGCGGCGGAGCGCGACTCGGCGGAGCGGCAGCGGCTCATGGAGTTGCTGGGAGCCGACCCGTCGGCCCGCACGCAGCCACCCCACATCCGCAGCCAGCTCTCCGGCCTCGAGAAGGAGCAGAAGGCGCGGGCCACCCGGCACTCGCGCGACGTCCTCGACCGGTCGCTCGTCGACCTGTTGTCGGTCTATCGCGACGCCCTCATCCTGCACAGCGGAGCAGCCCTCGGGCTGGTCAACCAGGACAGCCTGCCCATCGTCCAGGGGGTGGCCCGCTCGATGAGCGCCGAGCAGCTGCTCCAGGCGATGGACGCCATCGGCACGGCCCGCGAGCGGATCGGCCTCAACGTTGCCCCGCTGCTGGCGCTGGAGGCCATGGCCATCTCGCTCCGGGTGCCGCGGTGAGTCGGCCCCAGCTGCTCGGGATACGGTCGACTGCATGAAGGTGAAGGCGCAGGTCCTGGTGGCTGCTGCTGCCGCGCTGGCCGTCGGCCTGTCCGGCTGCTCGGTGCTGGGCGGCGGTTCCAGCGAGGCGTCCACACCAGTGCCGAAGGCCGCGCGCACAGCCCCGCCCGGGTCGGAGGCGCTCGCGAAGTTCTACGGGCAGACACTGGCCTGGAAGAAGTGCGGTCCCGGGCAGTGCGCCGGGCTGACCGTTCCCCTGGACTACGCCCAGCCGGACGGCGAGACGATCACCATCCGGGTGCTGCGGATGCGCGCCACCAAGAAGGGGCAACGGCTGGGGTCCCTGGTGGTCAACCCGGGCGGGCCCGGGGGGTCCGGTATCGACTACGCCGCCGCCGCGGACACCATCGTGGGCAAGCCGGTGCGCCAGCGGTTCGACATCGTGGGCTTCGACCCTCGCGGGGTCCAGCGGTCCAGCCCGGTGGACTGCCTGGGCGATGCCGAGATGGACGACTTCCTGGCACAGGACCCCACCCCCGACGACCCCGCCGAGGTGCAGACCTACCTCGCGTCGATGAAGGACCTCGGCGACAGCTGCCTCGCCCGGACCGGGCCGCTGCTCGGTCACATCTCCACGGTGGACACCGCCAAGGACATGGACATCCTGAGGTCGGCCCTCGGTGACGTGAAGCTCAACTACCTCGGCAAGTCCTACGGCACGCAGCTGGGCGCTGTGTACGCAGGGCTGTTCCCGTCGCTGGTGGGCCGGTTCGTCCTGGATGGTGTCCTCCCTCCCGACCTGACCTGGGAGGAGTCGGCCGTCGGTCAGGCGGAGGGCTTCGAGCGCGCGGCGCACGCCTGGGCGAGGTACTGCGTCGCCAAGGGCACCTGCCCCCTGGGCGACAGCGAGTCCGCGGTCATGACAGGTATGGGGGACCTGCTCGCCCGGCTCGACGCGTCACCGGTCCCCATGCGGGACGGTCGTGAGTCCCAGCTCACCGAGGGGTGGGCCACCCTCGGCGTCGCCCAGGCGATGTACGACCCACGGTCGTGGAAGGCGCTCACCGAGGCGCTGCGCCAGGTCGTGGCCAAGGACGACGGCACGAAGCTGATGCTGATCTCCGACCAGTACGCGCGACGCACCGCCAAGGGCAGGTACGTCGAGAACCTGCTCGAGGCCTTCTACTCCATCAGCTGCCTCGACAACCCCGGCAGCCCCGACCCCGCGTACTACGAGGGCATCGTCGCCAAGGCGAGAGTCAAGGCCCCCGTCTTCGGCCCGGCCCTCGCCTGGGGCGCGGCGATCTGCACCCAGTGGCCGGTCAAGACGGGCCAGGTGCCCCACAAGATCAGCGCCGAGGGCAGCGGACCCATCGTCGTGATCGGCACGACTCGTGACCCGGCGACGCCGTACGAATGGGCTGTGCGCGAGCGCGACCAGCTCGCGAACGCGCGGCTGCTGACGTTCGACGGCGACGGGCACACCGCCTACACGCGGTCCAACAAGTGCATCGACAACGCGGTCAACAACTACTACACGAAGGGCAAGGTCCCGGCGGACAACACCAGGTGCTGACCCGGCATACCGACGGCAACTGTCAGCGGAAGGCGTAGACCACGGTGACGGTCACGCCGACCTTCTCACTGCCGACCTGGATTGGGACCGGCGACGACGAGTCCTTGGCGACCGCGGCGGAGCGCATGTCGTAGTTGACCGGGGGAGGGTCTGCCACGGTCTCGGTGATGCTCACGACGGCGCCGAGGCCGCGACCGGAGGCCTTGGCGTACTGCTCGGCCTTGGTCTTCGCGTTCGCGACGGCCTGGTCGCGGGCGGCGGTGAGGAGCTTGCCGTTGTCCTCGAGGTCGAGACTGATTCCGTTGACCTGCACCGCATTTCCCCCGGCGTTGACCGCTGCGGTGATGGCGTTGCCGGCCTTGCCGAGGTTACGGAGGGTGGCGGTGACGCCTTCGCTGACGACGTAGCCCTTGATGACCGGGGTGCCGTTCACGGGGTAGGAGTACTCGGGCTGGACCTGCAGGTTGGACGTCTGGATGTCCTTGCCGGCGACGCCGTTGCGGGTGAGCGAGGACTGGACGCGGGCGGTGAGGGAGTTGGCGGCGTCAAGCGCCTTGCCGACGGTGGCGCCACGGGTCTGGACACTGAGGCCGAGGCGCAGGGTGTCCGGCTTGCCGGCGACCTGGGCCGTGCCGGTGACGGTGATGCCGGGACTGCTGACAGCGGTGCCGGTGGTGCCGGGGCTGGTCGGGCTTGGGTAGGTGACGAGGGTCGCGGCGGAGGCTTCGCGACCGGAGTGGGAGCCGACCCAGAAGGCGCCTCCCAGCAACACCGCGACCGCGACGGCGACCGCTCCACGGGACATCGGCTGGGTGCTCATGGCGATGGGACGGTATGCCGCGTGGCCGGGTTCCGCGCGCGGCTCGGGTGGGTTCGGCAGGCCGGTCGGCGATCACCCCAGGAGGCGCTGTCGGGCGGTCGTTCGGCCGGTTCGGAAATCTGCTGGGTCATCCGTATACTCATCGTCCGTGCCTTCGGGCACCCGCCTCCTTAGCTCAGTCGGCCAGAGCGATTCACTCGTAATGAATAGGTCATCGGTTCGATTCCGATAGGAGGCTCAGCGGCACCACCCAGAAGAAGGCCCCCGTGACTCCGGTCCCGGGGGTCTTTTCTGTTCGGTGAACGTCCGGTGAACAGGGCCACCATGCCCGTGACCACCTCCGCCGCATGGCGTTGTCGGGGCATGAGCATCACACGCAGACACCTTCTGGCCGGCGCAGGCGCAGCATTGGGCGGGGCGGCCCTCGGCCTGCCCGACAACGCATCCGCGGCTGCGGCCGTCACGGTCCTGCCGGACCCGAACCGCAGCGGCATCGAGCACGTGGTCGTCGTCATGATGGAGAACCGGTCCTTCGACCACTACCTCGGGTGGCTGCCGGGGGCGCGTGGCAAGCAGGCGGGACTGACCTTCACCGACCGCTACGGCGTGCCGCACAACACCCACCACCTGACCGACTACCAGGGGTGCGCGCACCCCGACCCCGACCACTCGTTCGAAGGTGGTCGCGTCGAGTACAACAACGGCCGCTGCGACGGCTGGCTCAAGGCGGGCGACAACGACACGTTCGCCATCGGCTACTACACCGACGCCGACCTCGCGTTCTACGGCCAGGCAGCACGCGACTGGACCGTGTGTGACAACTACTTCTCCGCCATCCTCGCCGAGACCTACCCGAACCGGTTCTACCAGCACGCCGCCCAGACCGATCGCATCCACAACTCGACCGACGTCGCGACGATGCCGACCATCTGGGACCGACTCGCCGAGGCCGGAGTGAAGGGCACGTACTACTTCTACGACACCCCGTTCACCGCCCTCTGGGGCAGCAAGTACCTCGACATCTCCAAGCCCTATCCGCAGTTCCTGGCCGATGCGGCAGCCGGGACCCTGCCGGCCGTGAGTTTCGTCGACCCGAAGTTCCTCGACAAGGGCACGGGTTCCAGCGCCGACGACCACCCCCACGCCGACATCCGCGCGGGCCAGCACTTCCTCGACCAGGTCTACGACGCGGTCACCTCCGGCCCCGGTTGGGACAAGACCGTGCTGGTCGTCAACTACGACGAGTGGGGCGGCTTCTACGACCATGTCGCCCCCACCAGCGCACCCGACGCGCACCCCGAATGGGGCATGCGCGGCTTCCGGGTGCCGTGCCTGGTCGTCTCCCCACGTGCCCGCCGCGGCCACGTCGCCAAGGACGTCTACGACCACACCTCTGTCCTGAAGATGATCGAGTGGCGATGGGGACTGCCTGCACTGACCCCGCGTGACGCTGCTGCCCGCAACCTCGCCGAGGTGCTCGACTTCACCAACGCCCCGAACACCGACGTCCCGCGATACGCCGTCCCCCCGTTCGTCGGCACGCCGTGCCCGCCGGCAGGAACGGCCGACTACGAGGACTGGCACGCGCTCAAGGACCTTGCCAACACCCATGGATGGAGCCTGTGATGACCCGCCCCCGCACCCTCGGCCACCGCCCGTCGCGCGCCCTTCGTCCCCGAGCTGCTGGCACCCGCCTCGCCGCCGCTGTGACTGCCGTACTCGTCGGCATCGTTGCCACGACAGCGATCTCGCTGGGCGCGTCAGCCGCGCCAGCGCGCGCACCCAGGCCCGCGGCATACCTGCCTGCGGTCAAGCACGTCTTCGTCATTAACCTCGAGAACAAGGGGTATGACGAGACCTGGGGTCCCGGGTCGGCTGCGCCTTATCTGTCGCAGACGTTGCGGGCGCAGGGGAACCTGCTCACCCAGTACTACGGCACCGCGCACAACAGCCTGCCGAACTACATCGCGCAGGTCAGCGGGCAGGGGCCCAACCCGCAGACGCAGGGCGACTGCCAGGTGTTCAGCGACTTCGCCGGCGCGGGCACAGCGGCACCCGGTCAGTACGTCGGCGACGGGTGCGTCTACCCCGGGACCGTGCCCACCCTGCAGGGCCAGCTCGACGCCGCCGGTCTGACCTGGCGCGGGTACATGGAGGACATGGGCACTCCTTGCCGACACCCCGCGGTGGGCGCCCCCGACGACACCCAGAAGGCGAAGGTCGGCGACCAGTACGCGGCGCGCCACAACCCGTTCGTGTACTTCCACTCCGTCATCGACGACCCGGCCTACTGCGCCGCCCACGTCGTCGACTCCGGAGCGCTCGACTCCGACCTTGCCGCGACGGCGACCACGCCGAACCTGACCTACATCACGCCCAACCTGTGTCACGACGGGCACGACACGCCCTGCGTCGACGGGCAGCCCGGCGGCTTGGCCTCAGCCGACGCGTGGCTCAAGGCGACCGTGCCGACCATCCTCAACGCCCCAGCGTTCAAGACGGATGGCCTCCTGCTCATCACGTTCGACGAGTCCGACGGTCCCCAGAGCGATGCCACCGCGTGCTGTGGCGAGGGGCCCGGGCCGAACAGCCCGCTGCCCGGCATCACCGGGATGGGCGGCGGTCGCGTCGGCGCCCTCGCCCTGTCACCGTTCGTGCGCCCCGGCAGCCTCAGCAGCACGCCGTACAACCACTACTCGATGCTCGCGAGCATCGAGGACCTGTTCGGCCAGGCCCGCCTCGGCTATGCGGCACAGAGCGGTCTGAACCGGTTCGGGCTCGACGTCTACAACCGCTGACCCGTTCGCCTTCATCGCCGAACGCGTTTGGGGGCAAGCAAGTACGCTCACGGGATGAGCCGGATCTTCTCCGTCAGTGTCTCCTCGGTGTACCCGCACTACGTGACCAAGGTGGAGAAGAAGGGGCGGACCAACGCCGAGCTGGATCAGGTGATCGAGTGGCTGACCGGCTTCGACGAGTCGGAGCTCAAGGGACGGCTGGCCGACGGGACGACCTTCGAGGAGTTCTTCGCCCAGGCACGGCTGAACCCGCGGGCCCCGTCGATCACCGGCGTGGTGTGTGGCGTGCGCGTCGAACAGATCGACGATCCGTTGATGCAGAAGATCCGCTACCTCGACAAGCTCGTGGACGAGCTCGCCAAGGGCAAGGCGATGGACAAGATCCTGCGGAGCTGAAGGGTGCCCTCAGGAAATCGTCCCTGAGCACTGTCGGATCGGGGCGCACGCGTTCGTAGTAGGGGTGAGGAGGTGCCGTCCGGTGAGCGTGGATGACGTAGCGCCGGCGATCACCCGGGCCCACCACGATGAGTGGGCGCGGGTCGTCGCCTCGCTCACGAGGCGCTTCGGTGACCTCGACATCGCCGAGGAGGCGGCGGCCGAGGCGTTCGCCACGGCCGTCGAGCGGTGGCCGACACACGGCATACCTCCCAATCCGGGCGCGTGGTTGACCACCACCGCGAACCACAAGGCCATCGACCGGATCCGGCGCGAGAACAAGCGGGACGGCAAGCAGAAGGAGGCCCAGCTGGTGTACGACGACGACCCACCGGAGCCTCTCGGAGCCATCGACGACGATCGGCTGCGACTGCTCTTCACGTGCTGCCACCCGGCGCTCGCGATGGAGTCGCGCGTCGCGCTGACCCTGCGGATGGTCGGCGGCCTGACCGTGCCCGAGATCGCGCGGGCCTTCCTGGTGCAGGAGACCACCATGGGGCAGCGGATCACCCGCGCCAAGGCCAAGATCAAGGCGGCCCACATCCCGTACCGGGTGCCGTCCGCGGACGACCTGCCGGCCCGGGTCTCGGGCGTCCTGGCCGTCCTGTTCCTCGTCTTCAACGAGGGCTACCTGGCGACCGGTCCTGACACCGATCCCCTCCGTCACGACCTGACCGCCGAGGCGATCCGGCTCACCCGCCTGATCCGGGCCCTGCTGCCGCAGGACGGTGAGGTGGCCGGGCTGCTGGCGCTGATGCTCCTCATCGAGGCCCGCCGCACCGCCCGCGTGTCCCCGACCGGCGAGCTGGTCACCCTCGACGAGCAGGACCGTGGGCGCTGGGACGCGGCGCTGGTCGCCGAGGGTCATCGGCTGGTGCGCGAGCGGCTGGCCACGGGCGTGGCTCCGGGGCGGTACCAGCTCCTCGCAGCGGTCAACGCCGTGCACACCTCCGCCCGCGACGTGCGCGACACCGACTGGTCCCAGGTCGTCGCGCTCTACGACCAGCTCGTCCGCCTCGACCCCTCACCGGTCGTCGCCCTCAACCGCGCCATCGCCGTCGCCGAGCTCGACGGCCCGGAGGTGGCGCTGGCCGTCGTCGACCGGCTCGAGGGAGCGTTGTCGGGCTACCACGCCTACCACGCGACGCGGGCCGACCTGCTGCGTCGGCTGGGCCGCAGCCTGGAGTCCCGCGCCGCCTACGATGCCGCCCTCGAGCTGGCCGGCAACACGGCCGAGACCGCCTACCTCACCCGCCGCCGCGACCAGCTCGCCTAGTGGCACTGGCGCGTATGCCGTGGGCGTGCTTTCCCAGTGGTGGCTTGGTTCCGCGCGTCCTACCATCGACCATGGTCCGAATCGGCCGCAGGCAGCAGGAACCGCGAGACGCCAACGACGAGGACCCCGTGGTCCGCCAGTACCGCTTCCTCTTGCGGGAAGCCTCGCCTGACGCGGTGGAGGTGGCGCACACCGAAGCGCTTTCCCGGCTCGGCGAGGACAACCGCCGGGTCATCCTGACGGCCGTCCAGCGTGGGCTGGTCGCAGGCCAGCGGCTCCAACCGGGCGACGCCGCCCAGATCGCGCACCTCATCGTGCTCGGGGAGCGGCGCTCGCCGAACGCCTTCCTGTCGTCCTGCGAGCCGGCAACCTTGCTGGCTCTCTCACAGGCCGTGATCCACACCGAGGCCTGCTTCGGGCTGTTCGGGAGGTATGCCGCCTGGGACGGCGCAGACCCGGAGCCCGAGGAGGAGGGGGCTTGGGCCGAGGCCGGCTTCAATCCCGACAGCGGCCGCTGGAACCTCGCGAGGCAGAACCACCTGAACGCCGACAATGGTGGCGGCATGGGCTTCGGCGGAGGCGGAGCCGGAGGAGGGGGCGATGGCGGCGGGGGAGGCTGACGGCTGGCCCGGGCCCGTCAGGCCGAGTCCTGGGCGTCCTCGGCTGCGCCGCTCTCGAGGCTGAGCAGGATGTCGAGCAGGCAGCGGACCGGCTCCTCGCGGGCGAAGGCGGGATCGGCCAGCCCGGCGATGATGTACTCCGCCACGCGCACCAGCTTGGTGTTGTGCTGGTTGGAGTAGGTGCGCAGCATCTCGAAGGCCGCGTCCTCCCCGATGCCGAAGCTGAGCATGAGGGCACCCTTGGCCTGCTCGATCGCGGCGCGGTGCTCGGTCGAGGCCAGCACTGCTTCCGCGGCTCCCTCACGGAGGGACTGAGTGATGTCGACGATGAACCCCGACAGTCGTTTGACCTCCCCGCCGGCGTCCTCGCTCTGGCCCACCAGGACCAGGCGTCGGGTGCGGCCGGCAGGGTCGACGAGCCGGTACTCGAGGGAGAACGGGCGCGCGCGGGTCAGCACCTCATGGAACCGTTCCAGGACAACGGTTCGGTCCTGCTCGACGACGCGTTCGAGCATCAGGTCCGTTGTCGGGTCCTGCCCGAGCGGGATGCCGTACAGCTCCCGGAGATCGGTTGAGCAGGTCCACCGGTCTGCGGTGGCGTCGTACTCGAAGAACAGTGCAGGTTCGTCCGTCAGGGACGCGAGAAATGACATCAGACCCTCCATCGCCAGAGACCGCCGTGGGACAGCAACCACGAGTTCAGAGAGGCCACTTCTTGACCTTCGGCCAAATAATACGAATGGCCGCTCGCGCGTCAAGCCCATCTCGGCGGAAGTCTCGAGCGACACCTTCGCGGGGTGTCTAGGGCAGCCATAGCTCGATGTGATGACGCTCGAAAGGCGTACTCCGCACGCATGTGAATGACGTACGACCCCGGCGTCGGGTCGCCCTAGTGTCGGGAGATGGTCGACCGCCCCGACGACTCGGAGATGACGGACGCAGTGCTGCGCTCGGAGATCGAGCTCTTGGCTGACCTGATGGCGGCCGTCCGTGAGTTTCCCGGGCGGCTCACGGACACCCAGATCGATGCTGTCCTCGGTCTGACCCCTCCCGTTCGGCGGGCCGACGAGGACGCTGGCGGTACGCCACCAGCCCACATGGCGTCGTGAAGGTCGTCGACACCCCTACTCTGACCACGTGCCCTCCTTCGACCGCGTCGTCCTGATCTTCAACCCACACAGCACCGGAGAGGCCAAGGAGCTGGCCGAGGAACTGCGTGAGGACCTCGCCGAGCGCGTGCCGACGCTTGCCGTCGAGCTGCTTCCCACCCAGCACGCGGGCCACGCCGTCGAGCTGTCGCGGGAGGCCGCAGAGGTGGGGGCGCCACTGGTCGTGTCCGTCAGCGGTGACGGCGGCTACAACGAGGTCGTCAACGGCGTCATGCAAGCCGACAACGACCGTGCCTTCGCGGCGGTGCTGGCAGCAGGAAACGCCAACGACCACCGCCGCACGACCAAGGAGCGTCCGATCGCCGAGGCCATCGCCGATGGCTCCGTGAGCCGGATCGACCTCCTCCGCTTCACGGCGGGGGGCGCGGCCGACGAGGTGGTGCGCTACGCGCACTCGTACATCGGCCTGGGCCTGACACCCGTGGTTGCGGTCGACCTCGAAAAGGGAGGCAAGGGTTCGTTGCGCGAGATGGTCACCGTCGTGCGGACGTTCGCGAAGTTCCGCCCGTTCGAGATCGAGATCGAGGACGGCACCCGCCAACAGTTCGACAGCCTCGTCTTCGCCAACATCGCGCAGATGGCGAAGGTTGCCACGCTGGCCGAAGACGAGGGCAAGCCCGACGACGGACTGTTCGAGGTCATCACCCTCCGGCACACGTCGAAGCTGCGGATCCTCGCGATGGCCATCAAGGCGAGCACCATCGGCCTGGGCAAGCAGCCCAGCGTTCGCAGCTACTCGTTCACGACGGTGACCCCGCTACCGCTGCAGATCGACGGCGAGGTCGTCGACCTGCCGGCGGGAGCGACGGTGCAGGTGGACATCCTGACCAAGGTCCTGCAGACCGTCCTGTGAGCGAGGCCACGACCCAAGGGTCGAGCCCCATCGTGGTCTTCGTCCCCGGACTGGGTCTGGACCGCAGATCCTGGCAGCGGGTCCGCCACGAGCTGCGCGGGCAGAGCACCGTCGTCCTGCTGCCCTCCATGGGGCAACCCGTGCCGCGCGGCACCGGGGTTTCAGTCGAGCTTCAGGCCGAGCGCCTTCTGCACAGACTGCCGAGAGGTGCGTCGACCATACTGGTAGGTCACTCGGCCAGCTGCCCCGTCGTGGTCGAAGCGGCCCGCCACACTGACGACGTCGTGGGACTCGTCCTCGTAGGCGCGGTGACCGATCCCGCGGCCCACACCTGGCCGAGGATGCTGGCCCAATGGGGCCGCACCGCCATTCACGAACGCCCAGGTGAAGCCCGTGTGCTCGCCCCGCAGTACCGGCATACCGGGATCCTCAGCATGCTCCGGGGGATGGATTCGCTGCGACGCTTTCGCACGGACCATGCACTGAGCGGGCTGGATCTGCCGGTGGAGGTCGTGCGCGGGGACAAGGACCGAATCGCCTCGCACGAGTGGTCATCGGTTCTGCGGCGCGCGTCCAACGGACGTCTGAGCACAATTCACGGCGCCGCTCACATGGTTCCCCTGACCCATCCCGCCGCCGTCGTGGCTGCCGTCGACCGAGTGCGCCTGGCCGCCGAGCGGCCGTCCGCCCGGCTTCCGTAGGCGTCGCCCGCCGAGCCGTGTTTGCCCGCGGCCCTGGGGGGGTAGGTGCTGAACAGACAGTCGTGGCCGAGCTCTCCGTCGCGAGCTGGTTCGCCGCATCGCGAGAGGGAGTCATGTCGAAGAAGAACACGACGAAGCTTGGTTCGACCCGGGCCGGCGCGGGGAAGGCGAAGGCTTCTGCGGCGGGGCAGCCTGCCACGCAGCCCGCCGCGATCCTCGGTTCCGGGGGAGAGGTGCACCAGCCGGTCCAGGGCGGTCAGGTACTCACCACGGCCCAAGGCGCTCCGCTGTCCGACGACCAGAACAGCCTGCGTGCCGGCCAACGCGGACCGACCCTGTTGGAAGACTTCGCCATGGGGGAGAAGATCTTCCACTTCGATCACGAGCGCATCCCCGAGCGCGTCGTGCACGCCCGCGGCTACGGCGCTCACGGCACCTTCGAGACCACCGCCGACCTGTCAGAGCTCACCAGGGCAGCCATCTTCTCGACCGTCGGCAGGAAGACCGAGGCGTTTGTTCGCTTCTCGACAGTGGCCGGCGCCAAGGGATCCTTCGACCTTGCGCGCGACGTACGTGGGTTCGCGGTGAAGCTCTACACGACCGAGGGCAACTGGGACATCGTCGGCAACAACATCCCGGTGTTCTTCATCCAGGACGCCATCAAGTTCCCCGACCTCGTGCATGCGGTCAAGGAGTCCCCTGACCGGGCGTTCCCCCAGGCGCAGTCGGCTCACGACAGCTTCTGGGACTTCGTGTCCTTCACGCCCGAGGCGATCCACATGACCGTGTGGCAGATGTCGGACCGGGCGATCCCGCGGTCGTTCCGCTTCATGGAGGGGTTCGGGGTCCACACGTTCCGCTTCGTGAACGCCGACGGGGTGTCGACCTTCGTGAAGTTCCACTGGCGACCGCTCCAGGGCCTGCAGTCGGTCGTGTGGAACGAAGCGGTCAAGATCAACGGTGCCGACCCTGACTTCCACCGGCGTGACCTCTGGAACGCGATCACCAGCGGGGACCTGCCGCAGTGGGACCTTGCCGTGCAGGTGTTCGACGAGTCGTTCGCCGAGGAGTTCGACTTTGACGTGCTGGACGCGACCAAGCTGATCCCGGAGGAGCTGGTGCCGCTGCAGGTCGTCGGACGGCTGACGCTGGACCGGGTTGTGGACAACGACTTCGCCGAGACCGAGCAGGTCGCCTTCCACACGGGGAACGTCCCGCCGGGCATCGACTTCTCCAACGACCCGCTGCTCCAAGGGCGCAACTTCTCCTATCTCGACACCCAGCTCTCCCGCCTGGGCACGCCCAACTTCACGCAGCTGCCGATCAACGCACCTCGGTGCCCGGTGGCACACTTCCAGCGCGACGGCAAGATGCAGTACGAGGTGCCGACGGGCCGAGTCAACTACGAGCCCAACGGTTTCGGCGCCGCCGAGCGCGGACCTCGAGCGGACGCGGCAGCGGGCTTCCAGAGCCATGAGGAGCCGCTCGAGGGCACCAAGGTGCGGGTGCGTTCGGCCACCTTCTCCGACCACTACAGCCAGGCCCGACAGTTCTTCATCAGCCAGACGCCGGTCGAGCAGGACCACATCGTGAAGGCCTACACGTTCGAGCTGAGCAAGTGCGAGATCCCGCAGGTGCGGACGCGCATGCTGGCTCACCTGCTCAACGTGCACGAGGACTTGGCGACTGGTGTGGCAGGCGGCCTTGGTATGCCGTTGCCCGAGCCTGCGATCGCGGCCATGCCGCCGCGGACCGACCTCCCGCCTTCGGACGCGCTCAGCATCCTCAAGAGGGGTCCGGGCAGCTTCGCCGGCCGCAAGCTGGGAGTGCTCGTCACCGACGGCACCGATGCCGCGGTGCTCACGCCACTGGCGGACGCGTTCGCCGAGGCTGGCGCCGTGCTGGAGACGATCGCCCCCGTCGTGGGTGGGGTGACCCTCAGCGACGGCTCGGTGCTGCTGGCCGACCAGATGATCGACGGTGGACCCTCCGTGCTCTACGACGCGGTGGTGCTGCTACCGGGCGCCAAGGCCGTCCCGGCGTTGGCCGTCCGCAGCACCGCCAAGGACTTCGTCTCGGACGCCTTCGCCCACCACAAGTTCATCGGGTACAACGCAGCCTCACGCCCGCTCCTGGAGGCGGCCGGGGTGGCCGACCTGCTCGATGCCGGGTGTGTGAAGGTCACCAAGTCGACAGCGACCACGTTCGTGAAGAAGTGCGGCGCGCTGCGTTACTGGGAGCGCGATGTCCAGCCCTGACGGGCGCTGCTCACTGCCCGCTGACGCGTTCGCGGCGTTTGCCCTCGGCGATGTACGCCAGCCGGCGCAGGGCCTCGACATTGCGCGGGCCGATGGCGAGCTGCCGCAACGGGCGGGGCAGCAAGGTGCCGGGCCCTGACACGGCGTCCTCGGCCATGGCCACAGTGCACGACTCGTCGCTGCCGGGGATGATCGTGAGTACGACCTTCGCCTCACCCACGGGCCAACCGCGGGCCTTGAGGACGAGCTCGCTGGGCTCGCTGGAACTCAGGACGTGCGTCGTGTCACTCAGAACCGTGGGCCACACCCCGAAGGAGTGGTGGATGCGCGCGCCTTCGGCCGGCCATTCGGGGTCGACGCCCCTCACTCTTGACGCGCCGACGACCCAGGTGGCGTAGAACCAGCCGTCGGCGAGCACGTCCCAGACGGCTTGCGCAGGAGCATCGATGTCGCGGGTGACGGTGATGACGCCTGTGGTCGGGAGTTCCATGGTCAGCTCTTCCTCCAGTCGGGCGGGTGGACGCTGCAACGGCAACGGTAGCGCCGTCGGCGGCTGCGAGACGGGTGGGAGACGGGGCGGTGCCCACGAGGGGTGTACCCGCGTCTGACCTGCGCAAACGTCGCATTGTCCCTGTTGTCCCGTCCTGCACCCGGTGGCGGGACCTCGGGCAACCATGGCTGGTGGCGTCATACCGATGGGGGACAAGCAGCGAACGTGGACACGGAGCCCGGATCTGGCGACTGACGCCTTCGAGGGCCGGACATGACGCGAGTGTCAGTGGCTGGCCGGCTTCCCCACGCGGGGATGGTGGCGCGCAGCCGCCCAGCGAACCGCAGATCCCGCGTCATGTGGCTGCCGACCGGAGTCTTCATCTGTGTGGACAGGAACCAGATGGACCTACAGGTCCACGCCTAGCCAAGGAAGAACAAGCCCCTACGGAGCTCCACCCGGGCTCCAGCGAAGGAGCAAGTCATGTTGAAGACCAAACTTGTCGGAACCGGCACGGCCATTCTCTTGGCCGGGGCAGTTGGACTCGTCCCGGCTGCCGCCTCTGCGAGTGCGGCGCCCGCCGCGAAGGCCGTGGCTCCCACCGCACAAGCCGCAGCCACGACTCTGCCCGTGACGGGCACCTTGCCCAACGGCACGGCGTTCACGGGTCAGCTGAGCAACCTGACGACCTCGGTCGTCAATGGTGTCGTCCAGCTCTCCGGGACCATCACCGGCACCGGACTGCCCGCGGGCGGGACGACCTTCACTGCACCGCTGCAGGACGTTGCGGTGACGCAGGGCTGCAGCATCCTGACCCTTGACCTCGGCCCGCTCCACCTCGACCTGCTGGGCCTGGTCATCGACCTCGCCCCGGTGTCGTTGGACGTCACGGCGGTCCCCGGTGCGGGCAACCTCCTGGGCAACCTGCTGTGCGCCGTTGCCGGCCTGCTGGACGGGCCGGGCAACGCTCTCGGTGGCATCGCAGCGCTGCTCAACCGTCTGCTGACAGGTCTCGGCCTCTGAGCCGCGTGAGCGACTGACGTGGCAGTGGCGTCCCTGCGCCGCCCCTCACCGCAGGGGCGCCGCTGCCACCCCCCAAAGCCCGGCGACAGCGCCCGACGCAATTGGAGCTCGTGATGACCGTGATCGCCTTCAGACCTCGTCCCCGGCGTGGCGCGCGTCCCCCGGACGGCGACGGCACGCCCATCAGTGGGACGTTCCGATCTCCGCGGGGACGTTCAGGGGCCATGACCGGGTCGCTGCGGCTCCAGCGACTGGTCATCGTGCCGCGCGGTGCCTTCATCACCGGGGTCTTCACGGGTGAGCTCCGTGAGCCGGACGGAACCCTGGTCGGAGTGGACAGCCGTCGCGCCACCGCCCCGGTCGACCTGGTGCGTGACGACAGCGGCCTACGACCCGTGGTCCGACCACTGCAGCTCGACCTGATGGGGATCACCGTCCACGTCGAGCGTTTCACGATCGAACCTTCGCTTGCCTTTCCTCGCGGGGAGAGCAGCACCGGAGGGAGGGCACGCACCACCCGCACGAGTCGGGCTCGCGTGGAACCGCTGTGAAGGCCGTCGCGCTGGCTGCGCCGGGTCTGGTGCTCGGGCTGCTGCACGTTCTCCAGAAGCTGGAGTCGTGGACCGTGGAGGACAGCGCGCCAGCTGTTTCCCGCAGACCGCCCCCGGCACCGTTTCCGCACCCAACGGCCCTCGAAACCAAGGACCACTGACCAGCGAGGGCGCTCCACCTGCTGATGGTGACGGGACCAGCCGCGCGGCGCCGGGATGCGAGGTTCCTCTCCCGGCGCCACGCGGTGTCCACCCGCTCTCGGTCACGGCACAGGGCGTCCTGCCTGTCGCCGCTGGACGCCAACTGTGCAGGTCAGAGGGGTGGAAATGCTCGGTGCGGCGTAGTGTCGCACCCGTGAGCACGGCCGGGGCGGCCGACGAGCCGAGGGAGCGAACAGGGGCGGCAGATGTCGCGGCCCTGATCCCCATGCTGCGCCGGATCGTCGCAGCCCGGGTCGGCCAGCACCCCGCGGCGGAGGACCTGGTCCAGGAGACGCTGCTCCGGGTGCTGGCGGCCGAGAACCGGATCGAGCCCGGCATGATCGAGCCATACGCGATCGCCACGGTCCGCAACGTCATGGCCACCATGTGGCGCAACGACGACCGAGAAGTCCGCAACAGGCACCGGGTGCTCGACCCGAGCGAGCCGGAGGAGGCCGAAGAGGTCGTCGTCGCCTCGGAGGAACAGTCCGCCATCAACGAGGCGCTTCGCCGGCTGACCGACCGCGAACGAGAGGTCCTGCTGGCGCATGAGGTGAGTGGTCGCGCCACCCAGTCGCTGGCGGAGGAGACCGGAAGCACGGCCGGTGCTGTGGCCGCCCAGCTGAAGCGGACCCGAGCCCGGTTGCGGGTCGAGTACCTGCTCGCGCTGGAGCGGGCCGAGCCCCCCACAGACAGATGCAGGCCTGTGCTGCTGGCCCTCTCCAGCGCGGACCGACGACGACAGCGTGAGGTCGATGCTGCTCGACACCTGCTGGAGTGCGAGCTCTGCGCCCGGCTCAGCGAACCACTGCTCGGCAGGGGGCCGGTGCGGGACGACGAGGTGCACGTGCCGATCAGCGCGGACCCGGACATCGTCACCGTGCGTCAAGCCGCTCGCGAGCTGGCGGTGCGCGCCGGCTTCAGGGGAACAGACCTGACCCTGCTCGCCACGGCCGTGTCCGAGGTGGCCCGCAACATCGTCCGGTTCGCCTCACCCGGGGAGGTGACGATCGAGCTGCTCGAACGTCCACGTCCCGGCATCCGGGTCGTCGCCCGGGACACCGGACCCGGCATACCGGACGTCGAGAAGGCCATGGAAGACGGCTACAGCACCTACAGCGGACTCGGCCTCGGGCTTCCCGGAGCCAGACGGCTGATGGACGAGTTCACCATCGTCTCCGAGGCGGAGCACGGCACCACTGTGAGCATGACCAAATGGTTCGACAAGAAGGGATGAGCATGAACGCCCAGAACACGGAGGACCCGACGGAGCACGAGCCGTCCCTGTCCGGCAACCAGCTGCTTCCCCAGCTGGTGGCCCACCTGAGGGAACATCGCGCGAAGCTCCGCAACGAGTGGGCGTCCCGCATCCGCGATGCCCACCTGCTCGAGGCCATGACCCCGCAGGAGATGATCGCCGAGACCACGTCGGTCTATGACAACTACGTGGAGGTGCTCGAGACCGGCAGTGTGGAAGCGTTGCAGCACTATGCCCGCGACCTGTCGGAGCGGATCATCCCGCGGGGGGTCGAGACGCATGAGGTGGTCGGCATCGTGTTGCTGCTGAGGGATGTCCTGGCGCGGTCGCTCTTCGAGAAGTACCAGCGGGACTTCGCCCTGCTCAACCAGATCCTCGACGCGTACGAACCGGCGGCGAACCGTATCGCCAACACCGTGGCCGTCAGCTTCGTCGACGAGCGTGAGCGCGTCATCCGCCAGCAGCAGGACGCCATCAAGGAGCTGTCGACCCCGGTGCTGCCCGTTCGGGAGAGGCTCCTCATCCTGCCGATCATCGGCGTTTTGGACAGCGAACGGGCCAGGCAGCTCACCGAGCAGCTGCTGAGCGGCATACGCACCCATCGCGCCAAGGTGGTCGTCATCGACATCACGGGGGCCCCGGACGTCGACGAGACCGTCGCGAACCACCTGGTGCAGACGGTAGACGCCTCGCGGCTGATGGGTGCCAGCGTCATCATCACCGGCCTGTCGCCCACGATTGCGCAAACCCTCGTCACGATCGGCGTGGACCTGAGCAAGATGAACACCATCGGCGACCTCCAGGGCGGCCTCGAGGAGGCCGAGCGGCTGCTCGGCTACGCGGTGACGCGCAAGGCGGTGACTGACGGCTCGTGAACTCCGGACCGGCCCTCGTCTCCATACTGCGTCAGGGTGACACCCTCGTCGCGTCGGTCCACACTGCCCTGGACGACTCGGAGATGGTCCGGTTCCAGGACGACCTCGTCCGCCAGATCGGTGAGCACCGCGCGCGTGGCGTCATCATCGACGTGGCAGCACTGGACGTGATCGACAGCTTCGGGTCGCGCACGCTGCAGTCGATCGCCGACATCGCCCGCCTGCGCGGCGCGGCCACCGTCATCGTCGGCATCCAGCCCGAGGTCGCGTACGCCATGGTGCGCCTGGGTATGGGGATGGGTGAGGTCCCGACGGCGCTGGATCTGGAGGAGGGCCTCGACTACCTCACGAGGATCCGTGGACAGGGGAACAGGCATGAGTGACGTCGAGGACCTGACCCTCGACTACCGTGCCGCGTTCCAGCGCTACCTGCCCCAGCGCAGTGAGGCGGCGCTGACGCTGGGCTACCAGCTGGGGCGCCAGGCGATCGTCCGGGGGGTGAGTCTTCTCGACCTGGTCCACGTCCACCACCTCGTCCTCGCCGAGGTCCTCGAAGACAGCCCGGAAAATGACGTGCGCGGGGTCACGGCTGCCGCCTCCGAGTTCCTGCTGGAGGTGCTCTCGACGTTCGACATGGCACACCGGAGCCTGAGCTCCGCGACATCGAAAGCCGTGCAGGGCAGGGGCAACGGATGACATCCCGCTACCGAATCATCATGGCCCTCACGTCCCTGGCCACAGTGTCGGGCTGCGCGAGCCAGGGCAACGTCGAGGCCGCCAACGTGAAGGCAGCGGCCAGCACGTTCGTCCGGTCCGTGAGCACCGCGCCCGCGACGGCCTGCGGGCTGCTGGCCCCCGAGACCCTTCGAGCCCTCGAGGAGTCCGACGGCCCTTGCGCGGAGGCCTTGCCGTCCTCCGCGGAGGAGAAGGGCTCCACCTCGGTGGAGTCCGTGCAGGTCTACGGCAAGGACGCTGTGGTGCACCTGTCGACGGACACGATCTTCCTCGCCCGGTTCAAGCAGGGATGGCGGGTGACCGCCGCGGGCTGCAGCCGGCAGCAAGACGGCCGGCCGTATGACTGCAAGGTCAAGGGAGCCTGACGTGCGTGCGTGGTTCGCCGGGTACCTGCTGTTCATCGGACTGGGACTCACCTTCTGCTTCGCCATGGGGGTGACCCACCGATGAGGACGTGGCTTCGTGAGAACAGCCTCACCCTGGCCTTCTCGGTGCTACTCCTGGTTGCCCTCGTCGGTCAATCACTCACCGGGGAGGCCTCGTACAACGAGGCGGCGATGGACGCCGGGCTACCCACACTCACCTTGCGGGAGTACGTCACCTCGTCGCAGTTCGCGGTGGACGTTGCAGAGAACTGGCAGTCGGAGTACCTGCAGTTCCTGCTCTACATCCTCCTGACGGTGTGGCTCCTGCAGAAGGGGTCCCCGGAGTCCAAGCCCTCGACCACGCCGGTCGTGGGTCGGACAAGGACCAGAAGGTCGGACGCTATGCGGACGTGGGGTCGCCCACGTGGGCCAAGGTCGGGGGTTGGCGGACCAGCCTGTACTCACGCTCCCTCGGACTGGCGATGGGGGCGGTCTTCCTCGGGTCGTGGACGGCGCAGCTGGTCGCCGGTCGCAGTGCCTACAACGCCGAGCAGCTGCAGGACCTCCAGGATCCGCTGACGTGGAATGGCTACCTGCACGCTCCGGACTTCTGGAATCGCACCTTCCAGAACTGGCAGTCGGAGTTCCTCGCCGTCGGCAGCATGGTGGTGTTCAGCATCTACCTGCGGGAGCGCGGGTCGCCGGAGTCCAAGCCGGTCGGGAGCGCCCACAGCAGCACGGGAGTCGAGGGCTAGGCGCCCTGCCCTCCGGAGCCGCGGCAGCTACGCGCCGGGCGAGGCTTCCGGTCGGGCACTCCGGAGGGCGTCGTGCAGTGCGGCGAGGTCGGGGAAGGTGAGCTCGGCTCCGGCGTCGTGCAGCTCGGGCGCACTGGTCCCCCCGGTCGCGACCCCCACCCCGGAGGCCCCGACGCGGGTCGCGGCCTCCATGTCCCAGACGGAGTCACCGACCACCATCAGGTCCTCGGGCTCGAGGTCCGCTCGCGTCATGACGGACTCGAGCAGGTCCTTGCTGGGCTTCGAGCTCGCGACGTCGTCGCCCGTGACGATCAGGTCGAAGTCGGGCTGGTCCAGGACCTCGAGCATCGCCCACAGGTCCCGTTCTCCGCCGGACGTGGCGAGCGCCACCGTCAGCCCGGCGTCCCGACACCACTGCAGGAGTGAACCGGCGCCCGGAAGCGGGTGCAGACGGTCGTGCCACGTGCCGAACAGGGCGTCGTGGGCGGCCGCGATGGCGCTGTCCTGGCTGCGGTTCCGCCGGTCACCGAGCACGTGGTCGAGCAGGTTGTCGGCCCCCATCCCCACCGCGTGGTGCACCATCGCCATGGGCCGGTCGTGACCGAACTGCTGCATCGCCTCCCACCAGCTGATCGTGTGGACGTAGGTCGAGTCGACCAGGGTGCCGTCGAGGTCGAAGACGATCCCGCTGACGCGGGTGAGCAGGTCAGACATGCTTCCTTCCCCGCATCGCCCGCCCCGCGAGGAGCGTCCCGCCGGCGGCGCCGAGGGCGAGGACCGACGCGACCTCCTTGGGGCGGTGGGAGAGCTCCTGCTGCCAGCTGCGCCCCTTCGCCCGGTCGTCGAAGGAACCGTGGGCACCGAAGTCCCGGCCGCCGGGACCGTCCGCCGCATCCCACAGGTTGGCTGGGTCGGCTGGGTCCCGGGGTTCGTCGGTCTGCTGGGCGTTGTATGCCGTCCGAGCCAGGTAGCGATCGAGCAGGCCGGGCGCGACGGCGTTGGCGACCAGGGTGCCGACGGTGGAGGCGCCGACCCAGTACTCCCGCCGACGGGGGTGGTCGGCTGCGTAGACGACCGCACGCGCCGCGACCTCGGGCTGGTAGATCGGCGGGACGGGCTGGGCACGTCGAGGGAGCTTCGACAACACCCAGCCGAACTGAGGTGTGTTGAGGGCCGGCATCTGGACCATCGTGACGCGGACGTTGCTGCCGTCGTGCAGCAGCTCACAGCGGAGCGACTCGTGGAAACCCTGGACGGCGTGCCGTGCACCGCAGTAGGCGGTCTGGAGCGGGATTCCCCGATAGGCCAGCGCTGATCCCACGTGGACGATCGTTCCGCGGTTGCGGGCACGCATCCGGGGAAGGGCCGACATCGTGCAGTACACGTAGCCGAGGTAGCTCACCTCGGTGGCGCGGCGGAACTCCTCGGCGGTGACCTGGCTGAACGGCGCGAACACGGAGGTGAACGCCGCGTTGACCCACACGTCGATCGGACCGAGCTCGTCCTCGATCCGGGCCACGGCGCTCTCGACCGCCTCTGCGTCGGCGACATCCACGGGCACCGAGAGGGCCTTGACCCCAGCCTGCTGCGCCTCCCGGACGGCAGCCTCGAGCCCCGAGCTGCCTCTCGCGATGAGCGCGACGTCGTCGCCTCGCCGGGCGAACTCACGGACGCAGGCGCGTCCCACGCCTCCACTCGCTCCCGTCACGACCACCACTCGTTTCATTGGACAGCTCCTCTCCTTGGTTGGTCCTGCCGATGCGGTCAGGCGATCCGCTCGTCGCCCTCGCGAATGACCTGCAGCCACCTGCACCCGTAGCCGTCGAGGTCGACCTCGACCGTCGGAGCGCCCGCGCCGTCTCCGACCGGCTCGAGGCGGTAGTCCGCGAGCAGGTCGGTCAGGTGGACGATCGGCGGCAGGTCGTCGCCGGCGATCGTGGCCAGCGAGAGCGGCACGCGGCAGGCCTCCGAGCCGAGGTTGTGGACCGCGATGGTGGCCCAGGGGTCCACGCGGGCGACGTGCGCCAGGACGGCGTCGAAGGGCTGCTCGAGCTGGTGGAACCGACCCCATCCGAGCTCGGGCGACTGGCGGTAGCGGCGGATCAGCTGGGCCACGAAGGTCCACAGCGAGTCGGGGTCGTTGCGCTGGGAGGCCACGTTGACGTGGTCGGGCCCGTAGGCGCCCTCCGTGACGGGCCGCGGTAGCCGGCCCTTGGCCGCACGGGAGAAGCCGCCGTTCTTGGCCGCGCTCCACTGCATCGGCGTCCGCACGGCATACCGGCCCGGAACGTCGAGGTTCTCGCCCATGCCGATCTCCTCGCCGTAGAAGAGAACCGGGCTGCCGGGCAGCGAGAACATGAGGGAGTAGGCCAGCCGGATGCGGCGGGGGTCGCCGTCGAGCATCGTCGGCAGCCGGCGGCGCAGGCCGCGCCCGTAGAGCTGCATTGCGGGGTCGGGTCCGAAGGCGTCGAACACCTCCTGGCGCTCCTCGTCGGTGAGCTTGTCGAGGGTGAGCTCGTCATGGTTGCGGAGGAAGTTCACCCACTGGCTCTCCTCGTCGGCCTCCGGCCTGCCCTGCAACGCCTTGGCCAACGGCCGTGCGTCGCCGCGCGCGAGGGACAGCCAGGTCGCCTGCATGCCGATGAAGTCGAACTGCATGGTGAGCTCGTCCCCGTCCGCTCCGCCGAAGAAGGCCGTCTGCTCTGCGCGCGGCACGTTGACCTCTCCGAGGAGGACGACGTCGCTACCCCGCCGCCCGCAGAACGCCTTGACGTGGCGCAGGGTCTCGTGGGGGTCCCACTCGAACTTCTGGTCCTTCTTGGGCACGGTGTCCCGCGCGAAGAGGAACGGCACCGCGTCGATGCGGAAACCCGAGACGCCCAGCTCGAGCCACAGACCCATGACTTTGACGATCTCGTCGCGGACCTTGGGATTGGCGGTGTTGAGGTCAGGCTGGGTCTTGTAGAAGTTGTGCAGGTACCACTCGTCGGTGCGGGGGTCCTTCTCCCAGATGCTGTCCTCCTTGTCGGGGAAGACGACCATCGCCGACGTGTCCGGTGGGGCCGTCGAGCGCCACACGTAGTAGTCCCTGTACGGGTTGTCGGTGCCCTTGCGGGCCTGCACGAACCACGGATGGTGGTCCGACGTGTGGTTCATGACGAAGTCGAGGATGACCCGGATGCCGCGCGACCGCGCGGTCCGGACCAGCTCGACGAAGTCACCCAGGTCGCCCAGCCGGGGGTCGACGCCCAGGAAGTCGGTGATGTCGTACCCGTCGTCCACGTCGCGCGTCGGGTAGAGCGGCATGAGCCACAGGCACGTGACGCCGAGGTCGGCCAGGTAGTCGATCCGGCGCGCCATGCCCGCCAGGTCGCCCTGCCCGTCCCCGTCGGCATCGAGGAAGGTCTGGACGTCGGCGCAGTAGAACACCGCGGTCTTCCACCACAGGTCGGCCGTCTTGGACATCTGCATGTGTCCTCACTACCACCGTTGGCCCGAGCCAGCCACCGCGAAAGCGCTGGTCAGGAGGCCGCGCCGATCTCCCGACCCCCAAAGATCGTCCGGTCGGGTTCTTGGCGATCCCGTGCCGCGGCAGGCGCTCGCTGTCATCATGTCGGCATGACACAGGGGTCTGGCATCGAGGCGCGGCTCGACTACCGCCTGACCGGACTTGCCCGCGTGACGGCCGAGCTCATCCGGGCGGCCAGCGCAGAGGACGTCACCAGGATCGTGGTCGAACACAGCTCCGAAGCCGTGGGAGCGACCATGGCCTCGCTCAGCCTGAAGGACGGGCCCGACACGATCCGGCTCATGGGGCTGCGGGGTGGGGACGAGGGAGATGCCGAGGCCTTCGCGACCTACCCCTTGTCGATGCCGAGCCCGGCGGCTGACGTCATCGTCTCGGGTCGTCGCATCCTGTTGTCCGGTCGTGAGGCGATCCTCGATGCCTATCCGGACACCCCGCGGATAGATCGCGGCGACCGCTCGGTGCTGGTCCTGCCGTTGAACACCGCGAACGACACCCTCGGGGCGATCGGGCTGTCCTTCCCCGGACGACGCAGGTTCGAGCCCACGGAGCTCGACTGCCTCGACATCCTGGCCGACACCTGCGCCCAGGCGTTGCAGCGCGTGCAGGCCGAGCAGGAGGCAGCCGACCGCCAGACCAAGCTGACCTTCCTCGCCGAGGCCTCGGCCGAGCTCGCGAGCAGCCTCGACTACGAGTCCACCCTGGCGCGGGTGGCCCAGCTCGCAGTGCCGACCTTCGCCGACTGGTGTGCGATCGACCTGGTCAAGGACAACCGGCTGCGCCGGCTCGCCGTGGCCCATGTCGACCCGGCCAAGGTGGCGTACGCGCACGAGCTCGCGGAGCGGTACCCCAGCGACCCGAACTCCGCCAGCGGTCCGTGGCAGGTGATGAGGACAGGGCGCAGCGAGCTCATCGCGGAGATCACCGACGAGATGCTCGTCGCCGGGGCCCGGGACGAGGAGCACCTCCGGATCGCGCGAGAGCTGGCGTTGTACAGCGCGGTGACCGTCCCCCTCGTCGCGCGCGGACGAACCCTCGGCGTCATCACGTGGGTGAGCGCGGAGTCCAAGCACCGCTACACGCAGGGCGACCTCGTGTTCGCCGAGGACATCGCGCGCAGGGCGGCCGTCTCGATCGACAACTCCGAGCTGCACAGCGAGACCCTGGCGGTCGCCACCCGGCTGCAGCACGCCGTCCTCCCGGTCGGGCTGCCGGTGATCGAGGGCTGCGATGTCGCGGCGCGCTACCTGCCGTCTGGCCGTACCGAGGTGGGGGGCGACTTCTACGACGTGGTCGCCCTCACGGACGGGCGGGTGGCGGTCTTCGTCGGAGACGTGATGGGGCGTGGGGTCGAGGCCGCCGCGTCGATGGCGCAGATGCGGGCATCGGTGCGCGCCTACATCGCCGCGGACCCGCTCCCGGACGTGGTGCTGACCAAGCTCGACCTGATGCTCGCTGCCTACGGTGACGAGCAGTTCGTCACGCTGGCCTACCTGCTGGTCGATCCGGGACGGAACGACCTGCTGGTCGCGAACGCCGGACATCCGGCGCCGATCCTCCTGCGAGCAGACAATTCCGTCGAGCAGTTTCCCAGTGCCGACGGTGGGCCCTTGGCCATCGGAGAGGGACGACGTCGTCGCCATCGGATGTGGTTCGGTCCCGGCGACACCGTCCTGCTCTTCACCGACGGGTTGATCGAGCGGCGCACCGAGGACATCGACGTCGGTCGAGAACGACTCACGGCTGCCCTCGCCGGCCTCACGGACCCGGACCTGTTCCGCGGCCTGTGCGGCACCATCGCCGCGGTCGCGGACGAGACGCATGACGACGACGTGGCTGCGGTCGCCCTGCGTCGGCACGCCGCGGTGCCGACGGCGCGAACCCTCGAGAACGCCGCCGCCGGCGCCGAGGACCTCGAGCCCGCGCCCTGACGACCGCGCGCCCTGACGACTTCCAGGCGCCCTGCGACTGTCAGGCGCCCTGCGACTGTCAGGCGCTCTTGCGACGCAGGTAGGCCCACGCCAGGAGCGCGCAGGCCAAGCCGTTGGCCATTCCCACCAGGATGTCGGTCAGGTGGTGCATGCCTCGGTAGAGGCGGGCCCACGCCACCAGCACAGGGATGACGAGGCACACCGCCGTCACGGCCCGGCGCAGCACGGGTGACTCGATCCGCTGGGCCAGGAGCGCGAAGCTGACGTAGAGCGCGGTGGCCGCACCGACGTGACCGCTCGGGTAGCTCGAGGTCGGCGGAGCCGGGTCGAGGTGGGCCACGTGGGGCCGGGGCCGGCCCACGACGGCCGTGGCGATCACGAAGACGGTGGCCTGGAGGGAGATCGCGATGGCCGGTATGACGGCCACCCACCACTGCCGCGTGCCCCACCAGAGGAGGCCGACGGCGATCACGCACACCCCGATGACGATCTCGGTGTTGCCGATGTGGGACCACACCAGCGTCACGTCGTCCCACCGCGGGGTGCGCACGCCCTGGGCGTCCTTGCTGATGCCCTCCTCGGAGGGCAGGCCGCCGAGAGGTCCCTTGATCAACAGCCCGATGCCCACGATGGCAGCCCAGAGGGCAACTGCCGGGGCGACGGCGCGGACGAACGCGTCCCGGACCGCGGAGCCGACTGGAGGCGACGAGCGATCGTCGGTGTAGCGCGTCAAGAAGGCCATGGTGTCCTACTCCGGTGGGGGTGCACAGCTTCACGAGCCTAGCGCCCAAAGCCTCGGCCACGGGTCGCTGACCTGCGCAGATGCTGAGCCGGCAGGTGGGACACGGGAGTCGCGCTGCTCCGTCAGTCCCGAAGCCCAGCCAGGGCGCGGACCGCGGCGAGGCCTTCGGGGCTGCCCGGCCAGTGCCGCTCGAGCGCCTCCGCCCCTGCGCGCCGGGTGACCGAGCGCAGTACCAGGGCCACGAGGATGGCGTCGTCGGCATAGCCGATGACGGGGAGGAAGTCCGGCACGACGTCGACCGGGCTCGCGAGGTAGGCGAGCAGCAGCCACAGGCGCACTCGCGCGGCACGCGGCACCGTGGCGTCCACGGCCAGGCGTCGCAGCAGGCGAAGAAGGTCGGGCAGCAACCGCAACGCCTCCCGCAACCGCAGGTCGTCCGGACGGGCCCACCACAGTGCCACCACCAGGACGACCCAGAGCAGCACCAGGCCGCCACCGACGGTTGCGGCCAGCGACCACCACGCGGGCGCGCCGTCGGCCAGGTCGATCCGCGGGAGGGGCATCTCGTCAGTCTCGCCCATGCCCGAGCCGCGTATACCGGCGACACCGCAGGCACGCTGGTTCGCCCCTCCGGGGTGGTCTAGTCCGTTCGGTCAGAACTACGCAGGCCAAACGTGCCAACCGCCGTTGGATACCTATCCCTGCCCCCTGTGGGCGCACGTATGTTGCCGTTCGCCCAAGTTTTCGTCGTGAGGAAGGTGGCTCCGTGTCCAGACTGCAGTCGGCGGCTGGCCGTGTCCCCCAACGCTGGTCGTTCGGTCAGTGGCCCCTCCGTCGCAAACTGGCAGCCGCCATCGTTCTTCCCGTGCTGCTGGCCTTCGTCTTCGGTGGCCTCCGCGTCAAGAACGACTTCGACTCCTCTCGCAAGCTCTCGCGGGCCGCGGACACCGTCCTCGTCATCCGCCCCGTTGTCGAGTACAACCTCGCGGTCCAGCGGCTGGCTGCTGCCGAGAGCGTCGGCGGCGGCGGCGTCATCGCCGCCATCACGAAGTACGAGTCCGCGGCGGCGAACCTCCGCATCGCCATCAAGGTCCCCGGCGTCCCTGACTCGGTGAAGGAGAGCGCCACGACGGCGCTGTCGCTCGGGCAGGCAGTGCGTACGGCCAAGACGCAGAACGGCTTCTCCGACACCGTCATCGACAAGTCGGGCAACACCGCCACCCTGATGTCCTCGGCGGTCTCCGACCTCGGCCTCAGCGACGACTCGGCCTCCGCCAAGCTCGTCGTAGCCCTCCAGGACGCTATCGCCGCCCAGCGCGCCATGACCGGCGAACAGGTCAACCTCGCCAACACTGACGACGCAGCCGCCAACCTGCGCGCCGTCGGTCAGGTCGGCGCCGAGACCGCAGCCCTGACGCGACTCATGTCGGCCTCGACGGGCGAGCAGGTCGGACAGGTCCGCCAGCTCCTCAACGAGAACGGCCGCCGTGGGTACACCCTCCAGCAGGCGTCGCCCGACAAGGCCCAGATCCAGGGGCTCGGAACGGTCATCGAGTCCAGCAACGCCGGCTACACCAAGCTCATGGACGGGCAGCTGACCGCGCTCGAGACCAACCTCCGCCAGCGCGCGGCAGAGCACCGCACCGCAGCGATCCTCAACGCCATCATCGTGATCGCTGCGCTGACGGCCGCCCTGGCCCTGGTGGTGGCCCTCATCCGATCGCTCCTCCTCCCGATCCGCGCCGTGCGCCAGGGCGCCCTGGAGGTTGCCAACAAGCGGCTGCCGGAAGCGGTCACCGCCATGCGTGACGGCACCGAGCTCCCCGCCTTCGAACCGATCCCGGTCCACACGACCGAGGAGATGGGTCAGCTCGCTCGCGCGGTGGACGACCTCCACACCCAGGCCCGCACCCTCGCCGGCGAGCAGGCCCGCCTGCGCGTCCAGGTCGGCCACATGTTCGAGACGCTGTCGCGCCGGAGCACGTCCCTCATCGACCAGCAGCTCAGCCTCATCGAGCGCCTCGAGAGCGACGAGGAAGACCCCAAGCGGCTGCAGAGCCTCTTCCGCCTCGACCACCTCGCCGCCCGTATGCGCCGCAACAGCGACTCGCTGCTGGTGCTCGCCGGCACGTCCACCCGTCGTGGCGTGTCCGGGTCGGTCTCGGTCTCCGACGCCGTCCGTGCGGCCGTGTCCGAGGTGGAGAACTACGAGCGCATCGACATCGGTGACACCTCGAACGACCACGTCCTGGGTGCGGTCGGCTCCGACCTCATCCACCTGGTCGCCGAGGTCGTGGACAACGCCCTCTCCTACTCGCCGCCCACCTCCCGTGTGGCGATCCGTGGTGCCCGCACGCCCGAAGGCGGCCTCCTCATCGAGGTCTCCGACCGTGGCCTCGGTATGCCGCCCAAGGAGCTTGCTGCCCTCAACGACCAGCTCGCGCACGGTGGCGACATCACCGCCGACACCGCCCGTCGCATGGGCCTGTTCGTGGTCGGAAGCCTCGCGAAGCGGCACGGCATAGCGGTGCGGCTGCGCCGCAACGGCGACGACAAGCAGGGCATCACGGTGTCCGTGCACCTGCCCGCGGCCCTGCTCGCCGACAGCAGCCGGGGCGAGCGCCCGGCGCGCCCGGCCGCTGCTCCAGCCGTTCCTGAGGCGCCGGCAGCCTCCTCCCTCGGAGCCCCGCCCGCGTCCGCTGTCGGCGGCACCACCAAGTCCGGCCTGCCCACCCGCGTGCGCGGCGCCAGCGGCGCCACGCCGAGCCCGGTGCCGGGCGCAGCCAAGAAGGTGCTGCCCACCCGCACACCGGGGGCCCACGGCCCCTCGGCCGCGAACGGCATACAGACCCCCGCCAAGCCCGTCATCGACGGTGCCGACGCGGCGGTGGAGGAGAAGGCGCCCACCAACGGCCACGCCGCCCGGGAGAAGGGTGTCAACGGTTCGTCCGACAAGCCCGCCGTCAACGGCGCGACCGTCGCGCCGACGGACGACACCCCGGCCACGCAGGTTCCTGCCGAGGCTGCGACGGCCGCTGTCGCCGACCCCGAGGTCTCCGACCCCGAGGTCACCGAGGCCCCCACCCAGAGCCAGGATGCTCCGGCGGCAGAGGCAGCCACCGGGCCCCAGCTCTCGGCGTCCGGACTTCCGGTCCGCAAGCCACGGGCCACCGGGATCACCGAGTACCGCGAGTTCGAGGACGCCCCGTCCACGCCCGAGGAAGAAGCACCGACCAAGCCCGGTGCCAAGTCGAGTGCCCCCGCCAAGTCGGGCCGGCTCAGCTGGCTTCCCGGCCGCGCGAAGGCGGCCGCCGAGGCCGCCCGGATCGAGGCCGAGGTCGACGAGCCCCGTCAGATGCCCTCCAACCTGTCGGCCTGGCTCGAGCACCGCGCCAAGATCGTCGAGGCCGGCAAGGCCCGTGAGCTCGGGGCCGAGGACCCGGCAACCGACGGCGAGACCGCAGCGCACACCGACATCGCCGCCCAGGACGACTCGATCGACTCACCTGAGTCGAACGGCTCGACGGGCAGCAGCGACTCGATGGACTCCCACGACTCGACCACCGAGATGCACGTGCCCGAGGAGTGGGTGGCCGAGGTCGCCCTTGTCGAGGCTGCTGACGCCGGGTCCGACCAGGTCCCGGAGCAGCACTCCGAGCAGGACTCGGACGACGCTCCCGTCGCGGAGGCCGGAGGCGAGCTGGTCGCTGACGGCGCACCCGAGGCCACTGCCGACGCGCCGGCGGAGGCTTCCGCCGAGGTGTCGGCGCCGGTCGACAGCCTCGATGTGGTTCAGGCCCCTGTCACGGGGCCGGAAGGTGCCACGCCGCTGCCGACCCGCGTCCCGGGGGCGACGTCCGCGCTTGCCACCCAGGACCCCACGGCTGGCGCACCCAGCTCACGGCCGGCGATGCGGGCGCACAACACGTCCTTCTTCGGCGCCCGTCGGGCCCGCGACGCGGCCGTGGTGCCGGAGCGCGAGGAGACCGTCGTCAGCGCGGAGGCCGTGACCACCGAGTCCGTGCCCGAGGCCGTGACCGAGCCGGTCGCCGTTCTCGAGCAGGAGACCGAGGTCGTCGCGTTCCAGGAGCCGGTGGTCGAGGCAGTCGCCGTTGTCGAGCAGGAGACCGAGGTCGTCGCGTTCCAGGAGCCGGTGGTCGAGGCAGTCGCCGACGCTCCCGAACAGCGCGTCGACGAGGGCGTCGAGACGGCAGCCGAGGAGACCACCGAGCTCGTTGCGGTGGCGCCCGAGGACGTCGAGGAGCCGGCGAGCGCGCCTCGCAGCGGGAACCTCAACGACACCCCCATCTTCCGAGCGATGATGTCGCGCTGGCTGACCGACGACTCGTCGGTGCCCGCCTCGGCGTCGTGGTCGACCAACGAGGCTGACCAGGCGTGGTCAGCCGCCGCACGGATCGAGGAGACCCAACCCCTGGAAGAGTCCGCAGCCGGCCTCCCCATGCGACGCCCGGGCAGCTACCTGATCCCCGGCGCCGTCGACGAGGCCGACGAGAAGCCCGCTGCCCCCGCAGCATCGCGACGCGATCCCGAATCGATCCGCCGCAACCTCAACCGCCACAAGAACGGCGTGAGCTCCGCTCGCACCGAGGCACAAGATGGAACACACCGAGAGGAAGCCGATGTACACCACTGACGCCATGGCCCAGCCCAAGGGCGAGTACGACTGGCTCGTGGCCAAGTTCACGACGGAGACCCCTGGCGTTTCACACGCCATCCTGGTGTCCGCCGACGGGCTTCCCATGGCCGCCAGCGAGCAGCTGCCCGTCGATCGCGCCGAGCAGATGGCAGCCGTGGCCTCGGGCATGGCCAGCCTCGCCTCGGGCGCGGCCCGCCTCTTCCAGGGCGGCACGGTCCTGCAGTCCGTCATCGAGATGGAGCTGGGCTACCTGCTCCTCATGAGCGTCGGGGACGGCTCGCACCTGGCAGCACTCACCAGCACCGACTCTGACATCGGTCAGGTCGGCTACGAGATGGCGGTCCTGGTCGACCGCGTCGGCAAGATGATCGACGCGTCTGCCCGGACCCCGATGTCGGGCTAGACCCATGGCGCCAGACGGACGCGAAGTGTCGGCGGGCCCTCGCCTGGTCCGGCCGTACGCACTGACGTCCGGACGCACCGAGTCCGTGGTCGACCTTCCCATCGAGGCCACGTTCGAGGTGCTTCCCTCCGGACGCACCACGACCTGGCCCGAGGGCGACCTCTCGGGGCGGATCATCGACCTGTGCGCAGCCAAGGAGTCGGTGGCCGAGGTCTCGGCAAAGCTGCACATCCCACTCGGCGTCGCCCGGGTGCTCCTGGGTGACCTGGTCACCGCCGGGCACCTCAAGACGCGAACGACCATCTCCGAAAACACGACATCCGACGAACGACGTGAACTGATTGAAAGGACACTCAGTGGACTACGCGCCCTCTAGCCGCAACAGCGCCTCGACGAAGATTGTCGTGGCCGGCGGGTTCGGCGTCGGCAAGACCACCTTCGTTGGTGCCGTCTCCGAGATCGATCCCCTGCGCACCGAGGCTCTTGTCACCAACGAGTCCGAAGGCCAGGACGACATCTCCAAGGTGCAGCAGAAGCACACCACCACCGTGGCGATGGACTTCGGTCGCATCACCTTGGCCGAGAACCTCGTTCTCTACCTGTTCGGCACTCCTGGCCAGCGCCGGTTCTGGTTCATGTGGGACGACCTGGTCAAGGGCGCCATCGGTGCCGTCGTTCTGGTCGACGTCCGTCGCCTCGACGACAGCTTCGCCGCCGTCGACTACTTCGAGGCCAAGGGCCTGCCGTTCATCGTCGCGCTCAACCAGTTCGACGGTTCGCAGGAGTTCGGTCCCGACGAGATCCGCGAGGCTCTCGCCATCCCGTCGCACATCCCCGTCATCGCGGTCGACGCCCGCGACCGCGAGTCCGCCAAGCGGGCCCTCGTTCGCATCACCGAGTTCGCGCTGACCCAGCTCACGGGTGTCTCCGCCTCGGCCTGACCCCGGCCCGTCACCGCACGGGCCTGCTGACCGCGACGCCGGGTGCCACTTCGACGAGGTGGCACCCGGCTCGGTCATGTCTAGCGGCCGGTCAGGACTCCCGCGAGCCGCTCGACGTCCTCGGGGCCTTCGAGGTCGGGCAAGCCCACGAAGACGGTCCGGACGCCGCGTTGCGCCAACGTGAGGAGGCGCTCGTGGTGCAGGGCCGCTTCGCCCGCGTGGTGACGTGACGCGTAGGTCGTGGCCGGCGTGCGACCTCGCAGCCGCTCGACCCGGCGCCAGGTGTCCTCACGGTCGAGGCCGACGACAGGGAGGTCCAGCACGGTCACGGCCACCTCGTCGGCATCGCGCCCGACCCTGTCGCAGTGCCTGCGCAGGACGGCGAGCTTGCGTTCCAGCGTCGGCAGGTCGCTGGGGAGGTTGCAGGCGTCGGCGAGCTCCGCCGCGATGCGCAGCGTCCGCTGCTCGCCGCCGCCGCCCACGATGATCTGTGGTTGCCCCACAGGCCGCGGGTATGCCGTGGTCTCGGGCAACGTGACCCGTCTGCCCTGGTGTGCCTTGGTGCCCTTGCCCCACAGGGCGCGGATCGTCTCGATCGAGGCCTCGAGCTGGTCGAGCCGATCTGCCGGCGGGGGAAAGGGCAGCCCGAACGCGAGGTGCTCGCGCTCCCACCAGCCGGCCCCGAGTCCGACGAAGGCGCGACCACCGGAGAGCACATCAAGCGTGGCAACGGTTTTCGCGATGATGCCGGGAGCGCGGAAGGTCACCGGCGAGACGAGGGTGCCGAGTCGCAGGTTCGTGTCCAGGCCGGCGAGCATGCCCAGCGTCACCCACGGCTCAGGGATCGGCTCCCAGGCCCGGTCCACCTGGGGGATCTGGATCAGGTGGTCCATGAGGGCGATCCCGCTGAAGCCGAAGTGGTCCGCCGCCAGGGCTACCGAACGCAGCCAGCCGGCGGGGTCCGCACCCCAGGGAAAACGTGACACCTGGATCACGACGTCGAGCCCGAGGTCACCAGCCCCGGCCGTCGACGCCGCGGTCACCCGTCCGGCGGCCGCCGGCCGAGCGGCCGCCGCGTCCTCCGGCGTTGTGGTGGTCGCCGACATCGGGTCCGCCGCCGACGACGTCTCGCTGACGGTCCGGACCACGTCCCACTCCTCGTCGGCGAGGGCCTCGCGGACGCGCCCGAACGTCGCGAGCTGTCGGCCCAGAACGGTCGCTGGGACGGGTCGGTCACGTTGGGCGTTGCGCGCGCGGCATACGGCGGGGGTTGTCTCGAAAAGCACTGCGACGCAGGGAAGTCCAGCCACCCGGCCTTGCTCGCGCAGGCGGTCGCGGAGGTCCGGGTCCAGCCCGAGGGTGTCGACGACGACGGTCAGTCCGCGGCGAGCCCGCGCCGCCACGACCTGGTGCAGGACCGCGAACGCGTCGGCCGATGCGTCGAGGTCGTGCTCACCACTGCCGACCACCGCGCGCAGGGCGTCCGACGACACGACCTCCTGCTGCCGGTAGTGCTGCGCAGCCCAGGTCGACTTGCCCGCACCGCTCGGGCCGACGAGCACGACCAGCGCCGGGTCGGGCAGCGGGGGCGCTGTGGTCAGCCGTCTGCCCTCGGCGCGTGGCTGACCAGTCCGACGAGGTTGCCCTCGCTGTCGCGGATGAAGGCCATCCACTCGTCGCTGCCGGCGGGCCCGAGGGTGTCGTCGGTGTGGCTGAAGATGACGTGCGGCTCGGCCTCGACCACGACCCCCTCGGCGCGCAGCTCCTCGATGCGGGTGGGGACGTCGTCGACGGCGAGGTACAGCAGGGCCGAGCTCGCACCCTGCTCGAGGAGGAGCCGGGTGTCGCCGAGCCCGAAGAACAGCAGTCCGGGCGGGTCGAACCTGGCCAGTGGTGGCGACCCGAGCAGCCGTTCGTAGAAGGCGGCCGCTCGGTCGAGGTCCTCAGCGTGCTGGGCCACCTGTGCCAGTCCGGTGCCACCTGTCATCGCACCCACCTCCTGGGCGTGAATCTACTGCTGGAGCGTGCGTCGCCGCTCGAGGATGACCGCGGCGACCTCCTGCGGATGGGTCTCTGGCAGCCAGTGCCCGGCGTCGAGCTCGGTGAAGGTGTAGTCGGCGGCCACGTGGCTCCGGGTGCGCTCGGCGGCCGCTCGGCCCAGCGCCGGGTCGTGCCGGCCCCAGACGTAGGCCGTGGGCGTCGAGATCCGGTGTGAGGTGGTCGCATCGTGAGGGGCGCTGCGGCGCAACGGAATTGCGCGATACCACGCCAACCCGCCACTGGCCATGCCCGGCCGACGGAACCGCGCGGCATACCTCTGCACGTGCTGCTCGGGCAGGCCGGAACGGCGCAGGGCGGCAGGCAGGCGACGACGCAGGACCAGCTCGGGCAGGGCGGGGAGCTGGAAGGCGGCCACGTACCAGCTGCGCGGGCCTGGTCCGCGTGGCGCAGCGCCCAGGCGATGGCCCGGTGGTGCGGCGTGGAGACCGCGGTGAGGCTCAGCAGCCGTTCGGGGTGACGCTCGGCGAAGGCCCAGGCGACCGAGCCACCCCAGTCGTGGCCCACGAGGTGCACCCGGGTCTCGCCGAGCGCGTCGACGAGGGCCAGGACGTCGGACACGAGCTCGCTCATGCGATAGGCATCGCGACCCCGGGGGAGCGCGCCCGGCGAGTAGCCCCGCTGGTCGAACGTCACCACGCGCAGGCCGTCGGCGGCGAGCAGCGGGGCCACCTGCGACCACGTGTGCCGGTCCTGGGGCCAGCCGTGCAGCAGGATCACGACCTCGTCGCCGGCGCCGCTGTCCGCGACGTCGAACACCAGGCCGTCCCGGGTGAAACGCTCCATGGGGCGAACCTACCGGGGTGCCTGGCGAGGGCGGACGTGGTGGGCAGCGGCCCGGCGGGGGCGAGCATGATGAGTGGTGTGCCGACCTTCCACTTCCACCACCGGTGGCGCCTGCCCGCCGCTCCCGGGCGCGTCTTCGACGCACTCGCGGACGTGGAGCGGTACGCGCTGTGGTGGCCGCAGGTCCGCTCCGCCGAACGCATCGACGACCACTCCGGGCGCACCGACATCCGCAGCTTCCTGCCCTACACGCTGCACCTGGTGCTGCGACGGGAGGTCGAGGACCCGTCGACCGGTCACCTGCGGGTCGAGGTCAGCGGTGACCTCGAGGGCTGGTGCGAGTGGCGGGTCCGGGCTGGTGACGACGGCGCCACGATCGCCGACTTCGACCAGGAGGCCGTCGTCACCCCCGTGCTGCTGGCGCGGACCGCGCGCGTGACCGGGCCGTTGCTGCGCGCCAACCACGGCTGGATGATGAGGTCGGGGCGAGCCGGGCTGGCGGACTACCTGGCGTGACCCGCGGTGCCCGTGAAGGCGGGCTTGGGGGACACTGGGGCCGTGACCAGACCCGCCACCCAGTTCGCACTCGGCGGGCGGCGGGCGTGGATCGTGTATGCCGCGTCCGTGTCGGTCTACGTGCTGGCCGTCTTCCACCGCAGCTCGCTCGGGGTGGCGGGGCTGCTGGCCAGTGAGCGCTTCGACATCGCGGCCACGCAGCTGTCCGTGTTCACCATGGTGCAGCTGCTCGTCTATGCGGCCATGCAGATCCCCGTCGGCGCGCTGCTCGACCGGTTCGGGCCCAAGAGGCTGCTGCTCACGGGCGTGACGATGATGACCGTCGCGCAGCTGGGGTTCGCCTTCGCCGACTCCTTCGTGGTGGGCATCGCGGCCAGGGTGTTCGTCGGGATCGGCGACGCGATGATCTTCATCCCCCTGCTGCGCCTGGTGGCCCTGTGGTTCCCGCCGCTGCGCATCCCGATGGTCTCCCAGCTCACCGGGCTCCTCGGCCAGCTGGGGGCCCTCGTGGCGGCGACTCCCCTCGTCTACGCCCTCCACACCTGGGGCTGGACGCCGTCCTACGCGGGTGCCGCGCTCTTCGGCGTCGTCCTGGCGGCGATCGTCCTGGTGGTCGTGCGGGACTCGCCAAACCCCGACCACGAGCTCGACCAGATCAAGGTCCGGGCGCTGGCCCGCAGCGTGCGCGCCGCCTGGCGCACCCCCGGCACCCGGCTCGGCCTGTGGTCGCACTTCTCCGCCCAGTTCGGCGCGACGGTGTTCGCCCTCCTGTGGGGCTACCCGTTCCTCGTGGCCGGGCAGGGGCTCTCGCCGAAGGCGGCCGGCATCCTGCTCATGCTGATGACCGTGACGACAGTGGTCACCAGTCCAGTCATCGGCGGGTTCGTCACGAAGTACCCGTTCTCGCGCTCGACCCTGATCCTCGGGATCGTCTTCTCGATCATGACGGTCTGGGCGGTCGTGCTGCTGTGGCCCGGGCGGGCGCCGCTGCCCCTGTTGGTGCTGCTCGTCGTCATCACGGCGGTCGGTGGTCCCGGGTCGCTGGTCGGCTTCGACCTGGCCCGGACGTTCAACCCGCCCACGCGGCTCGGGAGTGCCACGGGGATCGTGAACGTCGGCGGCTTCCTCGCCTCGCTGTCGACCGTGACGCTGATCGGCATCATCCTCGACAGGGTGGCGCCGGGTGGGCCGAGCACCTATGACGTCGACACCTTCCGCGCCGCCATGTCGGTGCAGTACCTCGTCTGGGGTGCCGGTGTCGTGCAGATCCTCCGTTACCGCCGCAAGACCCGCCGGGCCCTGAAGGAAGGCGATCCCGAGGCCTACGCCGCCCTGCGTGCCGGCGAGGCCATCACGCCCTGATCTCGCCGACTTCTGGAGCGGGGCCAGATCGGCCGCTCAGGGCCTCTCACCTGCGAAAATGCGGATTTCGTTACTGATTCGTGACCATTGTCGGACAGGTGATCGAAGGAGCGTCGCTGCCTGCTGAAAGACATCCGTGTAACTCCCCGAACTACAGGCGTGTCATTCGCCGTACCGGCCCGTAAGGCGTGGGATTTGTGTGACTGGAGTGTTCCGAGTGAAAACCCGGCTCTAGTCTCGTGCGGCTGTCCCAACCAGACCGGTCCCCCGACTCGAGAGGCATCCCCCGTGCCGAACGCCCGCCCCGCACGTCGCGCGCTGCGCTCCGGCGCGACCCTGTCGATCGTGGGGATCCTGGCCGTCAGCACGGGGCTGTCCGCCTCCGCCAACCCGGGCCCGGTCTACCCGTCCAAGTCCCAGGTCGACAAGGCGAAGTCGGCTGTCGCCAGCACCTCCGGCAAGGTCTCGAGCCTTGACGCGCAGTACGCGACGGCCAGCGCCCGGCTGAGCCAGGTGCAGGAGAGCGCGGCGGCAGCGGCCGAGGCGTACAACGGAGCCCGCTACCAGCTCGACAAGCGCACGGCCGAGACAGCGGCAGCCAAGAAGCGTGCAGCCCAGGCCCAGGAGATCGCCGACGCCGCGGGACTGCAGGTGCGTCGCTACGCGGCCAGTGTCTACCAGCAGGGCGGCAACCTCGGTGAGCTCGACGCCTACCTGTCGAGCACCGGACCGCAGGACCTGCTGGACCGCGCCACCGCTCTCGAGGCCGTCAGCGACGCCCGGACGCGCACGCTGCAGCGGGCAGCCGCCTCCTCGATCGTCGCCGACACCATGCGCCAGCAGGCCGCCAGCGCCGAAGCGGCGCAGGCCAAGGCGGCAGCGGCCGCCCAGGCGGCTCGCAACGCCGCGCAGGCCCAGGCCGACCAGGCCCAGGCCGCAGCCGCCCAGATCCAGCACCAGCAGCAGGCGCTCACCGTGCAGCTGGCCAGCCTCCGCAAGACCTCGGTGACCCTCGAGAAGCAGCGCCAGGACGGTCTGGCCGCGGCAGCCGTCGCCCGCGCCGCCGCGGCCGAGGC
>NZ_JBFUEI010000015.1:0-66038 GCF_056404275.1 Pedococcus sp. P2_D9
CGGCGGAGGCGACCCCGCGGCGCAGCACCTCCAACAGGGCGTCCATCCGCCGCTGCCCCGACGGGCGCCGGTCCGGCTCACCCTGCGCCGGCCGGGGCGCCGACAGTCCCTGCACGGCGGCCTCGATGACCGCCTTCGCCTCGGCGTCGACCGCCATCGCGCACTCGAACAGCCCGGTGCCGTCCGCGGACGGCTGCGACAACGACCGCTGCTCATGGGCGCGGTCCTGCTCACCCTGGAACTCACCCTCGGCCCCGTACTCCGCCACCAGGCGCTCCCGCAGCCCGCGCACGTCCCTGGGACGCCCCCACGACGCCACCTCGACCAGCCCGGCCAGCACCGGCCCGTCAGCCCCGGCGGCCAGGCGAGGCGCGAGCCGCTCGAACTCCTCCACCACCACCACCGCCGTCACCAGCGGCACCCGCGCCTCACGCACGGCGGCGGTCAACCCGGCATACCGGTCGTCGTGGGCGGCCTCGGCCACCCGCACCACCCGCGCCGACCCACCCGCCCGCAGGGACGGCGACCGCTCCAGGAGCCAGGCGTGCGCCCCGGTCCGGCCCGACCCGGCCTCACCCCGGTCGACCGCCTCGGCCAGCACCTCCACCCGGGCCGCGTCGGCCCGCACCCCCAGCTGGTCGAGCAGCGACGCGAACCCACCCAGCTCGACCCCGCCCGCCGCCCACAGCTCACCCTCGACCCCGGTCAGGGCACGGCACGCCAGCTCCACCGCCGCGCGCCGCTCCTCGAACGACATCCCCCCACCCATGAAACCAACCTAACAACCAGGTCCGACAGTCCAACGATCACGAAAACCGTTGCAACGCAACCAGATACGGCACCAGATACGGCGCCGATACGGCACCCGTCGTCCACAGCCGAAGCCCCAAGGCAACCAGGCGTGCCGGGTCAGGTGAGTTCGCGGAGCAGGTCAGCGAGGCGCTGGGCCAGAGGGGACGCCGCCGCCCCGCCCGACTCGCACGCGTCGTAGACCAGGACGGTCAGCTGGTCCATGACCACCGCTGGTCCGAGGTCCGGAACCGGGCCAGCGGCGCCGGCGAGGTCGGCGAGCAGCAGCCGCACCCGCGGCATACCCGACAACGCGCGGTCCAGCGGCAGCTGCTGCCACCGCCGGACCACGCGTTGAAGTTGTGCCGAAACCTCCTGCGGGACAGGTGATTTCGGGGCCACGCTAGTTGCTGCGCAGACGCCCGAGCAGGCGCAGGATCTCGAGGTAGAGCCACACGATCGTGACGATGAGGCCGTGCGCCAGCAGCCACGAGTACTTCTCGGGAGCTCCAGCGGCAATGGCCCGGTCGATCGAGTCGAAGTCGACCGCGAGCATCGCCGCGGCCAGCCCGATGGCGAACAGCGAGATGCCGATGCCCAACGCGCCGGTGCCACCGATCCCGAAGGCGTGGTTGCCGATCCAGGCGTAGGCGAGGTTGATCAGCGAGAAGATCGCATAGCCGATCACGGCCATGGTGACGATGCGGCGGAACTTCGCGGTGACCTTGATGAGCCCCGTCTTGTAGGCCAGCAGGGTGCCGGCGAAGACGGACAGGGTCGCGATGACCGCCTGGGCCACGATTCCGCGGAAGATGTCTGTCTGCTCGGGCGGGTCGAAGGCCAGGCTGTAGTAGTTGCTGATCGCACCGACGAACAGGCCCTCGACCACGGCGTAGGTGACGATGAGCGGCACGCTGATCGTCTTCTTGAACGCGATGACCAGACCGAGGACGAGCGTCACGGCGATGCCGCCCAGCATGAGGCCGATGCCGTAGCGGGGGGTCAGCTGCCAGCCGACGACAGCCATGACGAGCACGATCGCGAACAGGCCGGTCGTCTTCATGACGACGTCGTCGATGGTGAGGCGCTTGGTCTGGACGGGGCCGGCGGCGGGCTGGTTGTAGAGGTCCTGCAGCTGCTGGCTCGTCATGCCGTCCGTCGCGGCCATGCCGGCCGGAGCCTGCTGGGCGGGTGCTCCACCGCGGCCGAACCCGGCGTAGCCCTGACGGGATTCCTTCTCGATCCGGTCGAACACCGGGTTGCTGGCCATGCGTGTCTCCTTGGAGGCGTAGGGCGGTCCTGCGGTCGGCCGCTCACCCCAGAGTACGTGCGGGGACACCCTGGAAGTTCCCATCCACAGGGTCGAGGCCAGCGCCGTGGTCCCATTTCCGCCATTTGGGTGACCTGTCCACCATTTGGGTGACGTGCCCTGATCCTTCTGAGGGACGTGGTGTGGCCGGGAGAGTGCAAATACTGGATCGTCCCCCTTTGAGAGCAGGTGAGAGCCATGTCCTTCGACGACGAGCCGGCACCGTACACCCCGGGCCGAGTCATCCTCCTGGTCCTCGCCTGCGTTCTCGCGCTGGTCCTGCCCTTGATCGCGATGCGCCAGGTCTTCGGCGGCGACGACGGAGCCAGCCCTCGCCCCCCGGCTCCCACCACGGGGTATGCCGCGCCCCTCGGGGCCACCACCCCCGCCACCTCCAGCCCGTCGCCTGCCACGCCCAGCCAGACGCCGGCGGCCGTGTCGACCGCAGCGGTGGGGCTGGCGGCGGCCGCTGAGACGTGCCGGCTGGCCAACCTGCGCCAACAGGCTCCGCTGAGCGCGGCAGAGGTGTCCCTGGCCCAGTTCGACAAGCACATCGACGCCATGAACCTGCTGGTCGCGGGCAAGATCTCCCTCTCGGTGGCGACGACCTTCTGGGACGAGACCCGCGTCAAGGCGACCCAGAACGCCAAGGCCTTCCGCCAAGCCGACAAGGAGCTCGCAGCGAACGCGGCCGTCTGTCCCGCGCTCGATCCGACCGTTGCCAACGCCGCGCCCTACGGGGAGGTCGTCGCGATCAAGAGCTGCGGCAGTGCCATCACGGCCCGCAGCAAGGCACTCGCCAAGGCGCGCTCCGCCGTGTCCACGTGGGAACACCACGTGCACGACATGGAGATGTTGCGCATGGGTCACCTCACCCCTGCCCAGGCGACAGCCGCGTGGCGCAAGAACTGGAAGACCGGCGAGAAGCAGCTCGCCGCCTTTGACAAGGCCGCGGCGCAGGCCACCAGGATCCCGTGCTCCCTGGACTGACGGGTCTGGACTGACGGGACCGACGGGGTTGGGCTGACGGGCGCGAGCCGCCGACGGTGCCCCCGACGGGGATCGAACCCGCACCTGTGGCGATTTTAAGTCGCCTGCCTCTGCCAGTTGGGCCACGGGGGCGGGCCAAGTATGCCGCGCGCGCGCCGCCGTCGTTCCATGGTTCATCCGTGCCACGCTGGGGCCCCGACCAGAAGGGGGCGGCCGTGTTTCCGACACTCGGGGACCTGCTCGGGTTCGAGCTCGACGTCGACACGCACGCTGTCTTCGTCGCGCTCGGGGTGCTCACGGCCATGGGCATCTTCGCGCTCGAGGCGCGACGGCGTGGCGCGACGGACGAGCGGCTTCTCGTGGTGGTCACCGGCGGGCTGGTCGGCGGTGCCGTCTTCATGCGCCTCGGCACCTGGCTGCAGCACGTCGACCTGCGAGAGAACGCCTCGCTGGCCGAGCAGTGGGCCTACGGCAACCGCAGCATCCTGGGCGGCCTGGTCGGCGCCTGGGCCGGCGTCCACGTCGCCAAGCGCCTGTGCGGCTACCAGCCGCGCACCGGTGACCTGTTCGCCCCCGCCGTGGCCCTGGGCATGGCCGTGGGACGGATCGGCTGCCTGCTCACGGAGCTGCCCGGGACTCCGACCGGCACGTCCTGGGGGATCACCCTCGACCAGGCCGCGGCGGCGCGCACGGGCGGGCCGGCCGGCATACCCCTGCACCCGTCCTTCGTCTACGAGATCGTCTTCCACGCCGCCGCGTTCGCAGCGATCTGGTGGTGGCTGCGCCACCGGCCGGTGCCGAGCGGCGAGCTGCTGGTCTGGTACCTCGCCGCCTATGGCATCGCCCGCTTCCTGCTCGAGTACGTCCGGGGCAACGAGGTCGTCTGGCTCGGGCTGACCCGACCCCAGCTGTTCCTGGCGGTGACGGTGCCGTTGGTGCTCGCCCGCATCGTGGTGCAGGCGCGTCGTGGCGCCTTCCGGGGCCTGCGGCACGAGACAGTGGTCGCGTGAGCACCCGCACCGGTCCCGGTATGCCGTTGCGTGGCGACCGCATCCACCGTTACGTCAACGCCTTCTGCCCGCTGTGCCACGAGGAGCGACCAGACCGTCCGCTGGCCGAGGTGGTCCGGCTGTCGGGGTGGCTCGTGGAACGGGACGGCCGGATCTGGCTGGAACGCGGCTGCGCCTCGCACGGCCTGGTGCGCACTCTGTACGACGAGTCACCGGAGATCCTGACCTACCTGGAGCAGTGGACCGCGCCGACCAAGGTGCACACGCCGGATGTCGTGGGCAACTTCGCGCCGGTGCCTGCGGCCTATGCCGACGGTTTGCCGGAGATGCAGACCCAACACACCTGCATCCTGCTCGAGGACCTGCTCGACCACTGCAACCTCAAGTGCCCGACCTGCTTCGCCGCGTCGGCGCCAGCCCTGGCCTCGGTGGTGCCGCTGGCCCAGGTGCTGGCCTCGATCGACGCGCGCCTCTCCCGTGAGAACGGTCGAATCGACGTCCTCATGCTCAGCGGGGGCGAACCGACGCTGTACCCCTGGCTGGCCGAGCTGCTCGACGCCGTCGCGGCCCGACCGATCGTGCGAGTGCTGGTCAACACCAACGGCCTGACCATCGCCAGGGACGACGCCATGCTCGACCTGCTGCGGCGCCACCGCGAGCGGGTCGAGGTCTACCTGCAGTACGACGGCGAGTCGGCCCAGGCGTCCACCCACCACCGGGGCGCGGACCTGCGCCGGTTCAAGGAACAGGCGATCGACCGCCTCTCCGGCGCTGGCGTCTTCACCACCCTGACGATGACCGCGGCGCTGGGGGTGAACGACGACGAGATCGGGTTCGTGGTCAAGCGTGCCCTCGACACGCCGCACGTCGGCGGGGTGACGATCCAGCCGGTCTTCGGCTCCGGGCGCAGTGCCGGAATCGACGCGCACGACCGGCTCACGCACACCGGGGTGCTGGCCCGGCTGGAAGGACAGACCGCGGGCGTGGTGACCTGGCGCGACCTGACCGCGCTGCCCTGCTCACACCCGCACTGCTGCTCGGTGGGCTACCTGTTGCGCGACGACTCGGGCACGTGGCGCTCGCTCGTCTCCCTCGTCGGTCACGAACGCCTCAAGCAGTGGCTCGACCTCGAGCCCGACGTGCTCGCCAACCGGATCGCCGACGACGCGCTGCCGGTCTCCTTGCGGACGGCGGTGAAGCAGTCCCTGCTCGACCTGCTCTCGGAGCAGTCATCGCTGTCCCACCCGTCGATGGCTGACATCTGGCGCGACGTCTGCAGCGGCTGTGACCTCGGGATCGGCACCCTCGCGACGCTGGCCGCGGGACGGCTCCCGGGCCAGCGCGAGAAGCTCCGGGCGCTGCTCGGCGAACGCGTTCTCCGCATCACGGTGAAGCCGTTCATGGACATGAACACGATGATCGAGGAGCGGCTCACCCAGTGCTGCGTCCACGTCGCGACGGTGAGTGACGAGGGCGGGCACCAGTGCGCGCCGTTCTGCGCCGTCCAGGCGTGGCGTCCCCTGTCGCAGCAACGGATCTCGACGGCGGCGGGGCTGCCGATGGCTCAGGGGGCCAGGTCATGACCAGCGGACCTGACCCGCGCCAGGTCTCGCCACCCCACGCCGACCAGTCGGCCGCCGAGCCCGCGCCGCCGTACGACCCGTTGCGGCTGTGTGTCTTCGCGACGGTCGCGCTGCTCGGCTGGGTGCTGGGGCCCGTGGCGCTGCTCGGCTTCGCGGTGCTGGCCATCGTCGGCTATGCCCGCGCCCGGCGCGACGGGCTGCTGCGCTCCAAGTGCAAGCTCGGCGACACCCGCCTCGTCCTGGCCTACCTGGTCTTGCTGGCTGTAGCCGCCTGCACCGGCGTCTACCTGTGGATCGTGTGAGAGGGACCGGTCATGTCAGAGCAACCACCAGAGAACCCGTACGGACAGCAACCTCCGGCCAACCCGTACGGCCGGCCGCGTGGGGGTGCTCCCGGCGGCCAGCCCGCGGGCCTGCCGCCGGGCCTGCCGCCGGGGCAACCGCCCGCCCACCCTCCGGGTGGGGCGTGGAAGCCACCGCGCCGCGGCCGGTCCAACGTCTTCAAGTTCTGGATGGGCGTGCTCCTGTGCCTGCCCGTGCTGTTCGTCGCCGGCGCGCTCCAGGCGGTCCCGCGCGCCGTCGGCGATGCCCTGTCGCTGCCCCCGGAGGTGGGTCAGTTCTCCACGCTCGGGCTCGACCTCGGGCTGTTCGCGGCGTTCATCGCGGGCCTGGTGGTGGAGAAGACCCGCTTCATCGTGCTGGGAGTTGTCGCTGGGATCGCGGTGCTGTTCGTGCTCGCCGCCGGGGCCTGCGTCCTGCTGCTCGTCGGTCTCTCGAACGGCAACTGACGCACCTGCACCGGCCAGCCGCGCGCACCCTGCGGCCCGCCGCGTGCGCGTGCCGCGCCGAGCTCCTGCAGGCTGACGTCAGGCGCGCGACGCAGCCCTGTCCGCGGACCGTTCGACCAGCCTCCGGGCGCCGCCTGCCTGTGCCTGGATGAGCGCCCGGGTCAGCCCTGGCACGTAGCGCAGCCCTCGCCAGGTCACGTGGGCCATCGCCCCCACGGGGATGACCGCCTTGTTAGCCGCAAGCCCGTCGACGGCTCGGGTCGCCGTGCCCTCGGCGGTCAGGAACCTGGGCTGGAGCAGGCGGACCCGCGAGCGCACGCTGCTGCCGCCAAAGCTGGCGGGCGCCTCGTAGAGGTCGTCGAGCATCGGGGTGTCGACGAAGCCGGGGCACAGCACGCTCACCCGCACGCCCTGGCTCGCGGCCTCCGCGCGCAGGGCCGTCGACAGGCCGACGACGGCGTGCTTCGTGGTCGTGTAGGGCAGCATCGCCGGCGCCGGGATGAGCCCTGCCAGTGACGCGGTGTTGAGGATGTGTCCGCTCCCCTGCGCACGCATGACCTCGTATGCCGCCGTGACCCCGTTGATCACGCCTCGCAGGTTGACGTCCAGCGCCTTGGTCCAGTGCCGTTCGTCGAGCTCCTCGAGGAGCCCACCGATGGCGACTCCGGCGTTGTTGACCATCACGTCGAGCCGTCCGTGGTCCGTGACCACCTGCTGCACGAGTGCCCTGACGGCCGCCCCGTCGACGACGTCGAGCGTGGCAGCACTGGCCCGGGCGCCGAGCTCGGTCGCGGTGCGGGCGGCTGCCTCGCCGTTGACGTCGGCGATCACCACGTGACTGCCCCTGGCGATCAGCTCGGCCGCGATGGCCCGGCCGATCCCCGAGGCCCCACCCGTGACGATGGAGACCTTCGGCGCGAAGGTGTGGCGCTCAGATCGCTTGTGCATCAACGGAATCCCTTGACTGTTGGGCGGGTGGCTGCTCGGAGGGCGGCTGTTCGACGGGCGGCTCGTCGGAGCGCGGCGGCGTGGGGGGACGGTCGCCGACTCGGGCGAAGTGAGAACCATCGACGGAGCGGGTGCGCCACCAGTAGCCGACGGTGGTCCCCGGCCACAGGCTGGTGTTGTTGCCGAACCGGTCGAGGTACCAGCTGCGGCACCCTGTCGCCCACACCGTGTGCCGGGACCGGGACAGCATCTCGCGGGTGAAGGCATCCTGCGCCTGTTGGGTCGTGACGCGCGCACCACGACGCCCCTGCTCGATCGCCTTCAGGACGTAGCCGGTCGCGAACTCGATCATCGTCACGACGCTGTTGTGGCCCAACCCGGTGTTGGGCCCGAGCAGGAGGTAGAGCTCGGGGAAACCGGCGACGGTGATGCCGAGGTGGGTGTGCATCCCCCCGCTCCACGCCTCGCTCAGCGTGCGACCGTCCAGCCCCCGGATGTCGATGCGGTCCGTGCTGCCGCTCACGTCGAAGCCAGTGCCCAGGACCAGGACATCCACCTCGTGACGACCCTCGGAGGTGACCACGGCACGCGGCTCGACGCGCGTGATCGCCTCGGTGACGAGGCTGACGTCGTCGCGGGCGAAGGTCGGCCAGTAGTCGTTGGACAGCAGGATCCGTTTGCAGCCGATCGTGTAGTCGGGGGTCAGCCGCGCCCGGGTCGCCGGGTCAGGCACTGCACGGGCGAGCTCGCGCAGCGCAAGGCGCTGGACGAGCCTGGCCAGGCCCGGCAGCCGCACGAACATCGGCGCCCGCGCCTCCAGCGCCCAGTAGGTGCGCCAGCGCACCAGTCGCTGCACCGCGGGCCAGCGGGCGAACAACCGCTGGCGTCGAGGGCTCCACTCCTGGTCGTGCTTGGTCAGCGTCCAGGCGGCCGTGCGCTGGAAGACGGTGGTGTGTGCGGCGCGCGGCGCCACCTCGGGGATCAGCTGCACGGCGCTCGCACCGGTGCCGACGACAGCCACCCGCTTGCCATCGAGCTCGGCCTGCGCCGGCCACTGCGCCGTGTGCATGACCTCGCCCTCGAAGGCGTCGAGCCCCTCGATGTCGGGCAGCTTGGGCTCATGCAGGGCACCGACCCCGAGGACCAGCGCGTCGCACGTCCACTGCCTTCCGTCGGCAGCGGTGAGCGTCCACCGCCTCGCGTCCTCGTCGAACTCGGCCGCCCGCAGGTCGGCACCGAACTCGATCCGGTCGCGGACGGCATACCGATCGGCGACGTCGCGCAGGTAGCCCCAGATCTCCGGCGCGGTCGCGAAGTCCCTGGACCACGAAGGGAACTGGGCGAACGAGAAGGAGTAGAGCCGCGAGGGGACGTCGCAGGCACACCCGGGATAGCGGTTGTCGCGCCAGGTGCCGCCGACGTCGTCCGCCTTCTCGAGGACGACGTAGTCGTGGTCGGCGCGCTGAGCCAGCCGGATCGCCATACCGAGCCCGGAGAAGCCGGTCCCTATGATGGCCACTCGGTGGTGAGGGGTCGCCATGCGGCCAACTTACCATCAGTAAGTTTGAGCCCTCCCGGGGTACAGTTCGCGAGTGATGAAGACCTCGGCCGCCCCCCGGGCACCGCGCGTGCGGATGCCCCGCGCCCAGCGCGAGGAGCAGATCCTTCGGGTCGCCGAGGAGGTCTTCGCCGAGCGCGGTTTCCAGGCAACCACCATGGAGGACATCGCGGAGCGCGTCGGCGTCACCAAGCCGCTGATCTACGAGTACTTCGGCTCCAAGGAGGGCCTGCTCTCGGCGTGCATCACCAATGCCAGGACCCAGCTGCGGGTGGCCACCGAGGCGGCCTGGCTGGGGGTCGGTGACGAGGCGCCCCTCGAGGTGGTGTTGCGGGCGGGAGTCGCCGCCTTCTTCGCGTTCATCGACGAGCACGCCACGGCCTTCGTCCTCATCCAGCAGGAGGGCGTGGTGGCCACGCAGGCCAGCCCGCTCATCGAGAGCATCCGCGAACAGCAGTCGGCCGCGACCATGGCCACCTTCCGCGCCGCACCCGCCCTGGCCGGCGTCCCCGACCACCTGCTCGAGGGCTACGTCGAGGTGATCATCGGTGCGTGCGAACGGGTGGCCGTGTGGCGCATCCGCCGCCCCGACGTGTCCGCGCAGGACGCCACCGAGATCGTCGTGTCGACGGTCTGGAGCGGCCTCTCCGACTTGTTGCCGGCAGGTCGTCAAAAGAGGCCCGAAACCCCCGCCCGGTGACCACGAGGACGCAACAAGTCGAGGTTCACTCTGCGACGGAGAGGGCGATCCCGTCGAGGATGTCGTGCTCGGAGGTGATGACACGATCCAGGCCGAGGCCGGCCAACCTGCCCACCACCTCGTGCCAGATCAGCGCCCCGGCACCGATGACGTCGACCCGTCCGGGGTGCATGAAGCCCAGGGCCGCCCGCTCCGCGCGCGTCATGTGCAGGAGCGACTCGCAGGCGGCGAGGACCTCGGTGGACGTCAGCTCGCTGAGGTGGATCCGCTCGGGGTCGTAGGTCTCGAGTCCCAGGGCATGGGCCGTGATGGTGGTGACGGTCCCGGCCAGACCGACCAGCGCGCTCACCCCGCTGAACTCGACACGCTCGGCTGCCAGGTCGATCGCGGCGTTGATGTCGCTGACGGCTGCGGCGATCTCGGCATCCGTGGGTGGGTCGGACCGCAGGTGCCGCTCGGTCATCCGGACGCACCCGATGTTGACCGAGCGCGCGGCCTCGACAGCGTCCTCGCCGCGGACGAACTCGGTGGAGCCACCTCCGAGGTCCACCACGAGATAGGGACCGGGTATGCCGTGTGCCTTCAGCTCGCCCGTCGATCCCCCGAACGACAGGGCGGCCTCCTCGTCACCGGAGATGACCTCGGGCGCGATTCCGTAGTGGGAGAAGGACTCTCGGACACCGGCAACGAACTCGTCGGCGTTGGACGCGTCCCGGGACGCGGACGTGGCCACGAAGCGAACCCGCTCCGCGCCAAGCTCGCGGCACTGAGCGGCATACTCGCCGGCCATCGCCAGGGTCCGCTCCATGGCGACCGGGTCGATGCGCCCGGTGCGGTCCACGCCATAGCCGAGGCGCACCACCTCCATGCGGCGCAGGACGTCGACGAGGGTCCTCGTGACCGGGTCGACATCGGCGACGAGCAGCCTGATCGAGTTCGTGCCGCAGTCGATCGCCGCGACCCTCGTCACCGCACTCACGCCCCGTCCGCAGGCAGCCCCGCGCGGACCGCGGCAAGCTCCTCGTCGGGCACGCACGAGCCAGACGCCCACCAGTGGTCGAGCATGGCGAGGGCTTCGTCGCCGAGCGGGTTCACGCCCGGCCCGACCGCGAGGGAGTGCGCGATGAGGACGTGCAGGCACTTGACCCTGGTCGGCATGCCGCCCGCCGAGATCCCCTCGATCTCGGCGACCTGTCCGAGCTCGGAGCGCCGCGCGAGGTAGTCGTCGTGGGCTGCGGCATAGGCGGCGGCCAGGTCGGCGTCCTCGGCGAGCCGGTCGGTCATCTCCTTCATGACCCCGACGGACTCGAGGGTCGAGATGGCTCCGGTCAGCTTGGGGCAGGTGGCGTAGAAGGTCGTCGGGAACGGGGTGCCATCCGGCAGGCGCGGCTCGGTCTTGAGGACGTCGGGTGCGCCGCAGGGACAGCGATGTGCGACGGCGGCGACGCCTCGAGGCACCCTGCCGAGCTGGGCCTGCACGGCGTCCAGGTCAGCCAGGGTCGGCTGGTCGCTCACTTGGCCGAGCTGGTCGAGCTGGTCGTGCCGTTCGCGCCTGCGCCCGACGACGCTCCGGGCCCGGCGGTGCCGTTCGCGGCCGGCCCGGCGTCGGCTACCTGGACGGACTCCCACAGCCGGCCGTACCAGGGGTTGTCGTTCGAAGCGGCCGAGGCCTTCGCGACCCCCGGCAGCGCCTTGGTCGAGGGCTTGCCGTCGATCACGGTGTAGGACTTCTCACCGACCTTGACGAACTTCAGCCGCTCCCGCGCCTGCTGCATGACGTACTCGTCGTCGTTCCAGCGGGCCTGTTCCTTCTGCAGGTCGCTGACCCCCTGGCGCTGCTCGGTGACCTGTCCGCGAAGGGCGTCGATCTCGCCCTGCTGCCGAAGGTAGGAGCGCAGCGTCGGGACGAGGGTGACCGCGAGGAGGACGAAGATCGACGCGAGCACGACCACTCGCAGGACGCCCCGCGAGCTGCGTCGCTCGGGAGACACCGGGCTCCCTGCCACCTTGCGCGCGGCCCCCGAGGCGGTCGCCCGTGACCGGCCCGGTCCGGCGCCCGGTCGGGCCGAGGTGGACCGTGGCGCACCCTGACGGGCGGCCCGGGGCGACCCCGCGCGCGCCGGGGCAGGCCGGCGGACGGGCTTGCCCTTCCCGCTCGTGCCGTGTCCCGAGTCAGCCATCGTGAGTTCCCCTGGTGTCGTGCCTGGTGTCTTGCCGGGTGTTTTGCCTGGTGTGCCTGGCCGCCGGCCGTCAGGCCTGGGCCACGAACCTCGGGAAGGCGCCGGCACCGGCATACACAGCGGCGTCGTCGAGCTCCTCCTCGATGCGCAGCAGCTGGTTGTACTTGGCGACCCGCTCGGACCGTGCCGGCGCGCCGGTCTTGATCTGGCCACAGTTGGTGGCAACCGCGAGGTCGGCGATGGTGACGTCCTCGGTCTCGCCGGAGCGGTGGCTCATCATGCAGCGATAGCCGTTGCGGTGGGCCAGGTCGACGGCGTCGAGGGTCTCGGTGAGCGAGCCGATCTGGTTGACCTTGACCAGCAGGGCGTTGGCCGTGCCCGACTCGATGCCACGCTGCAGGCGCACCGGGTTGGTCACGAACAGGTCGTCGCCGACGAGCTGGACGCGGTCGCCGAGGCGGTCGGTCATGGCCTTCCAGCCGTCCCAGTCGTCCTCGTCGAGCGGGTCCTCGATGGACACCAGGGGGTAGGAGTCGACCAGGCCGGCGTAGTAGTCGACCATCTCGGCAGAAGACTTCGCGGCACCCTCGAACTGGTAGGTGCCGTCCTCGTTGTGGAACTCGCTCGCCGCGACGTCGAGGGCGAGGGCGATCTGGGTGCCCGCCTCGTAGCCCGCCTTCTCGATCGCCTCGAGGATGAGGTCGAGGGCGGCCCTGTTGGAGTCGAGGTTGGGCGCGAAGCCACCCTCGTCGCCCAGGCCCGTGGCCAGGCCGCGCTCCTTGAGCACGCCCTTGAGCGAGTGGTAGACCTCTGCACCCCAGCGCAGCGCCTCACGGAACGACTCGGCGCCGATCGGGGCGATCATGAACTCCTGGACGTCGACGTTGGAGTCGGCATGGCTGCCACCGTTGAGGATGTTCATCATCGGGACGGGCAGGACGTGCGCGTTCGGGCCACCGAGGTAGCGGAACAGCGGGAGCCCGGCGGACTCGGCGGCGGCCTTGGCCACGGCGAGCGACACCCCGAGAATGGCGTTGGCGCCGAGCTTGCCCTTGTTGTCGGTGCCGTCGAGACCGAGCATGACGCCGTCGATGAGCCGCTGCTCGCTGGCCTCGTAGCCGACGAGCTTGGGGTTGATGTCGTCGAGGACGGCATCGACGGCCTTCTGGACCCCCTTGCCCAGGTAGCGGTTCTTGTCGCCGTCACGACGCTCGACGGCCTCGAACGCGCCGGTCGAGGCGCCCGACGGAACAGCCGCGCGTGCGAGGGTGCCGTCGTCGAGGGCCACCTCGACCTCGACCGTGGGGTTGCCGCGCGAGTCGAGGATCTCGCGGGCGCCTACTGCGTCAATCGTGGCCACAGACTTCTCCATCGTGGTGCCGGATGAGTACCCGATGAGGCTACCCGCCCCCGGCCCACCCATCGACGACCGACCCGCACCGTGGACGCACGCCGTGGAGCCGGCCCCACGGCATACCTCCGGCTTGTCCCGCCTTTATCGGGTTTAGGGACTTGGGTCGGCTTCACCCGGGAACGGTTAGCGGGTGAAGCCGGCGTTTGTCCCTAGACCCGATAAAGGTGGGAGGAGTGGTTCAGGTCAGGCGAGGCGCTGGTATGCCGCCGCGAGCGCGGCTCCCAGCCGGGCGTTGTTCCGCACCAGCGCGATGTTGGTCTCCAGGCTGGCGCCACCCGACAGCTCGACGATGCGGCCGAGGAGGAACGGGGTGATGTCCTTGCCGTGGATGCCGCGCTCGTCGCACTCCGCGAGCGCCTGGTCGATGAGCACACCGATCTCGGCAGCCGGGATCTCGTCCTCGGCGGGGACCGGGTTGGTGACGGCGATTCCTCCGGCGAGGCCCAGCGACCACTTGGCCTGCATCATCGCCGCGAGGTCCTGCGCCGAGTCGACCCGCATCGGGGCAGGGTGGCCGCTCTCGCGCGAGTAGAAGGAGGGGAACTCGTCGGAGCCGACGACGACGACCGGCACACCGAGGGTCTCGAGCGACTCGAGGGTCAGGCCGATGTCGAGGATCGACTTCACGCCCGCGCTGACCACCGCGACGTCGGTCTGGCCGAGCTCCGTGAGGTCGGCCGAGATGTCGAAGCTCGTCGCGGCTCCGCGGTGCACTCCCCCGAGGCCGCCTGTCACGAAGACGCGGATGCCCGCGAGGGCGGCAAGCCGCATCGTGCTGGCCACCGTGGTGGCGCCGTGGGCCTTGCGGGCCACGACATAGGGAAGGTCGCGGATGCTCACCTTGGCGACATCGGGGTGGGTGGCGAGGGTCTCGAGCTCGTCGCGCGTCAGGCCGATGCGCGGTATGCCGTCGAGGACCGCGATCGTCGCAGGCACCGCTCCGCCGTCGCGGATGATCTGCTCGACCTCGAGGGCCATCTCCACGTTGCGGGGGTAGGGCATGCCGTGGCTGATGATCGTGCTCTCGAGCGCGACGACCGGCCGGCCGTTCGCGAGGGCCTCGGCCACCTCGGTGGTGAGCTGGAGCGAGGGGTGGGGGGCGTTCATCGGTTCTCCTTGGACTTGCGGCGCAGCGCCTTTCTGAGCTCTGCGTCGATGAGGCGGGCGGTGAGGTCGGGACGGACGGTCTCGGGGCTGGCAACGGTGAGCGCGGCCGCCATCTGCCCGAACCGGGCCGCGTCGGCTGGCGCGTCACCGCGCATCAGGGCGTGCACGAAGGCCGCTGTCATCGAGTCGCCCGCGCCGGTGACATCCACGGGCTTCACGGGCGGCGCGGGAAGGGTGACGACGGTCGCGCGCCCGGTGTCACCCAGGCTGCTGAGCAGGCTGCCGCGCACGCCGCGGCGCACCCAGACGTTGGTGACGCCGACGTCGTGCAGCCGTCGTGCAGCACGCGTGATGTCGGCGCGGGTCTGCGGCACGGCCTCCCCCACGATGGCGGACAGCTCGTCGAGGTTGGGCGTGAGCGCCAACAGGGGGCGCTGCGGTGACAGCAGGTGCGCCAGCGGCCGGGCCTTGGCCACGCTGACGGGGTCCATCACCACCGGGACCTTCACCGCCGCAGCGAAGTCGAGCAGCCAGGCGGCGGGCGCCTCCGGGATGTTGCCGTCCAGCACCAGGAGGTCGGCATGGCTGAGCAGGTCGCGAGAGCGCATCAGCTGACGGACGGTCAACCGGTCGGTGGCCCTCATGTTCGACACCGCGACCACCAGCTCGCCAGAGGCGTCGAGCACGGCGAGGTAGCTGCCGGTGGGGTCGTCCGAGGCGATCATGTGGTCGACCACCACGCCGGCGGCACGGGTGGCCGCGACGATCTCGTCGCCGAAGGCGTCGTGGCCGACCGGGGCCACGAGGTGCGTCGGGCTGCCCAGCCGGGCGAGGTTCTCCGCGATGTTGCGCCCCACGCCCCCGGGGGTGCTGATGGCCGCTCCGGGGTTGGAGGTGCGCAGCTCGATGGCGTGGCTGGAGTGGGCCTTGATGTCCATGTTGGCGCCGCCCACCACCACCACGGAGTGTGCCTCCGGGCGAACCACGTAACCCCGCCCGAGGATGGCTCCCTTGCGGGTGAGGTTGGACAGGTGCACGGAGACGGCTGCCTTCGTCGAACCCGTCCGCTCCGCGATGGCTGCCGCGTCCAGGAGGGGCTCAGCCCGCAGCAGGTCGACGATGTCCCGCTCGCGTTCGGTAAGGGTCATGCTTGGAATGTTAAAGGATCCTTGGTTCTCCAAGCAAATGTCTTCCAGCGCCTGGTCGGAGAGCAGACCCCTCGAGAGAGCACGTGGTCCACCACCAGGTGGGCCGACACGCAGGTGGCCCGGCATCTCAAGGATGCCGGGCCACAGGGACCTGTGGTGGCGACTCAGGCGGGGTGTGCCAGGTGACCGTGGCTGCGGCGCGAGAACGCGGCAGCACCGGCACCGGCCAGGGCAAGACCGGCAAGCAGGCCGGCGCCCAGCTGCAGGTACTCGACGGTGCCGCCGTCGCCTCGGGTCGGCCCGGAGCTGGTGTCCACGAGGGTGGTACCCCCCTCGTAGCAGGAGGTGGAGCAGTACTGCTCTGTCGGATCGCCGTTTCCGGGGACCTCGCGGGCGCTGGCCGGACCGGCCATCGAGAGGGCGATGAGTCCGGTGGCTCCGAGGATGGAGGCCGACCGGCGAATGCTGGTGGTGTGCGACATGGTCCTGATCCTTTGCTTGAGCTGGTGCTTCGTTGCCGGACGGGTTGTCCACGACCTTTGTCGCACCGACCGGTACCGGGGCAGCGCCGACCGGGTATCAGCCGGGTATCAGGACCGTTGACTGGGTACCAGCGGAGGGTCACATTCGACGTGTGCGCATCGCGGTGCTCGGCCCCCTCGAGGTCGACGGAGGACGGATCCTGCTGGCCCCCCGGGACCAGGTGGTCCTCGAGGCCCTGGCCGCCCGCCCCGGTGAGACCGTGCGGGCCGAAGCCCTTGCGGAGGCCCTGTGGGGCGAACACCTCCCGCCCTCGTGGCCCAAGGTGGTCCAGGGATGCGTCTCCCGCCTGCGCAAGGCGCTAGGGCCCCCGGCGATCACGACGTCCGGCGCGGGCTACCGGCTGGTCCTGCACCGGGACGACTTCGACCACCTCTGCTTCGAGGACCTGCTGCTGCGTGCCGGCCAGCTGCTCGCCACCGGCGAGCCGGAGCGTGCCCGGTACGCCAGCGGGCAGGCGCTCGGCCTGTGGCGAGGGGACCCGCTGGAACGGCTCACCGAGTGGGAGTCGGGCCGGATCGAGTCGGAGCGGCTCGGCGAGCGCCGCCGCGACGGGGAGGACCTCTATGCCGAGTCCGCGATCCGGGCTGGGCGCCACCAGGAGGTGCTCGCAGAGCTGCACCGCATGGTCGCCCAGCAGCCCACCCGCGAACGGCGGTGGGGGCTGCTCGCCCTCGCGCAGTACCAGGCTGGCCGACAGGCGGAGGCCCTCGGCACCCTGCAACGCGCCCGCGCCACCCTCGTCAACGAGTTCGGCCTCGACCCCGGACCACAGCTCGCCGAGCTCGAGAAGGCGATCCTGCGTCAGGACCCGGCGCTCGTTGCAGCCGATGCCGTACCAGCGACAGCCGCGGTCTGTCCCTACCTCGGACTGGTCGCCTACGACGTCGGTGACGCCCCGGCATACTTCGGCCGCGAAGCGGATGTGGTGGCCTGTCTGCAACGGCTCGACGAGGTGGGCGTCCTGGCCGTGGTGGGGCCGTCCGGATGTGGCAAGTCGTCCCTGATCCGGGCCGGCGTGGCCTCGGCCCTGGTACGCGACGGCCACGCCCTCACGATCGTCACGCCCGGAGCCCACCCGGAGGAGGTCCTGGCCCTGGCACCGCCCGGGGCAGGCGCCGTGTTCGTCGTCGACCAGTGCGAGGAGGCGCTGGCCCTGGACGAGACGGCCGCCGAGCGGGAGGCCTTCTTCGCCGGGCTGGTCGCCTTCTCCGGACGGGGGCGACTCGTCATCTCCCTGCGCGCCGACCGTCTCGGCGAGCTCGCCGCCCACCCCGAGTTCGCCCACCTCGCGGAGAAGGGCCTGTACCTGCTCGGTGGCATGGGCCCGGCCGCGCTGCGGAGCGCCATCGAGGGCCCCGCGGCGCAGGCCGGGCTCCGGCTCGAGCCGGGGCTGGTCGACCTGCTGGTGCGCGAGGCCGAGGGGTCGCCCGGGGCCCTGCCGCTGCTCTCGCACGTACTGCGCCAGACGTGGCGGCGCCGCGAGGGCGACACCCTGACCGTGCAGGGGTATGCCGCGACCGGAGGCGTGCGCGAAGCCGTCGCCCAGTCCGCCGAGCGGCTCTACCGCGACCTGACCCCGACCCAGCAGGGCATGCTCCGCGACCTGATGGTGCGGTTGGTCTCGTCGGACGACGCCGGCGAACCGGTCCGCACCAGAGTTTCCCGACGGATCGCTGCCTCGGACGACGAGCACACGGCCGTGGTCGAGGCGCTGGTAGGAGCTCGGCTGCTGAGCAGCGACGGCGACACGGTGGAGATCGCGCACGAGTCGCTGGCGGTGGCGTGGCCGCGGCTGCGGTCGTGGCTGGACGACGACGTCGACGGACTACGGATCATGCGACACCTCACCGTCGCCGCCGAGAGCTGGGACGAGCTCGGGCGACCCGACAGCGAGCTCTACCGCGGGGTCCGGCAGGCGCGGGCCGCCGAGTGGCGACGCGGCCACGACCCGGAGCTGACTCCCGCGGAGCGAGCCTTCCTCGACGCCTCGGCCGAGCTGGCCGAGACCGAACAGCGCGCCACGGAGGAACAGGTCCGCCGGGAACGCCGCTCCAACCAGCGGCTTCGCGCCGGCCTCGCAGCGGTCGCCGTGCTGCTCGCGGTGGCGATCGTCGCGGGCGCGCTGGCGAAGACCGCCGCAGACAAGGCCGACCAGGAGAGTGTGCGAGCCGAGCAGCAGTCGCGGGTGGCAGACGCGCGGCGCCTGGGCTCCGAGGCGTTGCGAAACTCCGCACCAGACCTCGCTCTGCTGCTCGCGGTGGCCGGGGCCCGACTCCATGACTCCCCCGACACACGGAGCAACCTCGCCGCCGTCCTCGAGCGCGCGCCCGAGCTGATCGGCGTCAGCAAGGTTCTCCACCCGATTGCCCTGACGGTGCGACCCGACGGACGAGCCGTGGCCGTCACGGGCTGGGACATCGGAGTGACCCTCGTGAGCACCGAGACCCGCAAGGAGGTGGCACGCAACCACGACATTCCCCTCTATGGCGTGCGTTTCAACCCGAACGGCACCCAGCTCGCCGCCGCGGTCAACGTGAGCATGCCGAGTGGTGAACGCCGAGTCGACCCCCTACCCCTCCGGATGCTCGACCCCCGGACCGCGGCCCTGGCCCCCACGCAGCTGGGCGGCATGCCCAAGGGACGAGTGGTGCATGAGCAGCTCGCCTTCAGCAACAGCGGCCGCTGGCTCGTGGCCGGCTTCATCCACCCGACCCAGCTGGACGAAGAGACGTCGCTCAGGGTGTGGGACACCCACAATCTCGCGCATGCGGCGGCGGCGTTCACCGTCCCGTTCATCGTCGGCCGCCTCACTGTCAGCGACGACGGCACGAGGGTCTACGCCTCGGCGGGCGACCGGGTCCTCACCCTCGACGTGGCCGCGGGTCGCGAGATCAGATCTGCGCCGGGCGACGGCGACGTCGCCCTCAGCCCCGACGGTTCGACCCTGGCCGTCGTCCGGGGACGCCAGATCGCGTTGCTCGACCCCACCCGGCTGACGCTGAAGTCGGTGATGGAGGAGGAATCCGGCATCGGCGAGCTCGCGTTCTCGCCGACGGGCGAGCAGCTCGGCTACGAGGTCGGCGACGACACCCTGGTCGTGCGATCACTCGCAAACCCCGACGCGCCCGGCGTGCGGCTCAGCCCGAAGAGAGGCCCGGGCGGGATCGGCTTCAGCCCCGACGGGCGGACGCTGTACAGCAGGGGCGATGACCGGCTGCTGATGTGGGACCTCGTGGGCGACCGCCGCTTCGTGCGCTCCGTCCTCGTCGAACCGCAGCGGCACTCGGACAGAGTCGGCACCATGGTCTCCCCCGACGGGCGGACCGTGGCAAACCTCATCGGCGGTGAACCTGAGTCGTTCGCCGTCCAGTTCCTCGACGTCAAGTCCGGCACCCGGACCCCGCTGTCCGCCTTCCGAGAGAGCAGCACCTATACCGCCGAGCTCTCCTGGCGGCCGGACAGCCGGGTGCTCGCCAGCGTCCAGAACGACCAGTGGGTCGACCTGTGGGACGCAGTCACCGGGCGGGCTGCGGGCCAGCACCGCGTGCCCGACCGCTACGGAGTCGTCGAGTCGGTGAAGTTCAGCGGCGACGGCACCCGACTGGTGGTGGGAACACACCACGGCTGGGTCTACACCGTTGACGCCGCCACCCTGGAGATCGTCGGCAAGCCTGTGCAGGTGAAGGCTGACGTTCCCGTGCGTGGCATCGCCGCGAACGCCGAGGGCGCTCGGGCGCTCGTGTGGATCGACCGCAAGCTCAGGCTGCTGGACCTCCTGCAGGGGCGAGTGCTCGAGATCGCCGATCCTGGCCTTGACGTCCATGAATGGGAATGGGTCCCCGACGGCAAGACCGTCGTCGTGGTCGGCAGCGACCCGTCCCGGGACGGCCAGGGCACGGTCGCCTTCCTGGATCCGAAGAGCCTCTCGACGAGGTCCAGGACAACGGGACCCAATATTGCCGCCGGGGGGGCCATCCAGTTCTCCCCCGATGGAGAGCGGTTCACGACGTCCGGGTCAGGCCGGGTGGGGCTCTGGGACGTGCGGACGCGTGACTCCCTCGGTTTCGTGCCCACCGAGGGTGAAATCCACGCAGGGTTCGCCCACGGGACCTCCGAGATACTCATCGCCTCGGTGGACGGGGAGGTCTCGATCTGGGACCCCCGGCCCGAGGCAGCGCGAGAGGCGGCGTGCCGCATTGCCGGGCGGGACCTGACGGAGCATGAGCGGCGCAGTTACCTCCCCGGCCGCGAACGCGTGAAGGTCTGTTGATCCCGCTCGCGACGTAGGGCTGGGGCGATGAGCGACGTGCGCCCGGCTCAGCGGTTTCGGCGCCCCGAGCCTGGCGGTATCACGGCGGTAACGCGGCGGTTGACGGCGGACCAGCATGGGTCGACCGTCAGGGGTATGGGTATCGGCGTCCTCGGCCCACTGGAGCTCGACGGAGCGGAGTCCGCTCTCGGGCTGCGAGACCGCGTCGTGCTGCAGGCACTCGCTGTGCGCCACGGACTGCCGGTCAGCGCCGACACCCTCGCCGAGGCGCTGTGGGGCGAGAGCCCTCCGAGCTCCTGGACCAAGATCGTCCAGGGATGCGTCGTCCGACTGCGCAAGGCACTGGGCGCTGACACCATCGAGACCTCGACCCAGGGCTACCGGCTCCAGGTCCACCGTGACCACCTCGACCACGTCCGCTTCGAACACCTCCTGGACCGCGGCCGTCAGCTGACGGGCGCCCGCGAACCCGACCGCGCGGCATACCTGTTGCGTGAGGCGCTCGAGCTCTGGCGAGGCGAGCCCTTCGCCGAGCTGGTCGAGTGGGCGCCGGGTCGGGCGGAAGCCGAGCGGCTCGTCGAGCTGCGGCACGACGCCGAGGACCTGCTCACCGAAGCCCAGCTGCTTGCCGGGAGGCACGGCGACGTCCTGGGTGAGCTGCACCGCATGGTCACCCAGCAACCCACCCGTGAGCGGAGGTGGGGCCTCCTCGCCCTCGCGCAGTACCAAGCCGGCCGCCAGGCGGAGGCCCTTGCGACGCTCCAACGCGCCCGCGCCACCCTCGTCAACGAGTTCGGACTCGACCCGGGACCACAGCTCGCCGAGCTCGAGAAGGCGATCCTGCGCCAGGACCCCGCACTGGTCACCCAGGGCGCCGCACCCGTGACGGAGGCAGTATGTCCCTACCTCGGACTGGTCGCCTACGACGTCGATGACGCCCCGGCATACTTCGGCCGCGAGGCGGACGTGGTGGCCTGTCTGCAACGGCTCGACGCGGTCGGGGTCTTGGCCGTGGTGGGGCCGTCCGGATGTGGCAAGTCCTCGCTGATCCGGGCAGGGGTCGCCGCGGCGCTGGCGCGCGACGGCCACAACCTGAAGATCGTCACGCCCGGAGCCCACCCGGAGGAGGTGCTGGCCCAGGCGCCGTCGCGGGCCGGTGCGGTGTTCGTGGTCGATCAGTGCGAGGAAGCCCTGAGCCTGCCGGAGGCCTCCCCGGAGCGCGAGGCGTTCTTCGCGGGACTGGTCCAGTTCGCTGCCCGTGGTCGGCTCGTCCTCTCGCTGCGCGCGGACCGGCTCGGGGAGCTCGCTGTGCATCCCGAGTTCGCGCACCTGGCGGAGAAGGGGCTCTACCTGTTGGGCGGCATGGGAGCTGTCGAGCTGCGCAGCGCGATCGACGGTCCTGCCGCGCAGGCGGGGCTGAGGCTGGAGCCGGGGCTGGTGGACCTGCTCGTGCGCGAGGTCGAGGGGTCACCGGGGGCACTGCCCCTCCTGTCTCACGTGTTGCGCCAGACGTGGCGGCGCCGCGAGGGCGACACCTTGACCGTGCAGGGGTATGCCGCGACCGGAGGTGTGCGCGAAGCCGTCGCCCAGTCCGCCGAACGGCTCTACCGCGAGCTGTCCGTGAGTCAGCAGGGCATGCTCCGCGACCTGATGGTGCGGCTGGTCTCGTCGGACGACGCCGGCGAACCCGTGCGCACCCGGGTTTCGCGACGGATCGCGGCCTCGGACGACGAGCACACCGCGGTGGTCGAGGCGCTGGTGGGCGCTCGACTGCTCAGCAGCGACGGAGACACCGTCGAGATCGCCCACGAGTCCTTGGCCGTCGCGTGGCCGCGGCTGCGGTCGTGGCTGGACGACGACGTCGACGGACTGCGGATCATGCGCCACCTCACCGTGGCCGCCGAGAGCTGGGACCAGCTGGCACGACCTGACAGCGAGCTCTACCGCGGGGTCCGGCAGGCCCGCGCAGCGGAATGGCGACGAGGCCACGACCCGGAGCTGACACCTCCGGAGCGGGCCTTCCTCGACGCCTCGGCCGAGCTGGCCGAGACCGAGCAGCGCGCCACCGAGGAGCAGGTCCGCCGGGAACGCCGCTCCAACCAGCGGCTTCGCGCCGGCCTCGCAGCAGTCGCGGCACTGCTCGCGGTGGCGATCGTCGCCGGCGCACTGGCCAAGACCGCCGCAGACCGGGCCGACCAGCAGTCGACCGTGGCCGACGCACGACGTCTCGGCGCCGAGGCGCTCCGTGCGCCCAACATGGACGTGGCGCTGCTCCTGGCGGTCGCCGCGACCCGGCTCGACGACTCCCCCGACACGCGAACCAACCTCAGCGCCGTGCTGGACCGCTCGCCCGACCTCATCGGCACAGCGGGGGTGCTCTCGCCGAATGCGGTATCGGTGCGGCCGGACGGGCGGACCGTGGCAGTCGGCGGGAACACCACCGGAGTCACCGTCTTCGACGCCGTCACTCGAGCCGAGGTCGCTCGCAACCACGACCTGCCCGCCCGGGCGGTCCGCTTCAACCCCGACGGCTCCCAGCTGGTGGCCTCGGTCAACCCCTGGACGAAAACAGGGGAGCGTCGCGTCGACCCGGTCCCCCTGCGGATGCTCGACCCCGAGACGGCCGCGCTGTCCGACACCCAGCTGGGCGGCATGCCCATCGGACGGGTGGTCCACGGCAGCTTCGGCTTCAGTCACAACGGTCGCTGGCTGGCAGCAGGGTTCATCCACCCGGTTGAGACGGACGAGGACACCTGGTTCCGGGTGTGGGATACCCGGGCCCTCGATCGCCCGGTGGCGGCCTTCACCGCCCACCTGTTGACCCAGGCCGGACTCGCCGTGAGCGACGACGGCAGGCGCCTGTTCTCGAACGCCTATGACAACAGCATCCATGCGTTCGACGTGAAGACCGGCCGGGAGTTCGGCGCCATGTCAGCCAACGGTGCGTTCGCCCTCAGCCCCGACGGCTCGACTCTCGCCGTGGCCCGTGACAACCAGCTGGCCCTGCTCGACCCCAAGTCGCTGAAGGTGCGGTCCGCGATCGACGAGGGTGGCCAGGTGGACAGCGTCGTGTACTCGCCCAAGGGGGACCTGCTCAGCTACATGGTCGGCGAGACTCTCGTGGTGTCACCGGTAGGCGTTGCTGAAGGAACGCACGTCCGGTGGGATGGGGTGGGGGGCCCTGCGGAGTTCAGCCCGGACGGACGGACCATCTGGACCACGCGGGGCGAGCTGCTGATGGCCTACGACCTCGTGGGCGATCGCCGCTTCGTGCGCTCTGTGTCCGTCCAACCGCATCCCGCCTCGGCACGGCTCGAGTACCCAGCGGTGTCTCCCGACGGGCAGAAGGTTGGGTACCTCGTCTCCGACGGCGAGGAGTCGTTCGGCGTGCAGTTCCTCGACGTGTTGTCGGGGACCTGGACTCCGCCATCGGCGTTGAGACCGAGCAATGCGTACTTCTCCGACCTCGCGTGGCGGACGGACAGCGCGGTCTTGGCCAGCGACTGGAACGACAAGTGGGTCGACCTGTGGGACGGGGTCACCGGGAAGGCTGCGGGGAGGCACCGGGTGCCCGACCGCTTCGGAGTCGCCGACTCGGTCAGGATCAGCGGCGACGGCACACGACTGGTGGTGGGAACGCACAAGGGCTGGGTGTACTCCGCCGACGCCACCACGCTGCAGATCCTCGGCAAGCCCGTTCAGGTGAAGGCCGACCTGCCCACCTATGGCCTCGCCACGAACAGTGACGGCACGCAGGCGCTGGTGCGGGTCGACAACGAGGTGCGGTTGTTGGATCTCATGCAGGGGCGGGTGACCAAGACTGCGGAGCTCGACTTCTTCCCCGAGTTCTGGGCGTGGACGCCCGATCAGACGGACATCGTCGTCGTCGGGAGCCTCCAGTCCATGGGCGGCGGTGCCATCGTGCTCCTGGGCCCGAGCGACCTGTCCATCAGGGTCAAGAAGTCCGGGCCGAACCTGATCTGGGGCGGGATCCATTTCTCACCAGAGGGAGATCGGTTCATGACCACGGGGCTGGACCGCGCCGGCCTCTGGGACGTGGCGACGGCGAGCCTGTTGGGCTCGGTCGGTATCGAGGGCACCAGCTACGCAGGGTTTGCCCACGGCACCTCGGAGGTGCTCATCGCCTCGCCGGACGGAAAGGTCTCCCTCTGGGACCCACGGCCCGAGACCGCGGTCAAGGCCGCCTGCCGGATCGCGGGGCGCGACCTGACCGACGAGGAATGGCGCACCTACCTGCCCGACCGCGAACGCGTGAAGGTCTGCTGAGACAGTGGGAATCGGCGTCCTGGGTCCACTGGAGCTCGACGGAGCGGAGTCCGCTCTCGGGCTGCGAGACCGCGTCGTGCTGCAAGCCCTCGCCGTGCGTCACGGCCGACCGGTGAGTGCTGACACCCTCGCCGAGGCGCTGTGGGCCGACGACCCTCCGACCTCGTGGACCAAGGTCGTCCAGGGCTGCGTCGTCCGACTGCGCAAGGCGCTCGGCGCCGACACCATCGAGACCTCGACGCAGGGCTACCGGCTCCAGGTCCACCGTGACCACCTCGACCACCTGCGATTCGAACACCTCCTGGACCGGGCGCGTCAGCTGACGGCTGGCGGCGAACCGGACCGAGCGGCATACCTGCTGCGTGAGGCGCTCGAGCTCTGGCGAGGCGAGCCGTTCGCCGAGCTGGTCGAGTGGGCGCCCGGGCGCGCGGAGGCCGAGCGGCTGGTCGAGCTCCGGCACGACGCCGAGGACCTGCTCACCGAGGCGCAGCTGCGTGCCGGACACCACCGCGAGGCCATCGCGCCGGCGCTGCGCCTCGTCCACGAGCAGCCGATGCGCGAGCGCCGCTGGGGCCTCCTCGCGTTGGCGCAGTACCAGGGGGGCCGCCAGGGCGACGCCCTGCAGACCCTGCAGCAGGCCCGCCGGGTGCTGGTCGACGAGCTCGGACTGGACCCCGGTGACGACCTCGTCGCGCTCGAGCGGGCCATCCTCAACCAGGACCCCTCCCTCGCCGTCGCGGCAGCCATCCCCGAGGCGACGTCCGAGTGCCCCTACCTCGGGCTCGTGGCCTACGACGTCAGCGACGCCGCAGCCTTCTTCGGCCGGGAGGAGGTGACCGCAGCCTGTCTGCGCCGCCTCGACCAGGCGGGCGTTCTCGCCGTGGTGGGACCTTCTGGGTCTGGCAAGTCGTCGCTCGCCCGGGCCGGCGTGGCCGCCGCCCTGGAAGGCGACGGCCGGGTCGTGCACGTGCTCACGCCGGGCATCCACCCGATGAAGGCCCTGAGCGGCGTCCCCACCCGTCCCGGCACGGTGCTCGTCGTGGACCAGTGCGAGGAGGCCCTCGCCGTCGACGAGGCCTCGCCGGAGCGAGTCGAGTTCTTCGCGGCCCTGGTCGAGTTCGCCCAGCGCCACTCGCTGGTGGTCACGTTGCGCGCGGACCGGCTGGGTGAGCTGTCTCCCCACGGCGACTTCGCACGGCTCGTCGAGTCTGGCCTCTACCTGCTGGGCCCGATGACCGAGCCCGACCTGCGACGGGCCATCGAGGGCCCCGCCGCCCAGGCGGGACTGCGGCTCGAACCGGGGCTGGTCGACCTGCTCGTGCGCGAGGTCGTGGGGCAGCCCGCCGCCCTCCCGCTCCTGTCCCACGTGCTTCGCCAGACGTGGCGCCACCGCGAGGGCGGCACCCTCACGGTCGAGGGGTATGCCGCGACGGGTGGCCTTCGCGAGGCGGTGGCGCAGTCCGCAGAGGGGGTCTTCCGCGCACTGGACCCGGAGCGCCAGGCGATGCTCCGGGACCTGATGCTGAGGCTGGTGACACCTGACGAGGGCGGTGACCCGGTGCGCACCCGGGTTCCTCGTCGCTCGGTGACTGGGGACGAGCAACACCTGATGCTGGTGGAGCAGCTGGTCGGAGCTCGGCTGTTGGCCACGGACGGTGACACCGTGGAGATCGCCCACGAGTCCCTCGCGGCGGCGTGGCCGCGCCTGCGGTTGTGGCTGGACGAGGACGTCGACGGGTTGCGCACGCTACGCCACCTCACGGTCGCCGCCGAGAGCTGGGATGAGCTCGGTCGCCCCGACAGCGAGCTGTACCGAGGCGTCCGCCAGGCGCGCGCGGCTGAATGGCACCAGCGGGCCAGTGCCACGCTGACGGACATCGAACGTGACTTCCTGCACGACTCTGCTGCGCTGGCCGAGAAGGAGCAACGGGCCACCGAAGCGCAGGTTCGGCGGGAGCGGCAGCTCAACCAGCGGCTCCGCCTCGGACTGGCGGCTGTCGCGGCCCTGCTGGCCGTCGCGATCGTCGCCGGGGCTGTGGCGTTCACCGCCCGGGACAAAGCCGACCGCCAAGCCGCGGCGGCGTCCGCGAAGGCGCGTGCCGCGGACGCCCGTCGTCTCGGTGCGGAGGCACTGCGGTCCGACGAGGTCGACCGGTCGCTGCTCCTCGCAGCGGCGGGGGTCTCGCTGGACGACTCCGTGGACACGCGGACGAACCTGCTGGCCACCCTCGACCGCGCCCCGGCGCTCACCGGAAGCGCTCGAAGCGCCGGCCGGATCTTCCACCTGGCGGTCAACACCGCAACGGACCAGGTGGCGGTCATGGCCGCTGACGGCACCGGACTCGAGCTCTACGACGGACCGACCCTGCGCCGGGTCTCGCTGCCGGAGAAGCTCGTCGGCGGATCGGTCGTCGCCCGACCGGATGGACAGGGCTACGCGGTGACGATCTCGGGCGACCTGGTCGAGGACGGGAAGGAGCCGCCCGTCCTGCTGCTGGACCGAACCGGCGCCCGGTCCGCGGTCCAGCTGGGGGGCATCCCCGCCCGGTACCAGGTCCTCGACATGGGCTTCCCCCGCCGCTGGTACCTCGGCTACTCCCCCACCAGTCGATGGTTCGCGGTGTCCCTCGTGCGCATGCCGGAGGACGGACGCACCCTCACCTTCGTCTGGGACCTCAAGTCCCCCAGCCGGCCGGTGGCACGGCTCGAGCTCGGGTGGGTGGGCAGCGCGGCGACCATCAGCCCGGACGGGCGCACCTTGTTCTCGGGCGCCTACGGCCTGGACCTCGTGCCCGGTGGAAAGGGCCGCCTCCTCGTCACCGACCTCCCCAGCGGGACGACGCGCCGGGCCCTGGCCCCGGCCGACCTCGCGGTCCGTCAGCTGGACGACGTGCTGGCGCAGAGCCCGGACGGCCGGACCCTGGCGGTGGGTGCCGGTGTCGAGGTGGTCCTGGTGGACACCGCCACCCTGAAGGCGCGAGCTCACCTCTCCGGACAGGGCGCGACCCAGGCCCTGGCCTTCTCGCCGGACGGCACCCACCTGGCGGCGAGCGGCGACCGCCTGACGGTGTGGGACCTGAGTGGTGACGATCCGGTGGAGGTGCTTGCCCAGGACGGGGACGCCGACGACCCTGCGTTCAGCCGCGACGGGAAGACCCTCTACACCAAGACCATCGGGGGACTCATCCAGGCGTGGGACCTCGCCGGCAGCCGCCGCTTCCTCCGGGCGGGGCCCAGTGAGCATCTGGACTGGCCCGACTACTGGGGCCGGTTCTCCCCTGACCGGTCCAAGGTCGCCTACGTGCGAAACGGACCTCGGTTCCGCGTCCGTGACGTCACGACCGGCAAGCTCGGTCCGGAGGTCGCCCCCGCCATGGCGCAGGGGGGCTACATGGACATCGCCTGGCACCCCGACAGCACCATCCTCAACATGACCTCCGGTGACCCGTCGGTCCGGACCTGGGACAGCACCACAGGCCGTCAGCTCGCCGAACGACGGCTTGCACCCGCTCCGTCCGACGAAGCTGCCGCCGTCGCCTTCTTCAGCCTCGACGGGAAGTACCTGCTCGTCGGCAGCAGTGCGGGGCGGCTCCACGTGCTCGACGCCCACACGCTCGTCCCCACCCGAAAACCGATCCAGGTGTACAAGAAGGCGAAAGGCGAGCCTGATCCGCAAGCCGTCGAGAACTTCGTCCCGAGCGGGGACCACCACACGGCATACCTCAACGACGCCATCGTGGACTATGTCGCCGGGACGGTCCGTCCGATGCCGGACCTCGGCTTCCCGGTGGTGGACCTGTATCCCTCGCCCGACGGAAAGCGCTTGATCGTGGGCACCGGCCCGACCGGGACCGGGTTGCTCGACGCCACGACGATGACGTGGATCTCCCGACCGAGCGCGGCCCAGGCCGGGCTGGTGGGTTACCTGACTTCGTGGAGCGAGGACGGGGCGCTGGTCGCCAGTGTCAACGACGGCCACCTGAGCTACTGGGACGGACGGAAGGGCACCTTCCTCGGCACGGCGAGCGTGCCGTCGCCAGGGGCCCCGGCCTTCTCCGCGGACGACAGACGACTCCAATTCGCGGGCGACGACGGCTCCCTCCTCAGCTGGGACCTCGACCCCCGCTCGTGGGTCGCGGCAGCCTGCCGGCTCGCAGGACGCGCCCTGACCGAGCAGGAGTGGCACAACTACCTGCCGGAACGCTCGTTCCAGCCGGTCTGCGCCTCCTGACCAAGCAGAATGCCAGTGTGGCGCTCGCCGTCTGCCTCCTCTTCGACCCGGACACCGACCGGGCGATCCGACAGCTCTGGACGGCGCTGGAGGACGCCGGGATCGGCACGTTGCTGAGCCACACCCACCAGCGCCACGTGCCACACCTTTCGTATGCCGTGCTCCGCACCTTCGACGTCGAGGCGGTGGCCGGGGTTGTCGGAGGTCTTGCCGGTGGCCCGGCCCTCGACCTGCGGTTCGACGCCGTGGGGCTGTTCACCCGTGGGCGAGGCGCACTGTTGACGCCGGCCACCCGGGCGCTGCTCGACCGCCACCAGGCCGTGGTCACGGCCGTCAACGGCACCGGGGCGGATCTGCACTGGCACTACCGGCCGGGGCGATGGATTCCCCACTGCAGCCTCACCACCGGGACCAGCCAGGAGCTTCTGCCCACCGCCGCTGTCCGCGCCTTCGACGTGCTGCCCCTGGTCGGGCGGGCGGAGTCGGCAGCGCTGATCGACAGCGGCACCGGCCAGCGCTGGCCACTCGCCACCCTCCCCTGACCCCTTGCCGGTGTCGCCCTCGTGCTCCGCCGGTGTCAACCCGGTGTCAGGCCTGTTGACGCCACCGTTGGGGAGGGTCACTGTCGGGACATGCGCATCGCGCTGCTCGGATCCTTGCAGGTCAACGACGGTCGGACGACTCTCGGTCCGCGCGACCGCGTCATCCTCCAAGCCCTGGCCACCCGACCCGGCACCGAGCTCAGTGCCGAGGCTCTCGCGGAGACGCTGTGGGGCGAGGACCTGCCCGGGACCTGGCAGAAGGTCGTGCAGGGCTGCATCGTCAGGCTTCGCAAGTCCCTCGGCGCGGAGGCGATCCAGACTTCACCGCGTGGCTACCGCTTGGTCCTGCACCAGGACGAGGTGGACCACCTCCACTTCGAGCACCTCCTCTCTCGGGCTCGCGAGCTGCTGGCGAACGGGGAGCCCGAGCGGGCCCTCTACGTGTCGGGACAGGCCCGGGAGCTCTGGCGCGGGGAGCCGCTCGTCGACCTCGCGGACTGGGGCCCCGGCAGGGTCGAGGCCGAGCGGCTCGTCGAGCTCTGGCGCGACGCCGAGGATCTCCACGCGGAAGCGGGCCTGAGGTCCGGTCGCTACCAGGACGTCCTCGGAGACGCCCTGCGCATGGTCGCCGAGCAGCCGACCCGCGAACGGCGCTGGGGCCTCCTGGCCCTCGCGCAGTACCAGGCGGGCCGACAGGGGGATGCCCTCCAGACACTGCACCGCGCCAAGGCAACCCTCGTCAACGAGCTGGGCCTCGACCCCGGCCCAGAGCTCGCCCAGCTGGAGCAGGCGATCCTGCGCCAGGACCCTTCGCTGGCCGCCGAGACGGTCCTGCCGCCAACCAGTGCCGAGTGCCCCTACCTGGGCCTGGTTGCCTACGACGTCGCCGACGCCCCGGCGTTCTTCGGTCGCGAAGCCGACATCTCCGCCTGCCTGCGGCGCCTTGACGAGGGCCACGTCCTCGCCGTGGTCGGGCCTTCTGGATGTGGCAAGTCATCCTTGGCCCGTGCCGGCGTCGCCGCCGCGCTGGAGCGGGACGGACGCAGGGTCAGGGTGTTCTCTCCCGGCATTCACCCCACCGACTCACTGGCCGCCACGAACCCCCGCGCGACCGACGTCCTCGTCGTCGACCAGTGCGAGGAGGCTCTCGCGCTCGACCCCGACTCGAGCGAGCGCACGGAGTTCTTCGACCAGCTCGTCGCCTTCGCCACGCGAGGGCGCGGCGTCCTGGTCATCTCGATCCGGGCGGACCGGCTCGGCGAGCTCTCCGCTCACCCGGAGTTCGCCCGACTCGTCGAACGCGGGTTGTACCTGCTCGGTGGCATGACCCAGCCCGACCTGCGGCTCGCGATCGAGGGGCCAGCAGCGCAGGCGGGACTGCGGCTCGAGCCCGGCCTCGTCGACCTGCTCGTCCGCGAGGTCCAGGACGAACCGGCTGCCCTCCCGCTGCTGTCCCACGTCCTGCGCCAGACCTGGAAACGACGCGAGGGCCAGACGCTGACCGTCGCCGGCTACACCGCCACGGGCGGTATCCGGGAGGCGGTCTCCCAGTCGGCCGAGGGCCTCTTCCGCGACCTCACGCCCGGGCAGCAGGGAGTGCTCCGCGACCTCATGGTGCGGCTCGTCGCCCCCGACGACCTCGGCGAACCGGTGCGACAGCGGGTCCCACGCCGTTCGGTCGCCACCGACGAAGACCACACCCTGCTGATCGAGCGGCTGGTTGGCGCCCGCCTGCTCAGCACCGACGGCGAGACAGTGGAGATCGCCCACGAGGCGTTGGCCATGGCGTGGCCGCGGCTGCGGTCGTGGCTGGACGACGACGTCGACGGACTGCGCATCATGCGCCACCTCTCGGTCGCGGCAACCAGCTGGGACGACCTCGGCCGCCCCGACAGCGAGCTCTACCGGGGCGTGCGCCAGGCGCGAGCAGTCGAGTGGCGCGACGGTGCCAACCCGTCCCTCACCACCGCAGAGCAGGACTTCCTGACGGCGGGGGCCGCTCTTGCCGACACCGAACAGCGTGCGACCGAGGAACAGGTGCGACGCGAACGCCGCTCCAACCAGCGTCTCCGCGCCGGGCTGGCTGCCGTCGCCGCCTTGCTGGCCGTCGCCATCGTGGCCGGGGCGCTGGCCAAGACCGCCGCGGACCGGGCGGACCAACAGGCCCTCGTGGCCGACGCCCGACGCCTCGGGGCCGAGGCGCTGCGGACCGACGACCTCGACCGCTCCCTGCTGCTCGCCGCCGCGGCGGTCACGCTCGACGACACGGTGGACACCCGGAACGCGCTGTTGGCGACCCTGGACCGGGCCCCGGCGCTGATCGGCAGCGTGCGCAGCAGAGGTCGCGTCTTCAGCATGGACGTCAACAACTCCACCGGCCAGGTCGCGACCGCCGCGTCCGACGACGTGGGGCTCGAGCTGCGCGACGGCCGGACCCTGGACCCGGTCTCCACCCCGGCGAAGATCCTCGGGGTCGCGGTGGCCGCCAGCCCGGACGACGGTCGCTACGCCGTGTCGATGTGGACGGACCTGGTCGAGAGCGGCGGCGAGCCCCCCGTCGTCCTCCTCGAGAAGTCCGGAGCTCGGTCTGCCACGCAGCTCGGCGGCTTCCCGCCCGGGTACCACGCGTTCCAGAACCTGGGGTTCAGCCCCAACGGCCGCTGGCTGGTGGTCTCCATGTCGCACCTGCACGGCGAGAAGGGAGACGTCACCGCAGTGTGGGACCTGCGCTCGCCGGCCCAACCCGTGGCAACCCTGCAGCTGGGCGACGGGGTAGTCCCGAATGTCAGTCCCGACGGCCGCACCCTCTACTCGACCAACCCGGGCGGCGGACGGCTGGTGGTGACCGAGCTCCCGAGCGGCCGGACGCGACGGGTGATCGAGGCCCGTGATCTCGGCGTGCGCCAGCTCGAGGAGTCGCTGGTGCTGAGCCCGAACGGTCGGCTGCTGGCCGTCGGTGCCGGGGTGGAGACCGTCCTGGTGGACACTGCCACGCTCCGGCCGCAGACCTACCTGTCCGGACAGGGCCCGCGGAGCGGAGTGGCCTTCTCCCGCGACGGCACGCGGGTGGCGGCCGCGGGAGACCGGCTGGTGGTCTGGGCGCTCGAAGGGCACGGTGCCCGCGAGATCCTCGCCCAGGACAGCCCCGTCGGCAGCCCACGGTTCAGCCTCGACGGGCGGACCCTGTACACCAGCACGTTCGCCGGGCTGGTCCAGGCCTGGGACCTCGAGGGGGACCGGCGGTTCCTCGCCTCGAGCGCCGGGGAGTCCCCGGGCATGGGCGAACCCCTTGTCCGCGTCTCCCCCGATGGCGACAAGGTGGGCTATGTCGAGGGGGGCCCAGCGCTCCGGATCCGCGACGTCGCCACGGGGAAGCTGGGTCCGTTGATGCGGCCCGAGATGCGCCAGCGGAGCTACATCGACCTCGCCTGGCACCGCGACAACAAGACCCTGAACATCACCACCGGTGATCCCGTGGTCCGCACGTTCGACGCCGCCACCGGCCGGGTGCTTGCCGCACACCAGCTTGCGTCGACGGACTCGAGCGAGGGCGCCGCGATCGCCTTCTTCAGCCCCGACGGGAAGTACCTGCTCGTCGGCAGCACCACCGGGAGGCTGCACGTCCTGGACGCCCACACCCTGGCGCCGGCACGTGAGCCAATCCAGGTGCGCGAGCACAAGCCGGGCCCGCCGGAGGGCCTGGCCCTGTCAGGGTTCATGCCCAGTGGCGACCTCCACAGCGTCTACACCAACGACCTCATCGTGGACTACGTCACCGGAAAGGTCTGGCCGATGCCCGACCTCGGCGCCACCGTGCAGCTCGCGGTCCCCTCGCCGGATGGCAGCCGCCTGCTCGTGGACCTGGGCGACGCCGGTGTCGGCCTGCTCGACGCCGCCTCCTTGACATGGATCTCCCGTCCCAACGCCGCGCAGGCGCACCTGGTCGGCTACTTCACCAAGTTCAGCGACGACGGCACCCTCGTTGCGAGCGTGGCCGAGGGCAAGCTGAGCCACTGGGACGCCCGCACCGGGGCGTACCTCGGCTCCGCGACGGTGAATGAGGATGGCGACCCTGCCTTCACGAAGGACAACAGCCACATCCTCTTCGCCGGAAGCAGCGGGACCGTGCTCACCTGGACCATCGCCCCCCAGTCCTGGTTGGCCACGGCCTGCCGACTGGCCGGGCGTCCGCTCACCGAGCAGGAGTGGCGCAACTACCTGCCGGACCGCCCGTTCGTGCCGGTCTGCTCGTCCTGACCGAGGTCGCGCAGCGCCTGCCGCAGGACCTCCTCGGCCGAGACACCCTGAGCCCGCGCCTCGGCGACAAGGGCGAGCAGCCGTGCCGCCAGGTCCCCCTCGGGGTCACCCACCGCGGACAGGTCGCCTCCGGTCCGCTCCCAGCGAGCCAGCACCTTGTCGGCGGCGAGCAGGCTGGGCAACGACCTGGGTATGCCGTGGAGCAGCCCTTGGTGCCCGTCCTCACCGCCACCGTGCGGCGCCTTCTGCGCGCGCTCCGCGGCCTTGATCTGCTCCCACGCCTGCTCCACCTCGGCGGGGGTGGAGGCGTCGCCGTCGGCAAAGACGTGGGGGTGCCGGCGGACCAGCTTCTCGATGATCGCGCCGGCGACGTCGTCGACGTCGAAGGGCTCGGTGTCGTGCTCCTGGGCCACGCGAGCCTGGAAGACCACCTGGAGCAGCACGTCGCCGAGCTCCTCGCGGATGTGGTCACGGTCACCGGACTCGATCGCCTCGGCCGCTTCGTGGCTCTCCTCGATGAGGTACTTCACCAGCGACTCGTGGGTCTGCTCGGCGTCCCAGGGGCAGCCGCCGGGCGACCGGAGCCGGTCCATGACGGCCACGAGGTCGAGCAACCGCGAGCCGGGAACGTCCCACGACGCCACGAGCACCTCCACCTCCGGCGGCGCACCCAGCCGGGACACCTCCGAGGCGATCGCGTCGGTGAGCCCCGGGTCCCCGTGGGCCGAGGACACCCAGACGACGTCGGCCGGCTGTGCAGCGGCATCCATGAGGGTGCGCGCCAGCTCGGGCGGGGCGACGTCACCGAGGTGACGCACCGGCATACCCGCCTCTGACACGGCGTCGGCCAGTGGTTCGCTCTTGTCGCGCGCGAGGATCTGGTCCGCGGCGTCCAGTGCCTGCCACGCGGCTCGGGTGAAGAGGCCGGCTGCGATCCGCGGACTGCCGACCAGCAGGGTCAGCCGACCTGGCACCTGACCCGGCACCTCACCCGGCACCTGGTCTCAGCCCGCGGGGGTGGTGGCGGGTGCCGGCTGCGTCGGCTCGGCCTTGATCCAGTTGGGCTGGCTGACGTCGAAGCGGACGTTCTTGGCGTCGAAGGTGCCGTAGCGCGGGTTGAGCGTCACCTTCGCCTTGGAGGCGAGCTCGACGACCTTGCCCTGCTCCACGCTGGTCAGCTGCTGGGACGACAGGCTCGACTTCACGAGCTCGAGGGTGGCCGGCACCGGGTCCACGATGTTGGCGATGGCGGCCTTGGCCGCGGAGTCGGACAGGCCCTTGCCGGACTCCTCGGCGACCTGGTTGATGAAGGAGGCCATCACCAGGCTCGAGAGAGCGCTGGCCGTGTTGAGCGACGAGTCGGGGTAGGCCTTGGTGATCTGGGTGGTGGCCTCCTGGACCTCCTGCTCGCTGATCCGGTGTCCGTTGACGACCGCGGCGGTGTCGGCGGTCGCACAGCCGGACACGGCCAGCACCCCGACGACGACTGCCGTCACGATCGACCCACGCAGCGCACTCAATGCCTTCACGGACTACATCCTTCACTCGGTACAACGTGTGGTGGCTCAGCGGGCCGAAACCGTGTCCTGACCGGTGGCGACCCGGGCGGCGTCTGCGACGCTGCCCAGCAGCACGCCTCGGATGAGGTCACTGGCCCACTGCAAGACTGCCGTGTCGCGCAGCGGTTGGCCACCCACCCGAGCCGTCATCGGCTTCGGCACCAGAATGGTATGCAGCGCGTCCTTGACGAGCGACTTCGGGTAGAGCCGCTGCAGCCGCAGCTGCGCCGACTCGGGGAGGTCGACCGGCCCGAACCGGACGAAGTTGCCCTGCACCGAGATGTCCGCGACCCCTGCCTGCCGGGCCACCGTGCGCAGCCGAGCCACCTCCATGAGGTTGCGGACCGGCTCGGGCAGCGGGCCATAGCGGTCGACCAGCTCGGCCTCGATGTCGGCGAGCGCCTGTTCGTCGAGGACGCTGGCCAGCTTCTTGTAGGCCTCGAGGCGCAACCGCTCCCCAGGGACGTACTCGTGGGGAAGGTGGGCATCGACCGGGAGCTCGATCTTGATCTCGCCGGGCGCCGTCTCGCCGTCACCCCGGAAGTCGGCCACCGCTTCTCCGACGAGGCGTACGTAGAGGTCGAAGCCCACGCCGGCGATGTGCCCGGACTGCTCCCCGCCGAGCAGGTTGCCGGCGCCGCGGATCTCGAGGTCCTTCATGGCGATCTGGATGCCGGCACCGAGGTCGGTGTGGCTGGCCATGGTCTGCAGCCGGTCGTGGGCCGTCTCGGTCATCGGCTTCTCGGGTGGGTAGAGGAAGTAGCAGTAGGCCCGCTCGCGGCCTCGCCCGACCCGGCCGCGGAGCTGGTGCAGCTGGGAGAGGCCGAGGACGTCGGAGCGCTCGACGATGAGCGTGTTGGCGTTGGAGATGTCGAGGCCGGTCTCGACGATCGTCGTGCAGACCAGCACGTCGAACTTCTTGTCCCAGAAGTCGAGGACGACCTGCTCCAGCCTGTGCTCGCCCATCTTGCCGTGGGCGGTCGCCACGCGGGCCTCCGGCACGAGCTCGCGGATGCGGCTGGCGGCGCGCTCGATCGTCGACACCTTGTTGTGGACGAGGAAGACCTGCCCCTCGCGGAGCAGCTCGCGCCGGATGGCGGCCACGATCTGCTTCTCGTCGTAGGCACCGACATAGGTCAGGACCGGGTGCCGCTCCTCAGGAGGCGTGGCCAGCGTCGACATCTCGCGTATGCCGGTCACGGCCATCTCGAGCGTGCGCGGGATGGGGGTGGCCGACATGGCGAGCACGTCGACGGCGGTCCGCAGGGTCTTGAGCTGTTCCTTGTGCTCGACGCCGAAGCGCTGTTCCTCGTCGATGACAACGAGCCCGAGGTCCTTGTACTGGATCGTGCCGCCGAGCAGCCGGTGCGTTCCGATGACGAGGTCGACGCTGCCGTTGGCGAGGCCGGCGATCGTCTCGCGGGCCTCCTTGTCGCTCTGGAAGCGCGACAACGGGCGCACGACCACAGGGAACTGCTGATAGCGCTCGGTGAAGGTCTGCAGGTGCTGCTGGACCAGCAGCGTGGTCGGCACGAGCACGGCCACCTGCTTGCCGTCCTGGATCGCCTTGAACGCGGCGCGCACGGCGATCTCGGTCTTGCCGTAGCCGACGTCTCCGCAGATGAGGCGGTCCATCGGCACGGTGCGCTCCATGTCGGACTTGACCTCGTCGATCGAGCTGAGCTGGTCGGGGGTCTCGACGTAGGAGAACGCGTCCTCGAGCTCACGCTGCCAGGGGGTGTCCGGCGCGAAGGCATGGCCCTTGGTGGCCATCCGGGCCGAGTAGAGCTGGATCAGCTCGGCCGCGATCTGCTTGACGTACTTGCGCGCCCGGCCCTTGGTCTTGGCCCAGTCGCTGCCGCCCATCTTGTTGAGCGTGGGCATCTCGCCACCCACGTAGCGGGTGACCTGGTCGAGCTGGTCGGTGGGCACGAAGAGCCGGTCGCCCGGTTGACCCCGCTTGCCCGGGGCGTACTCGATGAGGAGGTACTCCCGGGTGGCGGCACCGATGGTGCGCTGTACCATCTCGACGAACTTGCCGACACCGTGCTGCTCGTGGACGACGTAGTCGCCCGGCTTGAGCTGGAGCGGGTCCACCTGGTTGCGCCGACGCGAGGGCATCTTGCGCATGTCCTTGGTGGAGCCACCCTGCCCCGGCGTGCCGGTGAGGTCGGTCTCGGTGATGAGGGCGAACTTGCTTGCAGGAGAGAGGAACCCGCTGCCGACGCTGCCCGTGGTCAGGTGAACCACGCCGTCGGAGAGGTCGGTCAGGTCGGCGTCGAGCCGCGCGGCGACGGACTCGTCGGCCAGCACCTCGGCGACGCGGCGGGCCAGCCCCGGCCCCTCCGTGACGACCACGACCCGCCAGCCGTCGGCGACCCAGTGCTGGAGGTCGGCGACGGCATCCGGGGTGCTGCCGCGGTACCGCGGCGCCTCCTCCAGGCCGGTGTTCACCACCACCGAGTCGCCCACGGCGAGCTCCTCGTCGGCGACGAACGGGCCGAGGTCCCACCACGGCATACCCGAGCCCTGGGCGTGGGCGCGGAGGTCGGCGAGGCTCCAGAACGACGCGGTGCCCAGGATCCCCTGCAGGTCGATCGGCACGGTGTTGCCGACGGCGGCGTTGGCCCAGCCGGCCTCGAGGAACTCCTGGCTCGTGGCCACGAGGTCGTGGGCGCGGGTGCGCACGCGTTCGGGGTCGCACAGGACCACGGCGGTGCCGTCGCGCAGGGTGTCGAGGACGCTCTCCATCCCGTCGACCAGGGCTGGGGCGAGGGACTCCATGCCCTCGACGGCGATGCCCTCGGCGAGCTTGGCGAGCAGGTCGACCGCTCCGGGCAGCTGGTCCATCAGGGCGGCGGCTCGAGCGCGCACCGAGTCGGTCAGCAGCACCTCGCGACAGGGCGGGGCCCACAGCCCGTGCTCGGCGACCTCGAGGCTGCGCTGGTCGGCGACCTTGAACCAGCGGATCTCCTCGACCGTGTCGCCCCAGAACTCGACCCGCACCGGGTGGTCCTCGGTGGGCGGGAAGACGTCGAGGATGCCGCCTCGCACCGCGAACTCCCCGCGCCGCTCCACGAGGTCGGTGCGCGTGTATGCCGCGGCCGCGAGGTGCTCGACGACCTCCTCGAGGGGCGCGTCGTCGCCGGCCTTGAGGGCGACCGGGGCGAGGTCACCCAGGCCCTGCGAAACCGGTTGCAGCACGGCCCGCACCGGGGCCACGACGACGTCGAGCGGGCCGTAGGTCGGGTCGGAGGAGTCGGGGTGCTTGAGCCGGCGCAGCACGGCCAGCCGCTTGCCGACGGTGTCGCTGCGCGGGCTGAGCCGCTCGTGGGGCAGGGTCTCCCAGGCCGGGAACTCGGCCACGCGGTCGTGGTCGAGGAAGCACCCGAGCGCCGCGACCAGGTCCTCGGCCTCGCGCGTCGTCGCCGTCACCGCGAGGATCGGCCGACCACTGTCGCGGGCCAGCGCGGCGATGAGGGCCGGCCTGGCACCGGCCGTGACGGCCAGGTCGGCGACCGGCTCTCCCGCGCGGGCGACCGCGAGAGCCCGACCGACGGCGGCATCGGCACCGAGGAGGTCGAGCAGCGGGGCGAGGGTCATGACGAGGCTCCTGGAGACAGCTTGGCGGGGGCGCAGCGGCCGCGTGGACAGCACGAAAGCCCCACATCAAACGACGTGCGGGTGGACGACGAATGGGGAGTGTCCACCACTCTAACCGCCGCCACCGACGGCCTCATCCACCGACGACGACGCCTGGAACACTGGGGCGTCTACAGCATTCGCAGGTGTCAGGGGTCCCTGCGCGCTGGTTATGGTCGACGAGACCGTGGTGGGAGCCGCCGGGGCGCGGCGAGCGCGGCTGCCGGGGCACGAGGGAGGTTTTGCTGATGCGCAGGACTGCTTGGCTCCCGGTGGTTGGCGCCCTCGTCGTCGCCACGCTCACCGGCTGCACCGACTCCGGCTCGTCCACCGGGTCCGGAGCGACCGGTGCGCCGGCAGCTGCGTCAACGCAGGCGACAGCAGGCTCGGCCGCCCCCAGCGCGAAGGCGCCCGCCACCGGGAAGGCGTCCGCCACCAGTGCCCGGATCGTCAGGGACCCACGGGCGGCGATGCCTGTCATCACGCCCGGAAGGGTGGGCACGATCGGCTACGGCGCGCCCTCCGCGAAGGACAAGCAGCGGTTCGCTGCGGTCAGCAAGGCCTCGGCCCACGTGATCACCTCCTCGGCCATCCACTCGCTGACGGTCGCCGGCCGCGACGTGGGCGCTGTCGCGGTGTACACGACCAAGCGCGGAGTCGCGAAGAGCACGACCTTCCAGGACCAGTACGTCGTGCAGCTGCTCAACGCGGTCACCGCGTCGAAGTCGGCGCCGCGGTTCGTGAGGACGAAGGACGGGGTCATGGCCCTCACCACGGGTGCGCCCGCTGTGGCGGCCTGGTTCAAGGACGACCAGCTGACCCTCGTCTACAGGGACGGCACTTCACCGAACCTGGCCGCGCTGGCCCAAGGAGTGAGGTCAGCCCCACTCAAGCAGTGAGCCCGTTCGCCGCCCTGCAGGTTCAGCGGGGAGCCAGGGCCTGGCTGGAGCATCGGTGGGGACCTCACCGCATCGAGCTGCCGACGTCCTGTCCATAGGGCTGTGCTCGCCACACGTCCCAGGTCGCGGTGTTGCCCTGCGCGAGCACCATGAACGACCACGGGCCCACATAGGTGTTGTCGAACCACTTGTTGTTCTGCGAGAAGGTGATTGCGCGCTGGACGACATCGCCGAGGTATGACGACCAGTCAGGGGAGCTGCCGGAGTTGGAGAACAACCCCTGGTAGCCGCAGGTGTTCTCGACCGTGCAGGCGGCGCCGAGCCGGCTCGGGTCGAACGAGAAGGAGTTGTCATGGACCTGGACGTTCTGCGTCTTCCACCGACAGTCGCTGCGGTAGGGCTGGCGGCTCACCACGTCCTTCTTCGCACACTGCCCCACCGTCGCCTCCGGGTTCACCAGCGTCCCGTAGTCGCTGCTCGTGTTGCTGGGTGATCCGGCGAACCGATCAGCGTTCTCCCAGAGGACGACCCCACCCCAGTTGTCGATGAAGGTGTTGCGGGCGATGACGAACGAGGCACCCACGGTGGGCTCGACGCGGGAGTCCTGCCCCGCCTCGGAGAGGTAGACCGCCCCGGCCGGGAAGCCAGGGTTGGCCGGCCCCTTGACCAGTGCATTGCGGATGAACGTGTTCGCGATGATCTCGGCGTTGTAGCTGATCTCGTACCAGAGCGCTTCGCCGTCGTTCTCCGAGAAGTAGTTGCCCTGGAAGCGGAAGCCGACATTGTCGGTGTCCGCCCACAGTCCCACGCCCCGGTTGTCATGGACGTAGTTGTTGGTCACGACGGCACCTCGTGTGTCCCAGAACTTCCCCCCGGCGGTGCAGCCACAGCCGGGTTGGCTCTCCTCCCAGTCGTCGGTGTTGTTGCCCGTGATCTCGTTGCGGTCGACCACGAGGTTCCGGACACCGTCGGGTCGATAGGCGTTGAACCCGGACTGACCGTTGCCTCGGATGCAGCTCAGCTCGAGGACGTTGTCAGTGCCCAGGAGCAACCCCGCCCCTGCATTGCCCTGCACCGTCACGTGCGAGAACACCCACCCGGTGGCGAAGTCGTGGTTGACCACGCCCTCGTTGAAGTTCTCCCCCGCGGAGCCGAACCCCTGGATCGTCAGGTAGGAGACGTGGACCCCCGCCTCCTGTCCACCAAAGGCATATTGGTTGAGGTGGCGACCGTCGATGATGGCCCCCGGCGCTCCCACGTAGCGGTTGCCAGCCTTCGGGTGGACCTGGTTGTACTGCCCGTCACCGAGATGGTGGGTGCCTGCGGCCAACCAGAACGTCGTACCGGGGTCGTTGCTGTCGGTCACGGACTCGAGGTCGTCGGCCAGCCCGACGACCACCGCACCCTGGGGCGCTGCGGCCGGGCCGCGCAGGAGCTCGGAGTCGCACACCGCAACAGGCGGGCGGGCAGGTGCCTGCGTGGGCGCCACAGGCGCGGCTCCTCCCGGGGGCCCGACGCCTGCCGGCTGGGTGGTCGACCCGTTGGCCGGCCGTGGCCCGACCCCGGCTCGGACGTCGCGCGGATGGCTGGCGGAGAGTGATCCCACCAGCAGGACGCCGACCGCCATGAGGACGAGTCTCGACCCTGTCACCGCGAATCCTGCGAATCCCGCGGAGACCCAGGCCGGACGCCGGGACGCGGACGCAGCAGGAGGACCGAGCTCAAAGCGGAGCTCACGGCGAGCCCGACGAGGATGCCGCCGACCACGTCGGTCAACCAGTGCAGGCCGACGAAGAGCAGCGGGACGGTCACCACCATGGCGACCAACAGCAGGACTGCCCACTCCCAGAGGCGAATTCGCACCCGGAAGAGCATCAGCAGGCCGAAGATGCAGACCGTGATGGCCGCAGCGTGCCCAGAGGGGAAGCTGCCCCCACCGCCTCCGAAGGCTCCCCCGGTGTCTGCTCGCTGGACGACCACCTTCGTCACGATGGTGATCAGGGCCGTCACGGCTGACAACACGGCGACGACCGTCAACGGGCGCCAGGAGCGCCGGCGAACCGCGAAGAGGACAGCCACGACAGCGAGAGTGGAGAAGACGACGCGCGGCTCCAGTCCGTCGACGAGGTCTGCATTGATCCGCTGGGTACGTCCCCAGACCCCGCCCGGCCGGAAGAACCAGTAGACGCTGGAGTCGACTCCGCGAGTTCGCGCAGTCGTCACGAGTGCCGCGAGCGCCAGGTAGGCCAGTGCCGCCCCCATGGCGAGCGCCGATGACACGGCCGCCGCAGATGACACCGACGTCGCGGCGCCACTCGCCGAGCGGCTTCCCCCCTGTGTCATCCGGAGACCTCCCCACCTGGACCTCGAACCGGCAGGTTCCAGGGTGCGCGGGGTCCGTGTCACCTGACGATCGAGTACGTGAAGTCTACCCGCCACGGCAGCAGACTTCGCTGGATGCGGGTGGCGGCAGACCCGGCGTTCGGAGAGAATCGCAGACCGGGCGCCCGGCCCGGAACACCACACCACTCAAGGGGACTCGTGCAGCCAGCTCCAGTGCCGGAACCCACGATCGTCCTGGCGACCCTCCTGCGTGAGGCGGGCGGCTCCGGCGTCCAGAGCCACGTTGCGACCGTTCGCTCGTACGCACGGTCCAGCGGGCGTGCCGCCACCGTGGTGACACCGTTCTCCCAGAGGTCCCTGACCCGCATGCCGGTGTTCGGGGCGCGGCTGGTCCTGGGTCGGATGAGCGGGCCGCTGGGCGTGTGGTGGTACCGGCATTGGCACGAGACCTACCTCCGGGGCGCGCTCTCAGCGCGCCTCGCCGAGACCGTCGGACCAGCTGTCGTGTATGCCCAGTGCCCGGTGTCCGCCAGTGCGGCGATGCGGGTGCGCAGCGACGAACCCGTAGTCATGGCAGTCCATTTCAACATCTCGCAGGCTGACGAGTGGGCGGACAAGGGCGAGATCCCCACAGCTGGTCGGACCTACTCGTCGATCCGGTCGTTCGAGGCGGACGTCCTGCCTCGTCTCGACGGTGTCGTCTACGTATCGCAGTTCATGCGATCCCTGCTGGAGGAGCGGCTGCCTGCGCTGCGCGCGGTCCCAGGCGTCGTCATACCCAATGCCGTCGACATCGTGGACCGGCCACCGGTCACCCCGATCGCGGACCTCGTCACGGTCGGAGCACTGGAGCCGCGCAAGAACCAGGGCTACCTCCTCGAGGTCCTGGCGGCCGCCGCCGAACGTGGCCATCGCTACACGCTCACGGTCATCGGCGACGGTCCGGACCGTGCCGCCCTGGAGAAGAGAGCTGCACTCCTCGGCCTCACCACCCAGGTGAGCTTCGTCGGCTACCAACCCGATCCCCGGCCCATGATCGCGGGTCACCAGGTGTACTGCCACGCCTCGCGCATGGACAACCTCCCGATTGCCCTCATCGAAGCCATGGCCGAGGGCCTACCGGTCCTTGCAGCAGCGGTCGGGGGCATTCCAGAGCTCGTGCGAGCCGGGATCGACGGCGAAATGTGGCCGCTGGACGACGCCGGGGCTGCTGCTGACCAGCTCATCGCCATGATGTCGGACAGCGAGAGACGGAGCACGATGGCCTCCGCCGCCCAGGCACGCGCCAAGAGTGACTTCTCGAGCGAGGTGCAGGGCCCCAGGCTGCTCGACTTCCTCAGCGGAGCCGCGGTGCGCGACTGACCGGCCGCGGCACCGAGGCGACGTCGACCGGGCGACGCGTCAGCGCCCCTTCGAAGCCACTCTCGGGGGCGCGGTGACAGGGTTGGCGATGGCGAAGTCGTAGATCTCGAGCAGACGCTCGAGGCTGCTCTCCGGCTGGAAGCGGCGCTCGTAGGTCGCGCGTCCTTGCCGGCCCATGGCGACGAATCGCTGCGGATCCCGGTCGATCTGGGCGAAGGTCCCCGCCAGCGAACCAGCATCGCCGGCTCGGAACAGGACGCCGTCGAGCCCATGCGTGATGAGCTCCGGGAAGGGCCCCATTGCCGGGGCGATCGGTGTGACCCCCGCCGCCATCGCCTCGACGGCCACCAGCCCGAAGGTCTCCTCCGACTGTGAGGTCACCACACTCGCCACCGACCGGGCCAGCATGTCGCCGACCTGCTCGCGCGCCACCAGGCCGGCCAGCTCCACGGTCGGGTGCCTGGCGCCCCAGGCCTGCACCTCCGCCTCCAGCGGGCCTCCGCCGACCACCGTCAGTCGCAGTGCGGAGTGGGGGTTGTCGGCCCGGAAGGCGTCCCACGCCCTCATGAGGAGGGGTACGCCCTTGGCCGCGTCCAGCCGGCCGACGTAGGTCACCACGTGCTCGCGCTCCTTCATGCGAAGCTCGCCGCCGACGACGAAGTTGTGCTTCACGAAGACCCGCTCCGGGGGGAGGGCGAGGTCCTCCATCAGGTTCTTCTGCGACTCCGAGATGAAGACATAGGCAGCAACGAGACGCTGCCACGCCGGGCGATGGATCAGGTTGGCGGCGACGATCGGAAGCGTTGCCAGACGCGACCCTCGGTAGCAGCCGTGCAGGAGGGCTGGACCGCCGCGCCCGGCTGAGCAGTCATGGCACGGTTCGCCGTCGCGGAAGAAGCCACCCCCTGCACAGAGGAGCCGGTAATTGTGGATCGTTGCGACGACAGGCACCCCGGCATCCCGGCACGCATACAGGACCGAGGAGCTGATCAGGGGAAAGGTGTTGTGGACGTGCACGACATCAGGTCGCGTCGCCACGATGTGGGCCGCCAGGTCGCGCTTGACCTCGCCGTTCCACAGGGTCGTGGCGGGGAGTGCTGCCTTGCGCGGCAGCGACCACCCGGCGATGTCGTCGCTGTGCCGTTCGAAGAGCTCGACGTCGTGGCCGGCGGCGCGGAGCGCGGCTCCCTCCTGGTCGACGACGATGTTCTCCCCACTGGGAGCCGCTGACCGGTACCGACCGTGGATGACCAGGATCCTCATGTGGCCCCTCGACGTGGAGGACGAACGACCAGCGACGCCGCAACCACGAGGTCGAGCAGGTATGCCGAGGCGTCACCCAGGCCGGTCTCGGTGATCGACGACAGGACGCAATAGGTGAGCAGGAACAGGGCGATGGCGCGCCGCGGACCCCGCGGGTGGGTGACGGCCATCGCCAACAGCACGCACAGGAAGGTGAGGACCAGGACCACCCCGAACCATCCGAGGTCGAGATACGTGGCCACCCAGCTGCTGTCCACGGACAGACCGGTGAAGGACTTGTCCGACAGGCCCGATCCGAAGAGCTCCTGGATGCGTGGGCGGCTGGTGTTCGACACTGCGCTCCACACGGTGGCCCGACCGGTCAGGTCCGTTGCCTGCTCCGCCGACTGGCCGCGGGCAGCCCAGCGCAGGACCTGCGGGGCAAAGAGGGTGGCGCCGACGATCACGGCGACGAGCGTGGTCACCGACGTCCGCCGGACGCGTGCGTGCCCGAGGAAGAGACTGCCTGCGGCCACGATGAGCCCCGTGATGGCACCGAGCAGGGCAGTGCGCGTGTGCGTACCCAGGAGACACGCCGTCGAGAGCACCACGGCCACGAAGGCATGCCTCCCACCGATGGTGCGGCACAGCCACAGCACGACCGACGTGCCGAGCAGCACTGCTGCATAGTGCGCCACGGCGGTCGGCCACATGGGCCAGATCACTCCGGACAGGCGACCTTCGAAGGCGAATGCCTTCCCGGGTGCGATGAGCGCTCCAAGGGCGACGGGGATCAGGGCTCCCCACAGGCAGAGGCGGTGGACGCGCAGGAGCAGCAGGTCCCGGGCGCCCCACCAAGGGGACAACAGCCACAGGCAGGTCACGAAGCCGATCAGGCGGATCGCACGATAGGTCGACCCCAGGAAGAAGACGCTGTGGATGCTGACGACGAGCGCCATGACCGCCATGACGGACAGGAGCACCAGGAAGAGTTGCGGCCGGATGACGATCCGGGGATTCACCAACAGCGCCAAGATCACGGCGAGGATGAGGGAGCCTTGCGCAAGGGCCTGAGTGAGTGGGCCGGGGATCGGCACGATCGTCGACACACCCGTCGGGGTGAGAACGTTGCAGAACAGGGCCCCCCACGCCAGGAACAGGAGTCTCGGCACTTCCGAGGCGCGGGTCCGCAGGGACGAGGTCGGCCGGAGCTCATCCGTGCGAGGCCATGGCCTGACCCAGCGGCCCGCCGTTGCGGTAGTGCTCACCGCTGGCTCCCTGCCATGGACCCCGAGTCATGGGAGCCCTTGAGGCCGAGGCTGTCGTCGGTGTCGTCGGACCCGACCATCATGGCGAAGGGGAGCTCGAGACCGGCCGCCCGGACCAGCTCCGCCGTGGTCTGCAACAGCTCCGGGGAGGACTGGCCGGCGGTGACGAGCGGCACTGCCCGCCCGACCCATGACGCGAGGCTCTCGGCATCGATCCCCGGGTCGACGTCGGCCAGGACGAGGACGACGTCCGCCGCTGCCCACGCGTCACCCGGGAACTCGTCGCCACGAAGGGCTGCCGACTCGCCGCGAGCCGCGCGCAGAGGCCCGCGTGCCAGCCCGACCGCCCCGGTGGGACGGAACACCGTAGGCGAACCAAGCGCCCGAGCTGCTTCGGAGGCCTCCCTCGACGCCATGCGGGAGGCGCGCCTGGCAAACCGCCTGGACGACAGGTGGGCGACCAGCGCTCCGGACGGGCTGAGGTCGACCAGCAACACACCCCTTCCGAGGGCATTGAGCTGGAGTGCCAGCGCAGCCATCACCTCGGCGGCCACGCCCGCGTTGCCGATGGCGACCATGGCCACCACCTGTTGCCGGTCGTCGACCCACCCGGCTCGGACCGGAGCGGCAGGCAACGCCGCGAGGGTGGTGTCACTGCGGTCCGGCAGCGCTGAGGCCAAGCCGTGGACGAGCGTCGCAAGGTCACGAGCGTGCCACGGCCCTGAGATCCACCGCAGGGGCGCGAAGCGGCGTTCCGTGGGTCCCCGCGAGGCCACGCTGTACCGAACCGGGGCGCCGAGGGCGAGCGCGACGTCCTGGCGGCGTCGCACCCTGGTGGACGTGAGAGCCCGGAACAGCACGAAACCGACTCCCAGGGCGGTTCCCGCGATGAGACCTGACGCCACGTTGAGGACCAGCAGCCTCTTGAGGGACCGTCTCTCGACCGTTGCGGGGTCGATCACGTGCGTGGACGCGATGGCGGCGTCCGCGCTTAGCGAGGCATCCTCCAACGCCGACTGCAGCTCGACGATCTGCGAGTTCAGCTGGGTGCGACGGGTCAGGATGTCGGAAGCCTGGCTCTGCCCGTCCGCGCCTTTCAGGAGCTCCTCGTTGTACGAGGCCGTGAGGGTGGTGACCTGGGCTCGGAGGGTGTCGATCCGGGACTTGTACCCGTCGATCAGGCCACGACTGAGGGACTTCAGCTGCTGGGCACGGAATGTGAGGTACTGCTCGGTCAGGGCATCAGCCCGGGTCACCGCCGACCCGTCGTCCGGTGCCGAGACCGAGATGGTGAGCACCTCGGGGGTGACCGGTTCGGCAGTGATGGTCGACTGAAAGGCCTCCGGCGACATGTCCAGCGACAGTGCCTTGACGGTGCGGGAGGCCACCTCTCGGGTGTTGAGCAGGCTGAGGTCTGTCGCCATGGCCGACTGCGCGTCGAGGTTCGCGGGGTGGGCCATCAACACCATCACGGTGCCCTTGCTGGCCGGGGGTACCAGCACGATCACGGCGAGGCCGAGCGCAGCCCCGAGCACGGCGAGGAAGCTCCAGGTGCGCCAGGCGCGGCGGAGGGAGTTGCGCAGGTAGTGCCAGGTGCCGAGAAGCGGTCGCGGCGCGCCGGTGATCTCGAAGTCGCGGTCCTCATCCTCGATGCGCCAGGAGACGTCGATCATCGCAGCCTCCGGCGAGTCCTCAGGGCGGTCGCCTCGGCCGTGGCCGCGGTGCCGGTCATGAGCGACGGGAGTGGCACCTGGGCTGCGCGTTCCGAGGGCAGGAGGCGTCCCGTGGTGCGGTCCAGGGGGTCAGGGTCGACGACGACGATTCGAGCGATGGAGTTGCCCGAGTCGTCAGCGGCGAGCGCAACCCTGGCGAGGTCCTCCGCCGTGGCTGATCCTGCTGTCACCGCGAGCAGGATCACGGCCTTGCCCACCCCCAGGCGCAGCTCAGGACGCTGACGGTCGGCCACGGCGATGTGCACGACGAGGTCCGCGGAACGCTGGGCGTGTCCGCTGCCGTCGACCGACAGCCTGGGACGCGGTTGCTCATCGTGCGCGAGGCCCGCGCACGCAACCCGGAGCGCATTCGCCGACTCATGCATCTGTGCGGTGAGCAGCTGGGTCTGGAGACCGGACGATGCCGCGAAGGACGCGAGCTGTGGACCGACCGCCAGGGCCTTGACGTCTCCGGACAGCGTCAGGAAGACGACTCCCGTCGGCCCGGTGTCATCGTCGGACTCGGGTGCGAGGCTTCCCGGGTGGCCCGGCGTCACGAGGCGCACCAGCTGGCGCAGGGTCCACGTCTCGACGTTGTGCGGCGCGTAGCTCTTGAGCAGTCCGGTCCACCCCGCGACGGAGCGCGGGGCATGGCTCTCGATGGACGCCACGACAGGGATTCCGACGGCATCGGCGATCTGGTCCCGGGAACGAACGGCCCGCTCGCGACGGGATCGCAGCACGAGGATGAGCAGGACCAGGAGGGCACCAGCTGCGGCACCCCCCACCCCGAAGAGGGCAGCGCTGACAAAGGGCGACGTGGTCACGGCCGGCGAGGCTGCTTCGATCAGGGTGGCAACGGCACCGGGCTGGGCAAGGGACTGGTTCGCGGTCTCCTGCTGGAGCTTGTCGACCTGGAGCACCAAGCTGCCCTGTTGCGCTGTCAGCTGCGCGCGCGCGGCCGCGTCCGCCTTGCCCGCAGGCGAGGCCGGGGACTCGCCGGCAAGTCGCACATCGGTCTTCTTGATCTCGGAGTTCACCGCCGCGAGGCTGGCCTGCAGCGCGGCGACTCGGGTGGAGAGGGCGCCTCTGGCCTGTGCCTGCACCGTGTTCGCCGCGGCCTTGAGGTAGTCGAGCTCCGCCTGGGCGACGGCGCCGGACAGTGCCCGCGCCTGCTCAGGAGTGGTCCCGGTTGCCGTGATGCTCATCAGGTCCGTCGTCGCGGCCTTGACGGTCACCCGCTTGGCCACCTGGGTCGCGGTCAGTGCGGGGGTGACTGCCTGTCCGGCAGGCCCGAGCACCGCTTCACTCTGGGCGATCTGCACCTGGGTGTCGATGCCGTGGGCGGGGAGTGCGACGGTCGACCCCTGCGCGGCCACGGGGAGGAGAACCTTGCTCGTGCTGCTGTACTCCGGAGGACGCATCGACAGGGCGACACCTCCGTCGACCGCCCCGATGGCGGCGGCGAGCGCGAGGATCCACGCGCGACGGCGGGCGATCGCCCAGGTCGCTCTCAGGTCGAGGGCTTGTTCGCTCACGACTCCTCCTCACCGGGCGACGAGAAGGAGGCGGCCCGCACCGCCGCCGCACTCTCGGTGAGATCGAGACCGGTCTGCAGGGTGAGTGCGCCCGTCCACGAGCCGGAGCCCACCAGCGTGGTGGTCGGCACCTTCTCCCCGAAGCGGGGGGAGTACCACCCCAGGACCGGGTCCACCTCACCGCGGTGGCTCGACCACGTCAGCGACTGAGGCAGGCGGAGCAGGGCGCGGCCAGGACCCGACTCCCCCGTCCAGGACAGCTGCGCCCCTCCGTCAGTGAGCCGCGCCTGGACCTCCGGTCCAAGGTGCCACGCCAGGCGCAGGGTATGCCGCGCGGACGCGGACCCCGTCAGGGTGTCCGTGACGCGGAGCGCGCGCTCGACCGGGTCCAGCGTCACCGTACGTTCGTGACGAAGTCGAGGATCAAGTCGCGCATAGCCGGCGTGGTGAGCCGTCCACGCCTGCACCGGGCCGTCCGGCTCGAAGTGGTCGACCACGGCGTCGGTCTGGCTGCTCCAGAGAAATGGCCCGCCTTCGACGGACTGGCTGACGCCGTCCACCTCGATGGTGTTGTGCGCGGCAGTGGAGCGGAAGTACTGCCGCCAGACGGGGTCTCCGTGGTAGCAGAACGTCCCGGGATCGACGAGCAGCTCGACACCGTCGCAGCGGACCTCGACCGACAAGGCGTCCGCGTGGGCATGCGCCGCGATGGACAGGAATCCGTGTGGGCCTCCATCACAGCGACACCAGATCTCGGGCCCCTGGCCGGCGGGGGTGCGGAGCACGTAGAGGCCCGCGTCGCGAAAGGCGAGCGGGGCGCTCGCGGCCCGCTCAGGCAGCTGGGTGCTCTCGGCGCCCGCGGCCGTCGACGTGCCGGCGGCAACGGCGCGGAGCACGGTGCTCTGGACACCGGCCACCGTCGGCGGCCACCAGCCAAGAGGCCCGACGACGGCACCACCCGCTGCAAGCAGGCTTGCCCACGGATCGACGTTCGGGCCGTCGACCACCAGGGCGCGACCCTCGTCACCATCGCCCTGTCGAGGTGGGCGACCACTCGCGTCGAGCATGGCGGCCGCAGCGTCCAGGGACGACACCAGCAACGACGTGGTCGAGAGGCTCAGAGGGTGGCCCGCACGACCCGCCTCGGCCAGCGACACCAGGCCCAGCTCGGTCACGAAGCGGTGATAGTCGGAGGCCTGCTCTCGGTTCAGCCCACTGGAAAAGGTGTTGGCGGCCAACGAGTTCTCCAGCTCGACCGTCGCGCGAGTGCGCCACTCGTCGCTCTCGCTGAACCAGGGGAAGGCACAGGCCGCGACCAGCTGCCCGGCCGCCTCGGCAACCAAGTGGTTGTTGGCCGACGACCCAGTGCTTCGGAAGGCGGCGAGAAACTCCTGGTGCCACCTGAGCTGCTGGAGGGCGTCGGCGTTGTCCTCGAACAGGCCGGCTGCCCCCGGCCAGCCGTCCAGCAGCCGTCGCACCCATGCCCAGCTGATGAGCCGGACCCCGATCTCGATACCGCTGGTCCAGTGCACCCCGGAGAGGAAGGGGTTGGCGGCCCACCACGACCTGAGCTGCCGAGCCACGGTGTCGGCGTACCGCTCGTCGCCGGTCAGCCACCAGGCGGCCGCGAGGACCGTCAGGTGGTGGTGTCGCGACAGCTCCCACACCGACTTGATGTTTCCCGTCACGCCTTCGTCGCGGTGGTCGATGCGGAAGGCCAGCACGTCCTGGGGAGCGCGGCGACCCGTCACCGGGTCGTGGAACCAGTCGGGGTCGAGGATGTCGCGACGGCTGGTGCCCAGCACGGCATACTCACCTCGCAGCAGCCGATCGGCCGCGGTGACCACCGCGTCCCGAGCCGCTGCCGGCACCTGTCCCCTCACATCCGGCTCCAGCGCACTGGCAAACCGACGATCAGGCAGGAGTCCCGCGACGGTCCCGGGCGCTGCGCCCAGCTCCACCCGTCGGCGCGCCCACAGGGCCTGGCGTCCCCGGTCAGCGACTCGCTGCAGCACCTCGTCTGGCGTCATTCCGCGCAGCCGACGCAGGTACCACTGCGCGGACCTGCTCATGGTGACACTGCCTCGTGGGACACAAGGCTCTGGCCGACGGCGATCGTCGCCCGGGTGGTCGCAACCAGCGACTCCAGCGAGATGGGCATCGGGCGACCTGCGACCACCGCGTCGACGAAGGCGGCCACCTCGGCGCGCTGTCCCTTGTCCTGACCGGCATACGAGCGCTTCACGTCCTTGCCCGCGCGGCTCCAGAGGGTGGCGCGGGAGTAGTTGTCGAGACGGGCGTTGCTGCCACCACCGGAGACGTCCAGCGTCTCCTTCGGGAACCGGCTGTCGCCGTCGGTCGCGTACGTGATGGTCGCGAGCGAGCCGTCGGCATACGTGAGCAGGACGTGCAGATCCGCGCCGTTGGAGGTCTGCTGCGCCATCACCCGCACCGGGTCGTGCCCGATCCAGGCGCTGAGGGTGTCGATGAAGTGCCCACCCTCACCGAGGAACCGTGAACCCTCGAGCTCCTCGTTGAGGTACCAGCTCGTGGCGTCGAGGGATCCCGCGTTGACGAGGTAGCGGGCACTCATGGGTCCGGTCGGACGGCCGAAGCGTCCGCGCAGATCGGTGAAGAGGGGCGCGAAGCGGCGGTTGAACCCCACCATGACGCGGTCGTTACCGGTCCTCTCCACGACCTCGAGGATGCGGTCCACCTGCTCGGGCGTCAGGGCCAGGGGCTTCTCGACGAAGACGGCCTTGCCCTGCTCGAGCGCCCGGCAGACGAAGTCGGCGTGCGAGTGGTGCCGCGTGACGACGAACACGGCGTCGATCGTGGGGTCCTCGAGCACCACACTGGCGTCGGTCGTCACCGCCTCGAACCCGAACTTGCGCTGCGCGTTCACCGCGGACAGCGAACGAGTCGTCGCCACGGTGGCCAGCGTCGCCGCCGGGTGCTTCGCGAGGTGGGGCAGCAACATGGAGCTGGCGTAGCTACCGGCACCGATGAAGCCCAGCCGCGCAGTGGCTCCCTCGAGCCGCGTCCTCGGAGCGGACGAGCGCGGAACGGTCACCGTGCGGGTGAACAGCTCACCCGTGGAACTGTCGGCATCGACCGCCGGCCGCGGGTACTCGAACAGGAAGCCGATGCCGCGCATCGACCCGGTGCGCATCTCCTCGTAGACCGATGGCGCGTCTGCGATGGGCCGCGTCCCGGACACGAGGGAGGCCACCTCGAGGGACTTGCCCGACAGGAGGTCGAGGAAGCACTGGAGGTTTCGACGCTCGGTCCACCGCACATAGCCGGCGGGGTAGTCGATGCCCTCGAGCTCGTACCGGTCGTCGTAGCGGCCGGGACCGTACGAGCGCGAGAACCGGACGTCGAGCTCCTTCTCGTAGTAGGCGTTCCACGGCAGGTCCAGCTTGGTCTTGCCGATGTCGACGACTCGGGCGCGATCCCGCGCGAGGCGGGCAGCCAGCTCCACGGGTCCGTTGCTGTCGCCGCCGGCGGCGAGGAACACGTGGTCGGCGCCGAGCCCGCCGGTAGCCGCCAGGATGGCCTGTTCGACGTGGGCCGCACCGTCGTCGTCGGGGGCTCCGCACGTCAGGGCGCCGGCGGCCTCCGCCATCCGGCACCGCTCCGGCACCGTGTCGACGCCGACCACCCGGACGCCGGAGGCCACCAGCAGCCGGACGACCAGCTGCCCGATGAGCCCGAGCCCGATGACGCACGCCATCTCCCCGAGCTGGGCCTCACTGCGCCGGACACCCTGCATCGCGATGGCACCCACGGTCGCGAACGCCGCGTGCTCCGGCTCGACCCCGGCGGGCACGGCGACGCACAGGTTGACGGGCACCCAGTTCACCTCGGCGTGGAGCGCGAACTCGTTGCCGGCCGCAGCGACCAGGTCCCCGACGGCGAACTCCTCGGCACCAGCCCCCACCTCCACGACGACGCCGCAGAGCGAGTAGCCGAGCGGGGTGTAGCTGTCCAGGGTGTTGATGGCCTTCTTGTACGTGGCAACCGGACCTTGCTGCGCCACCGAGTCGAGGACCTTCTTGACCTGGTCCGGCCTGGCCCGCGCCTTGCCGATCAGCGAGAGCCGGGCCTCGGTGACCTTCATCATCTCGGTCCCCGTGGAGATCAACGAGTACAGCGTCCGCACGAGCACCCCGCCGGGCTTGCACGCCGGAGCCGGCACGTCGAGCACCACGAGCTCACCGGAGCGATAGTTCTGGGCTACCTGCTTCATGTCCTCTTCCACATCCCTGCGTTCTGATCGGGCCCCTGCCCGTGGCCTCCCCGAAAGGCGGGAGATAACCCCCTGCTCACCCCGCACTCACCCCTGCCGACCGCACGTTGCGGTACCACTGCTCCAGGCACAGCAGCTGCCAGATCTGCTTGGACTCGTCCCGACGCCCGCTGCGCTGGTCGTCCACGAGTCTCGACAGCGGTTCGCGACGCAGGAACCCGGTCTGGACCAGCTCGCCCCCGAGCAGCACGTCATCGACCAGCTCGCGCAGGTCGTTCGTCACCCAGGCCCGCAGCGGGACCCCGAAGCTGGCCTTCGGACGGTCGATGATCTCGTCGGGCAGCCAGGCCCGGGCGGCGTCCTTGAGCGCCGCCTTCTGCACCCGTCCGCGGATCTTGTCCGACGCGGGCAGCGCGAACGCCGCGGCGAACACGACGGGATCGACGAACGGCACGCGCACCTCCGTGGAGGCGGCCATGCTCGCGCGATCCGTGTAGGTGAGGTTCAGCCCGACCATGAACATCCGCGAGTCGGCCAGGCACATGCGGCTGACCTGGTCGGCGAGGTCGTTGTCCTCGTAGACGGCGCGGTGGTGGTCGATCACCCCGTCGACCTGGCCCGCCAGGCTCGGGTCGAGCAGGTCCACCAGCTCGTCGCGGTCGTACATCGTGTAGCTGCGGCGGAAGGCCTCCTCCTCCGGCAGCTCTGCGAAGGTCAGGAACCGCTGGGCCCAACGGACGGTCCGTATGCCGCGCTGCCCGACGGCGACGGGCATGGCCCGGACCGCGGGGGCGATGACTCCCGTGCGCAGGGTGCGTGGCACCCGGCGGTAACGCGCAGTCATCAGCGTGGCCAGGTGCTTGCGGTAGCCGCCGAAGAGCTCGTCGGCCCCCATGCCGGAAAGCAGCACCTTGACCCCGGCGGAGCGGGCGGCATCGCACATGAGGAGCGTGTTGATGGCTGCGGGATCCCCGATCGGCTCGTCGAGGATGTCCACCATGCGCGGCAACAGGTCCACGATGTCGGGGCTGATCTCGATCTCGTGCAACCGGATCCCCAGGTGCGAGGCGAGCATGCGGGCGTAGCGCGCGTCATCGGGCATGGCCTCGAGCCGCTGGTCCTCCGGCCGGAAGGCGATCGTGTACGCCTCGATCGCCGCATCCGCCTGGTGGGCCAGCGCGGTGATGATGCTCGAGTCCAGCCCCCCACTCAGGAACGAGGCGACTGGGGCATCCGAGATCAGGTGGGCCTCGACGGAGGTCTTGAGCACTTCGCGCAGGTCCGTTGTCGGCCCGGTGGCGGCGGCACGGGCAGCTTCCTCGGCGGTGTTCCAGAACTCGCCGGAGCTCATCGAACCGTCCTTGTGGTAGGTCCGCCACGTCCCTGGAGGGAGCTTGTGGACGCCCTCGACCGCGTCGTACTCCTGCGGCAGCCAGTAGTAGAGCGCCGACGCCACCATGCCCGCCGCATTGACCCGCAGCTCCGGGCCGACGGCCGCGATGATCGCCTTGAGCTCCGAGGCGAAGACGATTCCCGCACCCCTGGGCATGACATAGAGGGGCTTGATGCCGAGCGGGTCCCGGACGAGGCTGAGGTCCCCGGTGCGCTCGTCATGGATCGCGAACGCGTACATCCCGCGGAAACGGCGCAGTGCGCCCGGGCCCCACGCGCGCCAGGCCTCGAGGACGACCTCGGTGTCGGACCGGGTCGCGAAGCGCACCCCGCGGGACTCGAGCTCACGGCGGATCTCGAGGAAGTTGTAGAGCTCACCGTTGTAGCTCAGGGTCAGGCCGCCCCTGGCGAACGGCTGGTCGGCCGCGGCGGAGAGGTCGATGATCGACAGCCGTCGGTGGCCGAGCACGACGGAGCTCTCCGGGTCGACCAGCTCCACCACACCGCGGGCGTCGGGGCCGCGGTGGTCGATCCGGTCGACCATCGTCGAGACCACCACCTTGCCGTCAGGCTGCTGGTACGCGCCCGCCACCCCGCACATGACTAGGCCTTCGCGCGGAGGAGCTCGGTGGGTGGCTGGGGCTCGGAGGCGGAGGACGTCTGGCTGCGTGGGGCGGGCAGGCGACCGCTCAGCTCGTCGAAGACCGCGACGTACCCCACGCGCTGGTGCTCCCAGGCCAGGTGCTGCTCGACCCGTTCGCGGCCACGGCGGCCCATCACTTCGCGCTCCTCGGGGTTGTCGAGGAGCTCGACGATGGCGCGCGCGTAGCCCTCGACGTCTCCGGGCTCCACGTAGCGCGCGGCGTCCTGCGCCGACACCCTCGTCTCCCTGAGCTCGAAGGCGACGACCGGCAGGCCGAACGCCATGTACTCCATCGTCTTGTTCATCGTCGAGACATCGTTGAGCGGGTTCAGCGGATCCGGCGAGAGGCCCACCTCGGCAGTGGAGAAGACGGCTTTCACGGTCTCGTCGGGAACCCGGCCAGGCATGTCCACGTAGTCGGCGAGGCCGAGCCGGTCGCGCTGCGCGACGAGGTCGGGGTAGCAGTCACCCTTGCCCATCAAGGTGAAGGAGATGTCGTGCCGCCCGAAGGTGTTGACGATGACGTCGGCGGCCTCGAGGACGATGTCCACCCCGTCCTGGGGGCCCATCACACCGATGTACGCGACCAGGTGCTCCCGGCCCCGTCGCTGCCCCGGGTCAGGCTCCTGGCGCCGCAGGCGCTCCGGGTCCGGACCGGTCCGGACCACGGTCACGTGCTCGGGCGCCTTGTGGCCCCGCGACCTCGCGATCGCGGCATACGAGTCGTTGGTCGAGGTGACCCGGTCGGCTGCGCGGAACGTTTCCCGCTCGAGGCGGAGAAGACCTCGCAGGAAGGGCCGCGGACCGTCAGGAAACCGCGACTCGAAGAGCTCAGGGCAGAGGTCATGGTGGTCGAAGACGAATCGCGAGCCGTCCAGCAGGCGCAGCACCCTGGCCAGCGGCCAGAAGATGTCCGGCGGGTTGCAGGCCTGGACGACGCGGAAGGTGCCCCGCCTCCTGGCCTTGAACGCCAGCCAGGCGGTGGCCAGGAACGAGTAGGCGTACTCGATGAAGAACCCCACCGCGCCGCCGCCAGGGGCGTAGGGAGGGTAGGCCAGGATGCGTACGCCGTCGATGACCTGTTCACGGCCGGTGCCGTCACCGGTGGGGCAGATCACGCTGACGTCGTAGCCGGCCCGGACCAGGCTCTGGCACTCCAGCCACACCCGCCGGTCGAAGGGCACCGGAAGGTTCTGGACGATGATGAGCACCCGCGTCGGTGACGCGGGCGAGCCGTGGCGCCGCATCACCAGTTGACCCCCTCGTATGCCGGGAGCTGCTCGACCGCCTCGCCCAGCCTGCCGTTGAGGTCGATGACCACACGCGGGTCGGCCATGGTGAGCGCCTTCAAGGTCGCGGCATCGGACGACGAGACGATGACGACCTCCGCGTCCGCCAGGGCCTCCTCGGGCGTGGCGGCAAGGAGCCGGTTCACGTGGGCGAGCTTGCTCTGAAGGTGACGCAGGTTCGCGCCGATCAGCTTGTCGGGGTTGACGATCGGGTCGTAGATGCGGACGTCGAGGCCCTTGCCCACGAACCGCTCGGCCACCTCCAGGTTGGGGCTCTCGCGCAGGTCGTCGGTGTCCATCTTGAAGCTCAGGCCGAGCAGGCACACCCGGCGGTACCCGGTCTGGAGCACCCGGTCGACAACGGAGCGCACGAGGATCTCGTTGCTCGTCATGGTGGACCCCACGAGCGGGATCTCGACACCGGTGTGTCGGGCCATGCTCTGCAGGGCGCGCAGGTCCTTCGGCAGGCACGAGCCGCCGAAGGCGAAGCCGGGCCGCAGGTAGGTCGGCGCGATGTTGAGCTTGCGGTCCTCGCAGAAGATCTCCATGACCCTGCGGGCATCCACGCCGTAGGGGGCGAACACGCGACCCATCTCGTTGGCAAAGGTCACCTTGACCGCGTGGAAGGCGTTGCAGGCATATTTCAGTGCCTCGGCCGTCGCCACGTCGACGTGGTGGATCTCCTGGCCGAGGAAGGCGAAGAGCTCGGTGAGCGACGCCCGCGCCTGCTCGTCATCGGTTCCGACGACGACAAAGGGAGGTGCGAAGAAGTCAGCCATGCCGGAGCCCTCGCGCAGGAACTCGGGACACATGGCGGTGCGCACGGACCAGTTCGTGGGCACGCGGCCTTCCACGAACTCGGGAGCCACGACATTGGCGACGGTGCCGGGCGGCACGGTCGAGCGGACGACGACGGAGTGGACGCCCGAGGCCGGTGGCTGGGCAACCTCCATCGCGACGCGCAGGTCGGCGAGCGCACGGCTGATGTACGTTAGGTCGGTGTCGCCTCGCGGCGACGACGGGGTGCCGACGCAGATCAGCGACACGTCTGCCCCCTCGATCGCGAGCCTGGCGTCGGTCGTGGCCTGGAGCCGACCCGCTGCCACGGCTTCCTGGACCATCGTGTCGACGCCGGGCTCCACGACAGGGCTCTGCCCGCGGTTGATGGCGTCCACCTTCAGCGTGTCGACGTCCACCCCGAAGACCTCATGACCGCGCGAGGCCAGTCCCGCCGCCGTGACGGTGCCCACGTATCCCAGACCGAACACCGCGACCTTCATGCCGGCCTCCCGGTCCACATCCCTCGKATCACTGTCATGCGGGCCTCCCTCGGTAGCTGCCGCATCGTTCGATGCGTCCCCTCCACTGCGTTTTCAATACAACACCTGCACACACATGACGCGGGTCGTCCGGATTGGCCAGAGCCCTCTGGGTCAAATGGTGGAGACCGCCCTCCGGGGGGCACCGGGCGCGCGCCCGACGACGTGGTTCTGGGTGGTCCTCACGACGTCAGGAGGACACGACCTCGTCGAGCCGCATCAGCCGAACCACCCGACGCGTGTACTTCAGGGGCGCGGGGAAGATGCCGAGGGCGTCGCGGATGATGCTTCCCGCCGCGAACCGCAGGACCGCGAGGTTCACCACCAGGGTGCCGAGGACCGCAAGAGCCAGCCCGGCACGCGGGTCCATGCCCGAGACGGCGCGCATCGCCAGGGTCCCGACGAGCATCGCCGTCACGGTCGGCACCAGGACCGTCAGGAAGGGCCTGGCCACGACTCGGGCAGACAGCCCCAGCATCCGCCCGACGATGATCCAACGAGCCACTGTGGCGAGCACCGCAACGACCACGAAACCGACCGCCACGCCGGCCAGGCCCCAGCGGACCGCGATGACGGTCGTCGCCAACGTGGCGGCGTCGACGACCACCGCGTAGACGAGCCAGCGCCCCGGACGGCCGAGGCCGTAGAACAGTCCGTGGTCGAGCGCGGCGCCCAGAGTCACGATCCCCGCGATGGACAGGGCCTGGGCGGGCTTGACGCTGGCACCCCAGGCCTGACCGAACACCATGGGGACGAGCACTGGAGCCGTCACGACGATGACGACCATCAGCGGGGAGACCACTGCGTAGGCGATGCCCAGTGCCTTGACGTACGAGGCACGCAGACGGTCGGGCGCTTCACGCACCTTGGCGAAGACGACTGTCGAGACGGGGACGAGGGAGACGGCCGTCAGCTCCTGGGCCACCTGCACCAGTCGTTGGGCGATGCTGAGCAGGCCCAGCGCCGCCGGTCCCAGGGTCACAGTGATGACCCAGCTCTCCGCCCAGAGCCGAGAAGCCGCGACGAGGTCCACACTGGACACCCGCACCCCGAAGGCAGCCATCTGGCGGAACTGGCGCGGCGACAGCCACAGGGCGGGCACCCATCGGGCGCCCCACCAGGCGAGGATGGCTATGACCCACTGGGTGACGACCACCTGGGCCACGAGCGCCCAGACGCCGCCACCATTCAGGGCGAACACGACTGCGACCCCTTGCGCCAGCAGGGCGGCGACGAGGGTCTGCACCGCGACGGCGCGGAACTTCATCGCTCGCCGGAGCAGCGCGAGTGGTACGGCCGACAGGACGGTCGGGATGACTGCGAGGACCAGGGCCCGCAGGACCCGGTCGAGCTCGGCGCTGCGGAAGGCCTCCGCGAGCAGGGGCGCCAACGCCCACAGACCGGCACCGAGGACGAGCCCTGCTGCCACCGAGGCCCAGAAGGCGGTGCTCAGGCTCTTCCGGTCGACCTCTTCGGCTTGCAGGAGGTAGGTGGAGAAGCCGAGGTCCGCGAGGAGGTAGATCGTGGGGATCACCGTCATGGCCGCCGCCACCACCCCGAACTCGCGGGGAGAGACGTGGCGTGTCAGCACGACGAGGGTGGCGAAACCACTCGCCCTGACCGCCCACTTCTGCGCGGCCAGCCAGAGGACCCCGGCCGCGGCACGCTTGCCGAGGTCTCCCTCCAGAACCCGCTCCTCAACGCTCATTCGTCACGACACCGTCCGGGTTCCCCGCCAGGGCTCACGAGGCGCGGCTGATGGCGGTGAGCAGGACCTCGACGACACGTTCCTGCTGGCTGGTCGAGATGCCGGGGAAGATGGGAATGGACAAGATCTCCCGGGCGGCCCGCTCGCTCACCGGGAACTGGCCGGGTCGCAGACCCAGCTCGGCCATTGCCGGCGCGAGGTGCACCGGCACGGGATAGTGCACTCCGGCTCCCACGCCTTCTGCCTGCAGGCGTCGCAGGACCTCGTCGCGGTCGGGCACCCGTACGACGTACAGGTGCCAGACGTGCTCGTTGCCGGGCAACGTGGTCGGGAGGCGCAGCCGTGGTGTCCCGCCGAGCATCCGGTCGTAGGCCGCTGCTGCCGCACGGCGCTCGCGGTTCCACTCCGGGAGGTGACGCAGCTTGGCGCGCAGCACGACCGCCTGGAGCGTGTCGAGGCGGGAGTTGAAGCCGAACACCGTGTGCTCGTACTTGACCGGGCTGCCGTGGGACCCCAGGAGCCGCACCCGTTGCGCGATCCGCTCGTTGTCGGTGGTGACCGCACCGCCGTCGCCATAGGCGCCCAGGTTCTTGCCGGGATAGAAGCTCGTTGCCGCCGCGTCGCCGAAGGTGCCCGCCGAACGCCCGTACCTCGTTGCCCCTTGCGACTGCGCGCCGTCCTCGATCACCGAGATCCCCCGTTCCGCCAGGGACGGCGGGAGCTGCTCGAACGGCGCCACCTGCCCATAGAGGTCCACCGGGATCACCGCGCGCGTCCGATCGCTGACAGCGTCCTCGACCGCGGCTGGGTCGATCAGCAGGGCGTCCTCGTCCACGTCCACGAAGACTGGTTTGGCGCCCGCGCGCACGACGGCCTCGGCGGTCGCGATGAAGGTGTTCGCCGGAACGATCACCTCGTCCCCATGGCCGACGCCGGTCGCGCGCAGCGCCATCTCCAAGGCATCAGTCCCGTTGCCGACACCGATGCAGGAGTGGCCGCCGATGAACTCGGCGTACTCGTGCTCGAAGGCAGCGACGGCCTTGCCCCCGATGTAGTCGCCCGTGTCGAGCACGTCGGCGAAGCCCGACGCCACCTCTTCGGCGATGAGCGCGTGTTGCAGGGACAGGTCGACGAGCGGGATCGAGTTCACGGGTTCGGCCTCCTGGGCGCGGACGGTGGTGTCGGGTCTTCGACGGTGGTGTCGCGGTCTTCGACGGAAACAGGCATCAGGCCGCTCGCAGCCCAGCCGCTCGACGCACGGCGGAGACCACGACCTCCTGTTCGAGCTCGGTCATGGTGTGGAACATCGGCAGGATGAGGGTGTTGTCGGTCAACCGGTCCGTCACCGGCAGCTCGACTCGCGTGTGCTCGGCGTAGGCAGGCTGCCGGTGGGCGGCCATGATCCCGGCGCGACCGGAGATCCCGTCGGCCGCAAGGGCCGTCAGGAGCTCGTTGCGGCTCAACGGGAAGCCGGCGTCCAGCTCGATCCAGAAGGACTGGAAGTTGGACTCGCCCCAGGGCGGGTCCTCGACCGTGCGCAGCCCGGGGACGTCGACGAGCAGCTCCTGGTAGGCACGCGCGAGCTCACGTCTGCGTTGCACCATCGCGTCGAGCTTGCCGAGCTGGACCAGGCCGACTGCTGCCTGCACGTCGGTCATCCGGTAGTTGAAGCCGACTTCGAGATAGCTCTCGATCACCGGCTGCCGGCTCAGGTGGCGGGCAGCGGCACTGACACTCATCCCGTGCTCTCGCAGCCGACGGGCCCGCTCTGCCAGCTCGGGGTCAGACGTGGTCAGCATGCCGCCCTCGCCCGTCGTGAGCAGCTTCCTGGGGTGGAACGACCACGCCACCAGAGCCGCTGCCGAACCGGTGGGCCCACCGCGGTAGCGCGAACCAGCCGCGCACGCAGCGTCCTCCACGAGGGCGATCCCCCTGCTGTCGCACAGCCGTCGCAGGGGCTCGACATCGGCTGGCATCCCGCCCTGGTCGACGACCACGACCGCGCGGGTGCGCTCGCTCAGCAGCGGCTCCACCGTCCGCACACTGAGGTTGCCGTCGGCGGCTTCCACGTCCGCGAACACAGGGGTCGCGCCGACATACACGGCGCAGTTCGAGGTCGCGATGAAGGAGAAGGAGGGCACCACCACCTCGTCGCCCGGGCCAACGCCCAGGAGATGGAGGGACAGGTGCAGCGCCGAGGTGCACGACGACACGGCCACGCCGTGGGGCGCGCCCACATGGGCGGCGAACGCAGCCTCGAACTCGGCCACTCGCGGCCCTTGGGCGATCCACCCCGAGGCCACGGCCTCGGCGGCCGCTGCGGCCTCCTCCTCGCCGAGCCATGGCTTCATCACCGGAATCACGTGCACCACCAGTCCTCCCGACGCCGCAGCGCCCCGTAGCTCATGGCAGGGCCCTCGAGACGTTCAGCGAGGCTCCGCCGGCGGCTGCTTGGACCTTCACCACCTGATGCCTCTGCCACCACTTGCGGCACTGGTCACCGAGTGACTGCTCCCCTCGACGAAGCCACCAAGCCTCTGCCCGCCGCGCCACTGCGGCCGGCACGAGGAAGGGGCGGAGCAAGGGTGTCGCCCGCACGCCGATACGCCGCCGCAGCTTCAGGGCTCGATACCCCGGAAGGTCTTTCGCCTCGGGCCAGCAGTCGAGGGCGAACGCCACCAGATCTTCGGCGCTGGTCTGCTCGGCACGCCCAAGGCCGTAGGCCTGCGCCGCCACGAGCAACGCCTCAGCCGCCAGCTTTCGGCGCACGAGACCAGAGAGGCGCTTCGACTCCGACAACTTCTCACCACAGTTGTCGAGCACCGACTCGAATACCGAAAGATACTGTCGAAAGGTGTCCAACGACGTGTAGGCCGCGGACATGTTGCTCGTGTGCCGCCGGTAGTACGCCTGGTCCACTCCCCGCACGTAACCGACGTCGGCATGAGCTGCGAGACGCAGCCACATCTCGGTGTCGCCCAGGTGAGGAAGCTCCGGGTTGTACCCGCCCACTCGCTTCTGCAGCGACGTGCGCACGACGACCTCGGGCGAGGAGATCCCCGACTGCGCGAGACGGAATCGGCCTTCGAGCCACACATGCCCGGACCAGACCGACCAGCCTCGAGCCCTCGTGCGCGGGCTCGGAAGTGCGGCGCCCTCGCTGAACCAGAGGACGTTCCCGTAGACGAACCCCACGTTGGGGTGCGTGTCCAACAGGTCGGCTGCACGCCTGAGCGCACCCGGTGCGAGCCGGTCGTCTGCCGACAGGAGGACGGTGTAGTCGCCGTCGGCCCAACCCAGCAGTCCCTCGTTGTAGGTGGCGATGTGTCCCCTGTTGGTCTCGTGGACGATCACCTCGACACGTGGGTCGCGAGCAGCGATGTCCAGCGCGACCTCGGCGCTGCCGTCACCGGATGCGTCATCGATGATGAGCACCTTGACGTCGACGCCTGGCTGGTCGTCCAGGCAGCTGCCCACGGCCTCCTCGAGGTAGTGGCCGTACCTGTAGCACGGCATGACCACGCTGACCGAACTCATCCTCGCCCCCTCTTTCACGGTGTCTCCAGTCGCTGTTTGCTCGTAGACCTATCCGCTCGCGAACACAACGTCGACCCAGTAGTTCGTCGCCTTGAACGAGCTGGACGGGAATGCGCTGGTGCTGCCGTACCGGTAGACACCGTTGCCACCACTCGTTCCGTTCTTCAAGGCATGCAGCGGAGCACGGTCTACCGCAGCCGAGCTGAAGTAGTTGCTGTCCGCGGCATAGTGCCCAGCCGGAGCGAAGTAGGAGGCGACGTAGATGGTTCCCGCAGTCACGGCCACTGGGGTCGCGAAGTTGACCTGCTGCCAGCCCGAAGCCGTCTCGCCGCTGAAGGTCGCCGAGGCGAGCTTCGTCCCCGCCGTGGTCCACAGGCTGCCGATGTGGGTGCCGGTGTTGGAGGCTCCCTTGTAGAAGCGGATACCGGTGATGGACCCGTTGACGTCGGCCTTGAACTTCACGCCCACCTCCACCGGCGAGGCGTCGGTGATGCTCGCGGTGGCAGGCGTTGCCGTCGCATCCCAGATGGTGCAGGCAGTGCACGTGGAGGACCGCGGAGTCACCGCAGCGGAGGCCGCCGAGGCCGGACCTGTGCCGACCGCGTTGGTCGCCGACACCGTGAAGGTGTAAGCAGTTCCGTTGGTCAGCCCGGACACCGTCGTCGTGGACGCGGGCGGGTTGCCGCTGACCGTGACCGGAGTCTGCGCGGTGGTCCCGATGTATGGAGTAACGCGGTAGCTGGTGATCGCGCTGCCACCCGTCGGTGGCACGCTCCAAGTAACGGAAGCCGAGGCGTCTCCCGGCGTGGCAGTCACAGCCGTGGGTGCACCTGGCGCTGTGGCTGCGCCGCCGGAGAACACCACGTCTACCCAGTAGTTGGTGGCATTGAAGGTGTTCGCCGGGAAGGTGCTGGTGGCTCCATAGGCATAGACGCCGTTGCCACCGCTCACCCCGTTGGCCAGGGCGTGCAACGGACCTGCGTCCACCCCGGACGAGCTGAAGTAGCCGCCGTCTGCGGCGTAGTGCCCGTCCGGCGCGTAGTACGACGCCACGTAGGTCGTGCCCGCAGTGACGCTGACCGGAGCAGCCAAGTTGACTTCTTGCCAGCCGGTAGCCGATTCGCCGCTGAAGGTTGCTGACGCCAGCTTCGTGCCCGTCGCGGACCAGAGGCTCCCGACGTGGGTGCCCGTGTTCGTTGCTCCCTTGTAGAACCGGATGCCGGTAATGGTTCCGCTTACGTCAGCCTTGAACTTGACCCCAACCTCCACCGAGGAGTCGTCCACGACGTCGTCGTTCACCGGGGTCGCGGAGGATGGCCAGATCGTGCACGCCGTGCAGTTCGTTCCGGCGATGGGCGTGACCGCAGCCGAGGCAGCCGAGGCAGGTCCGGCGCCAATTGCGTTGGTGGCGGACACCGTGAACGTGTACGCCGTGCCGTTGGTCAACCCGGTCACCGTGGTCGTCGTCGCCGGCGGGCTCCCGCTCACCGTGACGGGCGTCTGGGCGGTCGTCCCGACATAGGGGGTGACCGTGTAGCCCGTGATGGCACTGCCACCGTTCGCCGGSGCMGTCCAGCTGACCGACGCCGASGCRTYKCCKGSKGTCGCCGTCACCCCYGTCGGAGCAGCCGGAGCCGTCGGCGCAGACGGAGTGACAGCGTTGGACGCCGCCGATGCRGGGCCGGTGCCGATGGCATTGGTCGCGGACACCGTGAACGTGTACGCCGTGCCGTTGGTCAACCCGGTCACCGTGGTCGTCGTCGCCGGCGGGCTCCCGYTCACCGTGACGGGCGTCTGSGSGGTCGTCCCGACATAGGGGGTGACCGTGTAGCCCGTGATCGCACTGCCGCCGTTCGCCGGCGCCGTCCAGCTCACCGACGCAGACCCACTGCCTGCCGTGGCGGTCACGGTGCCAGGTGCGGCCGGAGCGGTCGCCGCGGTGTTGGAGAACACGACGTCGACCCAGTAGTTGGTGGCGTTGAAGGTGTTCGCGGGGAAGGTGCTGGTGGCTGCATAGGCGTAGACGCCGTTGCCACCGCTCACGCCGTTCGCCAACGCGTGCAGCGAACCGGAGTCCACCCCTGACGCGTTGAAGTAGGCGCCATCTCCGGCATAGTGACCCACCGGTGCCAGGTACGAAGCGACGTAGACCGTATCAGCCGTCACTGCAACCGGATTGGCGAAGTTGACCTGCTGCCAACCTGAGGCCGTCTCGCCGCTGAACGTTGCTGACGCCAGCTTCGTGCCCGTCGCGGACCACAGGCTCCCGACGTGGGTGCCGGTGTTGAACGCACCCTTGTAGAACCGGATGCCGGTAATGGTTCCGCTCACGTCAGCCGTGAACTTGACCCCGAGTTCCACCGAGGAGTCGTCCGCGACGTCGGCGTTCACCGGCGCTGCCGTGGACGGCCAGATGGTGCAGGAGGTGCACGCTGTGGACCGAGGCGTGACCGCCGCCGACGCCGCCGACGCCTGGCCAGTCCCGATCGCGTTGGTCGCGGACACCGTGAACGTGTACGCCGTGCCGTTGGTCAACCCGGTCACCGTGGTCGTCGTCGCCGGCGGGCTCCCGTTCACCGTGACGGGCGTCTGGGCGGTCGTCCCGACATAGGGGGTGACCGTGTAGCCCGTGATGGCACTGCCACCGTTCGCCGGGGCAGTCCAGCTGACCGACGCCGA
>NZ_JBFUEI010000016.1:0-65701 GCF_056404275.1 Pedococcus sp. P2_D9
GCCGAGCAGCCGAGCAGGCCAAGGACGTCGACATCGTCATCACCACCGCCCTCATCCCCGGCAAGCCGGCACCACGGCTCATCACCGAGGAGATGGTCGCGACGATGAAGCCCGGCTCGGTCGTCGTCGACATGGCGGCGTCCAACGGCGGCAACGTCGCTGGCTCCGTGGCCGACCAGATCGTCACCAGCGCCAACGGCGTCAAGCTGATCGGCTACACCGACCTGCCCGGCCGGCTGCCCACCCAGGCCAGCCAGCTGTTCGGCACCAACCTCGTCAACCTGCTCAAGCTGCTCACGCCGGGCAAGGACGGGCGCGTCGTGCTCGACCTGGACGACGTGGTCCAGCGCGGCATGACCGTATGCCGTGACGGCCAGACCCTGTGGCCCCCACCTGCCGTCCAGGTGAGCGCCGCCCCGGCTGCAGCCGCACCCGTGGCCGCGGTCCCGAAGGCAGCACCCAAGCCGCGCGACCCGCGCCGCAAGTACGTGGCGATGGCGCTCGGTGCGGTGCTCTTCGGCCTCGTCGCCGTGAGCTCTCCGGCGGTCTTCCTCAGCCACTTCACGGTGTTTGCGCTGGCGGTGATCGTCGGGTTCTACGTGATCTCCAACGTCGCCCACGCCCTGCACACCCCGCTGATGGCCGAGACCAACGCGATCAGCGGCATCATCCTCGTCGGTGGCGTGCTCCAGCTCGGCAGCTCCAACGCGCTGATCCAGGTGCTCGCCTTCGCGGCCACCCTGGTCGCCAGCATCAACATCTTCGGAGGGTTCGCCGTGACCGGCCGGATGCTCCAGATGTTCAGGAAGGACTGAACCGGTATGAGCGGCAACGTCATCACACCCAACTGGTCCCGCTCCTCGTCCTTCCGGGCCTCGCTCGTACCTCACTCGTGTCCTCCGGAGGTCGTCGCGTGACCACCAACCTCGTCCAAGCGGCATACATCATCGCCGCGGTCCTGTTCGTCCTCTCGCTCGCGGGCCTCTCGAAGCACGAGAAGGCCAAGGAGGGCAACGCTTTCGGCGTCGCCGGCATGGTCCTGGCGCTCGTGGCCACCATCTGGCTCTCGGTCGACAGGGCGGAGCACCCGGTCCTCACGTTCGCGCTCATCGCGGCGGCCATGGCGGTCGGCGCGGCGATCGGGCTGTGGCGCGCCCGGGTCGTCGAGATGACCCAGATGCCCGAGCTCGTCGCGATGCTGCACAGCTTCGTCGGCCTGGCCGCGGTGCTGGTGGGCTACAGCTCCTTCCTGGAGTCCCGGGATGCCGGGACCGACGACAAGCTGCACCTCGTCGAGGTGTTTCTCGGCGTCTTCATCGGTGCCGTGACGTTCACCGGGTCGATCGTGGCGTTCCTCAAGCTGAGCGCCCGGATCAAGTCCTCGCCGCTGATGTTGCCCGCGCGGCACTGGCTCAACCTCGCGGCCCTCGTCGTCTCGGCCGCCCTGCTCTTCTGGTTCGTCCAGTCCCACTCGGTGCTGCCGCTGCTCCTCATGACGGTCGTGTCGCTGGCGTTCGGCTGGCACCTCGTCGCCTCCATCGGCGGTGGCGACATGCCAGTCGTCGTGTCGATGCTCAACAGCTACAGCGGATGGGCGGCAGCGGCGGCCGGCTTCATGCTCGGCAACGACCTGCTCATCGTGACCGGCGCCCTCGTCGGCTCCTCCGGTGCGATCCTGTCCTACATCATGTGCAAGGCCATGAACCGGTCCTTCTTCTCAGTGATTGCAGGCGGATTCGGTCAGGAGGTGTCGGTCGGCGACGACAAGGACTACGGCGAGCACCGCGAGACCATCGCGGCCGACGTCGCCGAGCTGTTGCGTGACGCCTCGACCGTCGTCATCACACCCGGTTACGGCATGGCCGTCGCGCAGGCCCAGTACCCAGTGGCGGAGCTGACCAGCCAGCTGCGCAAGAAGGGTGTCAACGTCAGGTTCGGGATCCACCCCGTCGCCGGCCGCCTGCCCGGACACATGAACGTGCTGCTCGCCGAGGCCAAGGTCCCCTACGACATCGTGCTCGAGATGGACGAGATCAACGGCGACCTCGCCGACACCGACGTCGTCCTCGTCATCGGCGCCAACGACACGGTGAACCCGTCAGCCGCCGATGACCCCACCAGCCCGATCGCCGGGATGCCGGTGCTCGAGGTCTGGAAGGCACGCAACGTCGTCGTCTTCAAGCGGTCCATGGCCACCGGCTACGCCGGCGTGCAGAACCCGCTCTTCTTCAAGGACAACAGCCAGATGCTGTTCGGCGACGCCAAGGAACGCGTCGAGGACATCATCGAGGCGCTGTGACCTCGGGCGCAGGGTGACCACCGTCGGCGACCCACTGCCGTTGAGGTTGCTGGCGTGGGTTGGGTTGAGCACGTAGCCTTCACCAGCCGCCGGCAGCAGATAACATCCACTCCAGATCGCGTCTAAAGCGTCGAAGGAATCCCCATATGACACGAGCCACGCCGCCCACAGGGAGTGTCCGTGCAAATGTCAAGGGGCGACAGACGCGCGAGCGGCTCCTAGAGGCGGCACTTAGATCTTTCGCAACCGCGGGGTTCCACGGCACTAGCACCCGCGACCTGGCCAGTGCCGCTGGAATGAGCCCTGCAGCTGTCTATGCCTACTACGGAACCAAAGAAGAGCTCTTGTTTGAGATCTCACTCTCGGGACACACCGAGGTGCTGGAGCTAGTGTCCACCACGATTGACGCGGCCCATTCGTCTGTCGACGGCATCGCCGCGGTCGTCCGGGAATTCGTTGCTTGGCATGCGCGCTTCCGCACGCAGGCACGGGTCGTCCAGTACGAGATGGCGGCCCTCACCAACGATCACCGAGAGGCGATCACCGGCATCCGCCGAGAGACTCAGCGCCTGGTCCGAGACCTCATAGCCGAGGGTGTCGCGTCCGGCGACTTCCATGTCGACAACGCGAACCTCACCGCGCTGGCCCTGCTCTCTCTTGGCATCGATGTCGCTCGTTGGTACCGACCCGACGGGGCGTGGTCGCCGGAAGATGTTGGCGAGAACTACTCAGCGATCGCACTGCGGATGGTGGGCTGGGGGCAAGTCACACCCCAGGGCTGACGTGGTGTGAGGGCCCATGCCGCGCCGTTGCCAGGACGCGCACGTGGAGGCGATCACAAGTAAGCCTTCGGAGGAGGTTTGGGCCCGTGATGTGCCAGGGCGTTGCGGGCCCTGCGGTTGGTAGCCGAGCGTTCACAGGCTCAGCGCAGTGCCGCGGCCAGCGCCCTGGCATGACGCAGGAGGTCCGCCGCCAGGCCCTCCAAGCGGTCGGGACCCAACCACTCGGCTCGCAGCCGGCGCCGCAGCGCCAGGTCCGCACCGGCACCTGGACGAACTATCCAGCGGCCAACCCGGTCCGGACGGCGAGCTCGGTCCGGACGGCGAGCTCGGACAGCACGGCAGGCCCGACGCCCAATGCGACGCTGACCCGCACCGCCTCGTTGCTGCTGAGCTCGAGCGCGGACGGCGCCTGGCCGCTCACGAGGCCGGCCATGGACGGGGCCCGCTCCAGCGTGGTGCGGGTGCCCGACCCGGGTTCGCGAATCAGGAGCGGCATCGCTGCGAGCTCGGCGGTGGTGATCCCCTTGGTGCGCCGTGCCCACGGGCGGGGGACGCCCGTGCTGGAGAGGGTCGGACGCAAGGTCCAACTGACGCCTGCCGGAACGGTGCTGATTGAGCACGCCGCGCGTCTGTTGGAGGCTGTTGAGGCCGACGTCGCCAGTGTGGCGGACGGGCGTCTGGCTGGCACAGTGCGTGCGGCCGCATCCCAGTCGGCGCTCTTGCATCTAGTTTGCCCCCACCGTTCAGGCACTCCGGTTGACGCATCCCGATATTCGGATCGAAGCCACCGAGGTGGAGATAGAGCAATCGGTGGGCGCATTTGGCGCTTAGCGGCTTCGATCTCGTGATTGGCGACCAGTACTCGGGCACCCCGCACCCACTTCACGCAGACCTTTCCCGCCAGCGCCTAATCCTGGAACACATGAACCTCGTGTTGCCGGCCGACCACGCTGAAGCCGGCCGGCGACCGGCCCGGCTTGACCAGCTCTCGGGCATGGCTTGGGCGGTCTGTCACTCAGGAATTGGACGTTACGAAATGCACCTACGACTATGCCGTCAACACGGCGGGTTCGAACCCGACATCCGTTACACCTCGGACGACTTCGCCACCTTGGTAGAGCTCATGCGAAGGACCGGGGCGGCCACGCTTCTTCCGGACCTCCCTCTCAGACAGGGCATGCCCGGCGCCCTTGTCAGTCGCCTGGCCCAGCCCGACACTGGCCGAGAAATGTACGTCCTGACGCGACGAAACCGCACACGAGTGGTCGATGCTGTGGTCACCGCTCTGGGCGGAACGGCGCAGGGCCTCCTACTGACTGACCACCACGCGTTGGGGCGCGCGAAAGGACAGTAGGTTCAGCAACGGGGGCTCTCGTTCTGCCAGTTGGAGATCAGTCAGTCTCGCAGCAGCCGCCCCGATCACGACCCGGGTTTCGAGATGGGCCAAGCCCGCCCCGAGGCAGCGGTGGCTCCCCACGCCGAAAGCCAAGTCGCAGGTCCCGTCCGTCCCGGTGAGACGCAGCAGGACTGGCGCCCCCGCTGGGAGGCTTACCTCCCCGACTGAGGACTTCCCCGACGCCCCACGCCGCCATGTCGTCACGGAGGACTCGCGCCGGAGGATCTCGTCCACTGCTGCCCCAGCCAGGGTGCGGTCTGCCCCAATGAGTCGCCAACGAACCGGATCGCCGATCAGCCTTAGCAAGGCTGTCGCGATGAGCTGGGATGTGGTCTCATGCCCAGCGATCAGCAGGAAGTAGGCGGCGGCACAGACTTCTCGCGTCGAAAGACCCGACGCGGTCAGGCGCCCGAACAAGTCGTGGCCCCCAACGCGTCTCGCTCGAGCATCCTGTTTACGCAGCCATGAGTAGAACTCGGCGGCGCTGGCGGCCAGCTCCTGCTGCCGGTCCGGAGATGGCCACCCCCAGAACAGCTCGAGGGAGTCACGGCTCCAGCGCTTGAGAGCGCTGAGCTCCAGCCCGCGGTCGTGCAGGCCCAACATCTCCAGTAGCACCGTGGCGGGGACCACGTCGGCCAGCAGCGAGACCAGGTCGGCGGACCCGTCACGGTCCAGCCGCTCCGCGACGACGGCGAGCCGTGCCGCGGCGAGGGCCTGGATCCTCGGCTCGGCGCCGGTGACACGGGCCGGGCTGAAGAATCCGGCGACGAGGCGACGGATCGGCCGGTGACTCGGCCCGGCGTTGTTGGCCAGCGCAGGAGGCAGACTGAAGCCCACTGATGTCAGGGTCCGCATCGCCACCGGGCTGATGGGCGTGTGCGCCGACAGGGCGTTGTCCGGCGGGAACGCCACCGGGTCGAGGAGCACCGCCCGGACCTCGGCCGGGTCCTCGACGACCCACGACCCCAGCGACGGATCGTAGCGAGCGGGGCAGCTCATGCGCGCCGTCCGATGGGCGAGTCGAAGCAAGACCGCGCCACAGCGCGGAAGTCGTCAGGGGTCATGGCGCCAGCCAGGTCCGGGACCCGCCCGAACACCGGCACGCCGGTCACGGTCGGCAGATCTTCCAGGTTGCAGCGCTCGGCGAGACCGGGATCGGCGGGCCAGGCCCCGATCACCAGACCGAGGCAGCGCAGCCGCCGGCTCGCCAGCGCTTCCACCGTCAGCCTGCTGTGGTTGAGGGTGCCCAGCCCGGGGCGCACCACGACCACGAACGCGTACTCGAGGTCCAGGCTGGCGGCCAGCTCCGCGAGGCCGTCGCCGTGGTCGTCGAGTCCCACCAGCAGGCCGCCCGCGCCCTCCACGAGGACGGTGTCGTGCGAGCGGGCGAGGTCGTGGACTGTCGCCGCGTGGTCGGCCACGCTCGGGAGCGGTATGCCGGCTCGCCGGCCTGCCGTCGTGGGTGCCAGTGGGTCCTCGAGCCTGGCTCCTTCGTGCACCGACGGGATGCCCGCGAGCCTGGTGACCTCGGCGGCGTCACCGTCCTCGCCTGGCGTGATCCCGGTCTGGACCGGCTTGAGGACGGCGACCGAGCCGTGACGACCCAGGCAGGCAGCGAGGGCTGCGGTCACGACGGTCTTGCCGACGCCGGTGTCCGTCCCCGTGACGAGCAGAACCCTTGGCAGGACGGCTGGCAGGTTCATGACCGGGCCGCCTGGGCGACCACCGCGCACGCCAGCTCGACCTGCTCTTCGTCAAGTCCGGCGCTGGCGGTCAGGCGCAGCCGGCTGATGCCGTCCGGGACGGACGGGGGACGGAAGCTGCCGACCAGGACTCCCTGCTCCGCGCAGGTGGCCGCAGCGGCAACCGCCTGGCGCGGACCGGGCATCGGCACGGAGAGCACGGCCCCGGCCACCGGCGGCACGCCGCACACCTCGGAGAGCCGGCCCGCGAAGGCTTCGACGGCAGCCACTCGCCATGGCTCCGCCTCGATGACGTCCAGGGCGGCCAGCGCGGCGCCGGTCGAGGCCGGGGCCAGGCCGGTGTCGAAGATGAACGGGCGAGCGCGGTTGACGAGATGCTCCTTGAGCCGGGCGGAGCCGAGGACCGCCCCGCCCTGGCTGCCGAGGGCCTTGGAGAGCGTAACGGTCACGACGACGTGCTCGTGACCGGCCAGGCCCAGTCCCGTCACCGAGCCCCGCCCCCCACCGGTCACCCCGAGCCCGTGGGCCTCGTCGACCAGCAGCACGGCGTCGTGGGCCCGGCACACCGCTGCCAGTCGGGTCAGCGGCGCTGCGTCTCCGAGCACACTGAACACGGATTCGGTCAGGACGATGGCGCGCGGCTCGGCGCGCTCCGCCAGCAGTCGTTCCACCGCGTCGACGTCGTTGTGTGGCGCCACCACGACCCGCGACCGGGAGAGGCGGGCGGCGTCGACCAGGGACGCGTGGATGTGGGCGTCGGAGACCACCAGCGTTCCGGGGTCCGTGAGCGCTGTCACCACCCCGAGGTTGGCGAGGTAGCCGGATGAGAAGACCAGCGCGGCCTCCTGACGGCAGTGGCGCGCCAGCGCGGTCTCGAGCCGGGTGTGGAGCTCGGTGGTGCCGGTGACCAGGCGCGAGCCGGTCGCGCCGGTCCCCCACGTGCGGACGGCGTCCACCGCTGCATCGATGACCGCCGGGTGCTGAGCCAAACCCAGGTAGTCGTTGCCCGCCAGGTCGATGAGCGGCTCCCCTGCCGACCCACCCGCGGGCGGGCGGGGGCGCAGGCGGCGGGTCAGTCCGAGGGACTCCAGCGCCGCAGCCTTGCCGGACAACCACTCCTCCAGGCCCTTGGTCACGTCACCACCTCGTCGATCGCCCCGACCATCGCCGCACCGATCGCGGCGATGTCAGCCTCGGTGCAGACGTACGGCGGCATCGTGTAGACGAGGTCGAGGAACGGGCGCAGCCAGACACCGCGGCGCAGCGCGGCCTCCGTGATGGCGGGTACGTCGGCGGGGGCCTCGAGCTGCACGACCCCGACGGCTCCGAGCACCCGGACATCCTTGACCCCCGGAAGGTCCTGCGCTGGGGCGAGCCCGATGTCGAGTCCCGCCGAGATGCCGGCGACAGTCGCTGCCCAGTCCTGCGCCAAAAGCAGGTCCACGCTCGCCAGGGCCACCGCGCACGCGAGTGGGTTGGCCATGAACGTGGGCCCGTGCATGAGGGCGCGGCCGGGTCCGGACGACACGGCATACGCCACCTCGGGGGTGCACAGGACGGCGGCGAGGGACAGGTAGCCACCCGTCAGCGCCTTGCCGAGGCACATGATGTCGGGAACCACTTCGGCGTGCTCCGTGGCGAACAGGGTGCCGGTGCGCCCGAACCCCGTGGCGATCTCGTCCAGGACAAGCAGGAACCCGTGCCGGTCGGCAAGCTCGCGCAGAAAGCGAAGGCAGACGGGGCTGTAGGGGTACATGCCGCCGGCACCCTGCAGGATCGGCTCGACGACGATCGCAGCGACCTCACCCGCATGCAGCTCCGCCAGCTCCTGAGTCGCGGTCATCCACGCGACCAGCTCGGGGTCATCGGCCCGCCGGTCGAACCCGGCTGGCGGGCGCGGTGCGAACACCTGCTCGCGCATGGCACCGGCGAACAACGAGTGCATCCCGGTGACCGGGTCGCACACGCTCATCGGGGTGAACGTGTCGCCGTGGTACCCACCACGGACCGTCAGCAGCCGAGTACGCGAGCCGTGGCCGCGAGCAGCCTGGCACTGCAGCGCGAGCTTGACCGCGACCTCGATCGACACCGACCCCGAGTCGCAGAAGAACACGTGCTGGAGCGCCCCCGGGGTGATCGACACCAGCCGGTCGGCCAGCGCGATCGCGGGCTCGTGCGTCAAACCCCCGAACATCACGTGGGCCATCCGGTCCAGCTGGTCGCGGACCGCAGCGTCAAGGACCAGGTTGCGGTAGCCGTGGATCATGGCCCACCACGAGGACATCGCGTCGATGGCGCTCGATCCGTCGGCGAAGTTGAGGTGCACGCCTTCAGCGCTGTCGACCAGGCGTACCGGCGCCGGGTCCGTCATCGAGGAGTACGGGTGCCACAGCAGGCGCGCGTCGGCGTCGAGCAGCTGCGACCGGTCAGGCTGTTCCATCAGCCGGTCCCCTCAGCGCCTTGTGCTCGCCAAGTTCACCGTGCGCAGAGCACCGCGCCGACCACCCGGTCGGGATCACCTGGACCAGCATCCGGCGTCGGCACCGGCCGCAGAAGCGAGGCGGCTCGAGCTGCAGCGACCGCTCGCACTCCACGTGCGGGTCGGCACCGAGATCCTCGCCGCAGTGGCCGCAGAACCGGACCGACATCACAGGGTCTTCTGGAGTTCCCTGATCGGCATCTTCAGCTCGTCCAGCAGCTCCAGGTCCGCGTCGGGACGCCGTCCCAGCGTCGTCAGGTAGTTGCCGACGATGATCGCGTTGATACCGCCGAGCAGGCCCTCACGGGTGCCCAGGTCCCCGAGCGTGAGCTCACGCCCACCGGCATACCGAAGCACGGTCCGCGGCATCGCGAGCCGGAACGCCGCGATGGCCCGCAAGGCGTCACGACCATCCATCAGCGGCAGGTCACCGAAGGGAGTGCCCGGACGCGGGTTGAGGAAGTTGAGCGGCACCTCGTGCGGGTCCAGCACGGCGAGCTGTGCCGCCAGCTCGGCCCGCTGCTCCAAGGTCTCGCCCATGCCGACCAGTCCCCCGCAACACAGCTCCATGCCGGAGTCCTTGACCATCTCGCACGTCGCCCACCGCTCCTCGTACGAGTGCGTCGTCACCACGTCGCCAAAGTAGGAGCGGGCCGCCTCGAGGTTGTGGTTGTAACGGTGGACGCCCATGTCCCGCAACTGGTCGACCTGTTCCTGGGTGAGCATCCCGAGCGAGCAGGCGATGTTGATGTCGACCTCGGCGTTGATCGCCTCGATGCCCTTGCGCACCTGCGTCATGAGTCGCTCATCGGGGCCACGAACCGCCGCAACGATGCAGAACTCGCTCGCGCCGGTCGCGCGCGTCTCCTTGGCGGCAGCCACCAGCTCGGGGATGTTCAACCACACCGACCGGACCGGCGAGGTAAACTGGCCGGACTGCGAACAGAAATGGCAGTCCTCGGGGCAGCCACCGGTCTTCAGGGAGATTATGCCCTCGACCTCCACCGACTCCCCGCACCACTTCACGCGCACCTCGTGCGCGAGGGCGAGAAGACTCTCGAGGTCCTCGTCAGGCAGCCTCAGAACTTCAACCAGCTGCGCCTCGTCAAGGCCCTGCCCGTCACCCAGGACCTGCTGCCGGGCTCGCTGCATGATGCTATTCATAAGTACTCCTGGATTCGACGGGAGGTTTCGTGACTGGAATGCAACCGGATGTCTGGGTCATTGGACTCCTCCGCTCGACGCTGACCTGATCAGAGTCGGGCCAGCATCTGCGCAGTGACAATCCCTTTCGTCCTATCAGGGGGATAGAGGCGGTTCGATCCGCATCTCCTGAAGCTGCTTCGCCGCGCCTCCGGCCGGTGGCAGTGGTGTCGCAGGGGGCGGTCACAGCGTCGACATCGTCTGGAACGGTGCGTGCACGCGGCGCTTCATTATCGCCGCGATAGCGGCTGACGCGGCGGCTAATCCTTGACACCCCAACTGAGGGCGAGCCACTGTGTGTAAGGCGACTTCGGCCAGAGTTTATCCTGAGTGAACCTTTGGAATTCGACGCCGGAACTCGACGACGGGTGGGCCAACGCCCGCAACCCGACCAGACACTACACGCGAAATCGAGTACGAATATCGTCGCGATGGCCAGGCTTTATCACTAGGAGACCTTGATGACCAAGAACGAGTTGGGCTCACCTGCAAATTTCTGGAAGGCCGCACCGTCGCGCCGCAATTTTCTGGCACTGGCCGGTGGGGTAGCGGCAGCAGTTGGCGGGTCATCACTCATTGCCGGATGCGGATCCAGCGCGCCGCAGACGGGGGTAAAGGCCGATACCAATGGCCGCTTGCCCACCAAGACGCGCTTCGTCGTTGCCACTGGTCCAGGCGACAACTACTTGATTGACCAGGTCAATCAAGCACACAAAGACTATAGTGAATTTAACTTGGATGTTCCCAAGTTCGTCTACCCACAGAGCGGTGTCCAAGCCCTGCAGTTGCTCGTTGCCGGTGCCATCAACGGGATCATGAGCGATGCGTCCATCTCACTGATCAACTTTGCGAATGCCCAGCCCGGCTCCCGCCCCGTAATCATCGGGATGCGTATGCCGGCGACGACGTACGCGATCGTGGTCAAGTCCGGCGTCGACGCAAATGCCACCTTCGAGGACCGGGTCCGATCGCTCAAGGGTAAGCGCATCGGGGTGACTGCGATCGGCGCTGGCGCACATGTGCAGCTCAAGACTGCTCTGAAGGCAGCCGGCATGGCTCCCGGAGATGTTACGGCGGTGGCCGTCGGCCCCTACATCGCGGCGATTCCTCAGATGAAGGCGAACCGCCTGGACGGCTACATGGGTCAGACTGCGGCCTCGGCTCAGATCATTGCCGAAGAAACGGGCGGTACCGTGCTCGCGACGTTTGCGGACGAGGGAACACCGGCGATCCTTCGTGACCAGCCCGTGGGCGCCATCTTGGCCAATGAAGAATATGCCAAGGAAAACGAAGCGGCAATGAAGGCATTTCTGGCAGCCCAGTGGGCCGGCAAGGACTGGATCGTGGAAAACCAAGCGGCTGCGGCCAAGCTCTTGAATGAGACTCAGTTCGCCGGCAAGTACCAGGCTGCCTCCGAGAAGGCAATTGACTTCTTCGCGAAGACCGTGGTTCCGAGAATGAGTCCTATGTTTGCGGTCAAGCGTGAAAACGTTGATTCCCTCAATACGCTGCTTCTCCAGGCTGGCCTTCTGAAGTCCGCAGTCAACTATGAGGACATCGTGCCCTCCTTTGCTCAAGCAAAGTAGCCCGTCGACCCCGCGGTGTCGAGGGCTTTGAGAGATTCGGCTTTGAGGGATTCATTGCCCATGCGGCGTAAAACCCATTCGATTCTTCCAGCGAGTTCTGTGGCTTCTTACCGACACCCTCCGCTCGGCGAAAGCTTCACGAGTAGCATCGAGCCCTGCAGGCCTCCTTCCTAACCAGTCAATCCCCTCACCGACCATGGACCTTCTTTGTCGGAGTCCATTTGGCCGGCCGTCAGCGGCACCAGGCCCGGGCGAGGTCGACATCTATCCTCTGACCCTGGTCGCCAGCGAGGGCGCACGGACGTCAGGTGCGATGACCGCGTTCCGGCGTGGCGTCGAGCCGATTGCCACCCTGGGACTGCCCAGAGCTCAGTTTGCTACAGCGTCAGCGGCGCTGGTCTGGGTGACCGCTGGCGTCCTCGGACAGGAGGCGGAGAAGGGTTTGCACCACGGGACTGCGGATCTCGCCCGCGCGGACCACGGCGGAGAGTGTCGTCCGGGCCCAGGGCTCTTGGATGGGGACAAGCACGATCCCATCGCCGCTGGCCGTCGAAGGTGCCAGCGTGTTTCCGATCGCGATCCCGACGCCCGCCCGCACCATGCTCATGGCCGTCTCGGCCCCCCCGCCCCGAGTCGTGTAGACGACGTTCGCCTCGATTCCCTCGATCAAGTGCTCGAAGGCTCGACGCAACACGCTTCCCTTGCCATAGAACACCAGGGGTGCTCCGTTCAATTGAGCGATGTCAAACGTCTCAATTTCTGCTAGCGGATGAGTGGCAGGAACACACAGCACCAGCCGACCTGTCATGAGATCCATGTTGTAGAGACGATCGCTGTCGGCTTCATCCTCGGGTAGCTCAAGGCGCGTCAGAATGCCCATGTCAAAATGTCCAGAAATCACCCCGTTTCGCACCATGTCAGTGGAACCTTCGGTGATCTCGAAGCGAATATTCGGGTGCTCCTTGTGCAGTCGCTTGACGATGTTGGGGAGCACCACCATCGCGCCGACGGCGACGGTGGCTAATCGCACGCTGCCGATCTTGAGGCCATCGAAGGCGTCGGTCTCCTGACGAAGCATGCGCTCGGCGCGGATCGCATTCAGGACGTGCGGAAGAATCCGTTCGGCTGCGAACGTCGGCCTGACGCCCTGCGCTCCGCGTGTCACCAAGATGACGCCGAGATCCTCCTCGAGTCGCTGCACCTGATTGGTGATCGTGGGTTGCGAGACGCCCAGTTCCTTGGCGGCTTGACGGAACGAACCAGTGCGGATGGCCGCCTCTAAATAGGTCAACTGCTCGAATCTCACGAGACACCTCTCATGCCGGCCACAACCTGATTGCGCGATGCGCCCGCACCCTCGGGGGCCCGAACACCTAGCCCTTCATCCTTCCATGGCGAGCGCGCCCGGTACTGCCGGGGGTGTGTCTCGTCACCAAGGTGCGGACCCTGCACGTGGCACCGGCCGCGGGCAGGGGGCCGGTGCAGGTGATCATGCGGCCTGGTGGATGACGGAGCGGAACGTCAGTGGCGAATGAGGCCACCATCGACGACAAGGGTCTGCCCGGTGACAAAGGCGGCGCCCGCAGAGAGAAAGAACCGCACGGGCTCGACAAAGTCCTGGGTGCTGGCGGCGCGTTTGATCGATCTGCTCCCGACCCTTGCCTCCTCGCCATCAGCAATCGGCTCCGACAGGGGGGTCCGGACCATCCCGGGCGCCACGACGTTCACGGTGATTGACCGGCTCCCGAACTCGGCAGACATGCTGCGCGCAAACCCGATGATGCCAGCCTTGGATGCCGCATATGCTGCCGCCCCCGCGGGACCCAGAAACGCGGTCCCGGAGGAGAACAGCACGACCCTGGAATGTTCGGCAAGCAGGGGGCCGAAGGTCTGTACAGTCGCCAGGGTGCCGTGCAGGTTGGTGACCAAGATGCGCTCCCACTCGCGGCGGGGCATTTCCAAGAAGTCACCGAAGCCGCCAATCGCAGCGCAGTGAACCAGGCCGCCCAGACCTTGCGGAGCGAGCGATGCCACCGTTTCGGCGGCCTGCTTGGACGCCTCTGCGTCAACGAGATCTGCAGCGAGGTACGTTGCCCCGGAGACCGGCGCCGTGGGGACGGCGAGGTCGATGACGATCACCCGCCAGTCACTCGCGAGCTGCTCAACAATGGTCGCGCCGATCCCCGACGCGCCGCCGGTGATCAGCAGGATGCCTTTACTCACGTATGCACGATCCTCAGGTTGGCGTGAAAGGGATGAGTGTTGATGCGCACTCGTGATGAGACCAGGCCTCTGACATGGCCGTTAGCCCCGGCCCGGTTGTGAAGCGACTTCCGTGACGACTCAGTCTGCCGTTATTCGTCTCTCATCGAGTGCGGTTGCGGACCACGCGCTCGAGTCCCGAGATCGCATAGTCGAGGATCATCGACATCGCGCCCATGGCCAGGAGGACGCCGAAGGATGAGGCGACTTGAAAGTTGTTGGTCATGACTACCAACCGCTGCCCCAGACCGGTGTAGGCCCCGACCATCTCCGAGAGAACGGCGCCCAGGACGGAGTAGACGGCACCAAGGCGGAGGCCGCCGATGATGCCGGGCAGGGCGGTGGGCAGCTCGATCTTGAAGAATCGCTGGCGGGCGCTCATCGACAGCGAGCGGGTTAGCAGTTTGACGTCGTGGTCGACGCCACGCAGCGAGGCGGCCGTACTGGTCAGCAGGACGAAGTAGACGACGCTCGCGGCGACGAGGGCCTTGGGACCGAATCCCAGGCCGAACCAGAGGATGAAGATCGGCGCCAGCGCCGGGCGCGGCATGCTGTTGGCAAGGGTCAGGAATGGCTTGGCCGCCCTGTCGAGGACTGTCCACCGGGACAACACGACGCCGCTGAGGATGCCGGAAAGGGCACCAAACAAGAGCCCAGCCATCGCGCCGCTGAACGTGCTCCGGACGTCGATCCAGAACGATCCGTCGCCAAGCTGGGACACGAAGGCGCGGCCCACCTCGAGCGGCGTGGAGATCAGGAGGGGATCGATGATCTTTTCGGCACTGGCGAAATACCAGCAGGCGATCAAGACAGCGGTGACAACGACTCTCAGTACCCAGGTGAGCCATGTTTCGCGGCGCCGAACGTGGGCGCGCTCCGCAAGAATCTCCCGCTCCATGGCGGCCGTCGTCGGACCACGGCCACTCAATTGGGGGGCGTGGCGGTCACTCGATTCGGGGGCGTGGTTCGTGGTGAAGGTGTTCACGAGGTCCCTGACGTGTCGGGCCGGATGCGGCCGGGTGGCGTGTGCGCGGTAGAAGCAGTGGCAGTGCGGATGAGAGCGGAGTCGGCCGGAGTCGCGGTGAGCGGACCGCCCGAGACGATCACAGTCTCACCCGTCATGTAGGCCGCGCCAGCGGAGCAGAGAAACTGCACGACCGACGCTATGTCGTCTGGCTCACCCAGTCGGTTGAGGGCAACGAACTGGGCCACAGCTCGCTCGGTCTCGGCGTCCGTGAACCGTGAAGCCGGCGTCTTCACCGGGCCAGGCTCCAGGCAGTTGACGCGGATGTTGTCGGCAGCCCACTCCCAGGCAAGGGTGCGAGTCAGTGAGGCAAGCCCAGCTTTGGCGACCGCATACGCACCCCGGAGCGGGTGCGCGTAGCTGGCGGAAGCGGACCCGATATTGACTACCACCCCCCCGCCCTGTTGACGGAACACGGGCAAGCACGCCGTTGACAGGTGGAAGGCGCCCGTGAGATTCGCCTCCAGCGTGGCGTTCCATGCATTGGCGGAGAGGTCTTCGATCCTGCTCGCGAAGTTTCCACCTGCGTTGTTGATCAACATGTCTATGCGGCCGAACGTATCGGTTGCGACGTCGACGATGTTCGCAGCCGTCTCAGGAGATCGGATGTTCCCGGAGACTGTGACGGCCTTGCGGCCGTGGGCTTCAACCCGGGCCACCCCGGCAGCGAGACGCTCGGTGTTGCGCCCGTGCAGCAGCACGTCTGCCCCGCTAGCCGCGAACTGCTCCGCGACCGCGGCACCGACGCCACCCGAGGCGCCGGTGACCACGACGACTTGGTCGGTGAAGTCGAAGGTCACGCATCCCGGTTGGTAGGCGGTCACTCGGCTGTGGGTCATCACTTGATCCTCCATTGGGCAGGCTGAGCTTGGATCAGCGTCATGCACCCTGGAGCTAGTGGACAACGCCGCAACCCCTATTGGCGCGATAGGGCTCTTACGACTGTCAGTTCTTGACACGCTTGACGCGATTCACGCAACCTGTCGTGAGAGACGCGACGTCGCAGTGCGGGTCGCAGTCAGGCTCCGCACCCGCCACCATCGTGCGGGGCTTTGACAGACAGCGGCGAAAGTCGGCAGACGCTATGTCGCCCAGCGACACGGAGGCAGAGCACCATGATCGGAACCCCCGGAGACAGGCGCGGAGTCGCCGTCGAGTTCAAGGGTGTAAGCCATTGCTTTCTCCACGGTGATCGTGCCGTCCCGGTCCTTGAGGACTTCGACTTGAGCATCGCACCTTCGGAGTTCGTCAGCTTGGTCGGCCCCTCGGGCTGCGGCAAGACGACTGCCCTGTCGATGGCTGGGGGTCTGGTTCGCCAACTTGCGGGGTCCGTGGAACTCGACGGGGTCCCGGTTACGTCGCCCTCCTCGGACGTTGCGTTTCTGTTCGCCCGTGACGCCTTGCTTCCTTGGCGCCGGGTGCGCAGCAATGTGGAGCTGGGGCTCGAAGTACGCGGTGTGCCCAAGTCGGAACGTCGTGAACGGGCGGAGGCGTGGCTTCGGCGCGTGCGCCTCCAGGAGTTCTCGGACTCGGATGTCCTGCACCTGTCTCAGGGTATGCGTCAGCGAGTGGCGATCGCCCGGACGCTGGTGCAGAGCCCCCGCGTCGTGCTGATGGACGAGCCATTCGCTGCTCTGGATGCGCAGACTCGCGCCACTCAGCAAGAAGAGTTCATCCGACTGTGGGAGGCGGAGCGGCCCACCGTGATCTTTGTCACCCACGACCTAGGTGAAGCGATCCTCCTGAGCGATCGTGTCATCTTGATGGCGAGCAGGCCTGGTCGGATCATCGCCGATATCCGAATAGATCTTCCTCGGCCGCGGACGCAGGAGATGCGGACGTCCTCGCCGGAGTTCAGCCGATACCACGGCGCACTTGCCGGGCAACTTCGCGAAGAGGTGCGGGCCGCCGAGGAGCGGCAGATCGCGGAAGAGAGCAAGCGCTAGCTCGGAACTTTTTGCTATCCGGCCAACCACTTCTGGACACGTCTCTCGGGAGTGCGTCATTAATACTTGCGGAGTTGCTCATGAATCAAACTGACTCGACCGAACTCACTCCGGAGTCGCTGCGCGCTCACCTAGGGGCAGCCAAGAGCCCGGCCCTCCTGATGCTGGTGGCGCACCTCACCGGCGACGCGCAGGTGCTGCGGGAGGATTGGCGACCGAAACCGGAGGCCATGCCGTCCAGCGGGCTTGCGCGATCGGTTGAGGAAGAGATTCTCGAATGGTGCTGCGAGCGCCTGGATCCGTACCTCGCCTCGGCGTACCAGTGGCCGACGCACCCACAGCCGGGAGTGATTGAGGCCATCGGAGAATGGTGCATAGGCGCAGCGGCGGCGGATGCCTCCCAATTGCTTGACGCGGCCTTCGTGCCCGACGGCACCGATCCGAAGGCACCAGGATGGACAGCCGCCGGTATCGCCCCGGAACGCGACATCCGCGTCGGCATTATCGGGGCGGGAATCAGTGGGTTGCTTGCGGGCTATCGGATGAAGCAGGCCGGAGTTCCGTTCACCATCTTCGAGAAGGCACAGAGGGTCGGCGGCACGTGGTCCGAGAACACCTACCCTGATTGCCGAACCGACGTGAACAGCCATATCTACACGTACTCGTTCTTTCCGCACGACTGGCCTTCCCACTACGGTCGGCAGGAGGTGATCCTGGACTATCTCAACAGGTTCGCCAAGGAGAACGAGATCCTCGAGCATGTCCAGCTGGGTACCGAGGTCAGCGGTGCAGTGTGGGACGACCAGAAGGCGGTCTGGCGCCTCGAAGTCGTCGGACCCGACGGCGTCGAAGAGGTCAGCACCGAACTGCTGATCAGTGCCGTAGGTCAGCTCAACCGGCCGATGGTGCCCCCCATCGACGGACTGGAAACCTTTGCGGGTCCGGCGTTCCATTCTGCCGAGTGGGACCACGCGTATGACTTCACGGGCAAGCGGGTCGCGGTCATCGGGACAGGCGCAAGCGCGCTGCAGTTCGCTCCCGCGCTGTCTCGGGTCGCCGACTCTGTGACGATCTTCCAACGCAGCGCACCATGGCTGCTCTCCACCCCCGAATTGCGGGATGATCTCTGTGACGATGCTCGCTGGCTGCTCCGGCACCTGCCGCATTACCGCGCTTACTACCGGTTTTCGATGTTCCTGCCGCGGGTTGTCGGGCAGCTCGCCGCCGGAATCGTCGATCCGGACTATCCGCCCACCGAGCGAGCAGTCTCGGCCATGAATGAGCAACTCAGGGTCGAGATGACCGAGTATTTGGTTGCCGAAGCGGGGGATCGGGAGGATCTGGCCGCCAAGATCATCCCGGACTACCCACCTGGTGCCAAACGGATGATCCGCGATGATGGGACCTGGGTCGCCACGATGAAGCGGGAAAACGTCGAACTTCTCACGGACCCGGTCGACCGCATCGACGAATCTGGTGTTTGGACACGTTCTGGCCGCCACGTAGATGTGGACGCGATCGTCTTCGGTACCGGCTTTCAGGCTGCCGATTACCTCACGCCCATGCGGATTGTCGGGAGCGGGGGCCGCGACCTGCATGGCGTCTGGGGTATTGATGCCTGTGCCTTCATGGGCATGACCGTGCCGGATTTCCCGAACCTGTTCTGCATGTACGGTCCGAACACGAATACGTTGCTGCATGGAAATCTGGTGTTCTACATGGAATGTCAGGCAGGCTACATCACCAGCGCGCTGCGGTTGCTCCTCGAGAGCGGGAGCGCCTCGATGTCCCTGCGCTCCGACGTCTTCGCGGACTACAAGCAGGAAGTCACCGAAGCCAGCGCGATGCGCGTATGGGGGTGGTCGAAGACCCACAGCTGGTACCAGAACGCCGAGGGGCGATCCACGATCATGTGGCCACTACCGGCGGATCGCTACCTGGACGGAACCAAAGAAGCACGAGCCGAAGACTATGAGCTCCGGTGAACGTCGCCGACTCGAACAGAGCTGGCCACGCCGGCATACCTTTGGGGAGGTCTTTGATCCGCGAGAGCACCGTTATCGTCAATGACCTGGAGACCCGTCTGCTGGCCGGCGGTCCAACGGAGGGAACACCCGACGCTCCGACCCTGGTGTTCCTCCACGACGGCGCCTGGGGCGCCAGCGCGGATGTCACCTGGGGCGAACTCCTGCCACTCGCAGCCGAGAGGTGTCGAGTCATCGCCCCCGACCTGCTCGGTTTCGGAGGCTCGGCCAAGGCGATCAGGCTCGATCAGGCACCGCACGCGTTCCGGCTCCGACATGTCTGGGCACTCCTGGACGCGCTGGGAGTCAGTGGCCCGGTGCACCTGATCGGTAACTCGTTCGGTGGTTCGGCTGCCCTGAGAGCCTTGACCGACGCTACTTTGCGTCCTCGAATAGCTTCGGTGGTCTCGATTAGCGGTACCGGGGGCCCATGGCGTTCAGCGAGGAGCGCCGAACTCGGTCCCTTCGACGGAACCGAGAAGGACCTGCTGCGAATCGTCGGCCTGCTTTGTGGTGACTACGCAGGCGCAGCCGCGCAGGCTGCTGCCCGGCTCAAGTGGGCGAGCGTGCCGGGCCACTACGCGAGCGTGATGGCGATTCACCAGCACCCTCCTGAAGGGCTGCAGCAACCGCGCCAGGCCGACCCGTTTCCAGCATCCCTGGCCGGCGTCGAAGTCCCTGTGCTACTCGTCGCTGGCGCGGCGGACCCGCTTCTGGAGCCGTCGTGGACCAGCCACCTGAAGAGCGCCTTGCTGCAGGCGGAGATTGTCGAGCTGCCCTACTGTCACGAGCCGAACATCACTCATCCGAAAGAGACCTGGCGGGTGCTTGAGAACTTCCTCGCCCGTATCCGTGAGGTGGACTCCCGTGCTGCGGACTGACCCCCGGCACCCGCTGGCTGCCACTGAGGTGGATCACACCATGCTGTTTCGGCTGCACGATGATGAGATCGCAGTCATTGGGGCCGGAGCGGGCATTGGTGAACACGTCGCATCCACCCTCACGGGGTTGGGCGCTCGAGTCCTCTGTGTGGACATTGACGAGGAGTCGGTCCGCGCCGTCGCGACGCGTCTCAAGGCTCCGTACTGCGTCGCCGACGCGACCACGGAGAAGGGCGTCGACGATATCGCCCGCGTGGCCGAGTCCGAGTTCGACGGTCTGCGCGGTTACGTCGACGTGATCGGACGAATCCAGCGCAAGGCCCTTGACGAGTTCACCCTCGCGGAGTGGGACGAAGACTTCCGGATGAACCTGAGGCACGCATTCCTCCTCGCTCAGCATCTGGTGCCGCTGGTGGCGCGGTCCGGAGGTGGATCGATCGTGCATCTGTCGAGTGTCATGAGCCGTCACGCTGGCCGGCTGAGTCCGGGCTATGGCCCGGCCAAGGCCGCGCTCGAGACATGGGTGCAGTCCATGGCAGCGCAGCATGGACACCACGGTGTCAGGGTCAATGCGGTCTCCCCGGGGCTCTTTGTTTCCCCACGGTTGCTCGATCGAGCCGGCGGTGCGCTCGAGGTCCTCTCTGCGCGGACGATGCTGGGGCGGCTTGGGCAGCCCTACGAAATAGCCGGGGTGGTGGCCTTCTTGCTCACGCCAGCGGCGGGTTACATCACGGGTACGTCGATCCTCGTCGACGGTGGGGCGTCCCGGGGCGACTCGACAGGGCTTGACGACTTACCGCTTGCCCTCTGAGATCCGCCCGGGGCCACACCTCGTGGGGGCGGGAACGCCGTGGCCGCGACAGGCCTTCGACATCGTGTGGTTGTGGCCCAGTGCATCCTGCCGCAGGAGCAGCGACCAAGTGCGCGGGTACTCCCGCCGCAACGTCCGCAGCGCTGCCCTCACGGAAGCTCGCGGGGCGGCGACCCGGCCGTGGTGTCAGGCTGATTCGGGCCCGTGTCGGCAGCCGGTCGAGCAAGGGTGGCGCACTCGTACCGTCACGAGGTCGAGCGCAAGGCGGCCTGTCGTCGGAGCTCGACCTTGGCCAGCGAATTCTTGTGCACCTCGTCGGGACCGTCGGCGAAGCGCAGCGCGCGGACGCCCGCATACGCCGACGCCAGCATGAAGTCCTGGGACAGGCCGCCCGCGCCGTGGGTCTGGATGGCCTTGTCAAGGACCCATTGCACGGTTGAGGGGGTCGCGATCTTGATTGCCTGGATCTCGCTCTGAGCGGCTTGGTTTCCCACCGTGTCCATCAGCCAGGCGGCCTTGAACACCAGAAGGCGCAACTGGTCGATACGGACCCGCGACTCGGCGATCCAGTCCCGCACCACACCCTGTTCAGCCAGTTGTCGTCCGAAGGCAACGCGTTCTTCTGCTCGTGCGCACATCAACTCCAGGGCCCGCTCAGCGACTCCGATCAAGCGCATGCAGTGGTGAATCCTGCCCGGACCGAGGCGGGCCTGGGCGATGGCGAACCCGTCCCCCTCGCCGGCAATGAGGTTGGCGATGGGCACTCGCACATCGGTGAAGGTCATTTCGGCGTGGCCACCGTGGTCGTGATCGTCATATCCGTAGACCTCCATCGGGCGGATGATGTCGACGCCAGGTGTGTCACGCGGCACCAAGATCATCGACTGCTGCCGGTGCCTGTCCGCTGACGGGTTGGTCTTGCCCATCACGATGAAGACCCGCGAGTTCGGGTTCATCGCTCCGGTGATCCACCACTTACGTCCGTTGATGACGTACTCGTCGCCGGCGCGTTCGATGCCGAGTTCGATGTTGGTCGCATCAGACGAGGCGACCTGAGGCTCGGTCATAGCGAACGAAGATCGGATGCGTCCGTCCAGCAGGGGATCGAGCCACTCCTTCCGCTGGTCTGCGTTCCCGAACTGCTCGAGGACCTCCATATTGCCGGTGTCAGGTGCGGAGCAATTGAGCGCGGCTGACGCGAGTTGCCGGCTCCGGCCAGTGATCTCCGCAAGCGGGGCGTACTGAAGATTCGTCAGTCCCCCACCATGAACCCCGGGCAGAAACAGGTTCCACAGTCCCCGCCTACGTGCCTCTGCGCGCAGGTCGGCCAGGACAGGGACAGAGTCCCACGCCCACCGGTTATCGAGTTGCTCGAGCTGGTCGGCGAAGGTCCTTTCCGCCGGGTAGACCGAGCTGGCCATGAAGTCGAGCAGGCTGTCGCGAAGTTCCGCGGTCCGGGCATCGAAACCGAAATCCATCAGGTGTACTCCTTCATTAGGGTGTGTCCGGACTCCAGGACGGGGACTACGCAGTCGCCGAGGCTCTCGAAACCGGGGCCGACGGTCTGGCCGTTGCGGAATCGGAAGTGGATGCCCTCAGCGATCGCGGCCACTTTGTAGCACGCGAGGCCCAGATGGAGTCCGAAGCCGGCCAGGTTGCTACCGCTCTGGGATGCGTATCGCTCGATGAGCTCACGCTCACTGAGGTAGCCAGGAGCCGACGCAGCATCGATTATCGCCGGTCCGGTGCGCAGTGAGTCGAAGCGACCGTAAACGATCAGAAGAGCCAGGTCGCAGAGCGGTTCCCCACGACTTGCCAGCTCCCAGTCGATGAGTGCGGCCGGCTGGTCGAGGTCATCGATGAGTAGGTTGTCGAGTCGATAGTCCCCGTGCACGAGCCTGCCAGGCGAGGCTGTTCCCCCTCTCTCCGACGCTTCACCGACGCGCGTCGCGAGCGCTGCATACAGGCTCTCCGCCGCCGGGAGCGCGCGGCTCCGGGAGGCCTCCAGCTGTGTTCGCCATCGCTCGAGCTGCCGAGTCAGGAAGCCCTCGGGACGGCCGAAATCGGCCAGACCTACGACCACCGGGTCAACGTCGTGGAGTCTGGCCAGCGTGTCTACCAAGGCACACGAGATGACCCGAACCCGATTCGGGCCGAGCTCAACCAGCTCACGTGCGTATCGGTACGGCGTGCCAACGACCCGCTCCATCAGGTAGAAGGGCCCTCCCAGGATGGACGTGTCGGTGCACAGGGCGATCGTCTGGGGCACAGGAACAGGCGTGTCTCGCAACGAACTCATCACCCGATACTCACGAGCCATGTCATGGGCGGTCGCCAGAAGTCGACCGACCGGAGGTCGTCGCAAGATCCAGCAAGACCGCCCATCGGTAAGCTCGAAGGTGAGGTTCGACTTGCCTCCGGCGATCAGGCTGGCCGACAGCGGACCGTCCAGCTGCTCTGCGAACTCCGGCTGCGCGTGCTGCAACCAGCTGCTGAGGCGAGGTACATCGAGGCCCAACTGCGCTGGCGGCGTCATGGTCGTACCGGGATCGACAGCGCCGCCGTGCACATGGAGAGATGCCTCTCTCGTGTCCTTTGGCGATGGGCCAACTGGTCACCGGGGTACATGTTGATCCACCAGGATTTCCCCTCGGAACGGATTGCGTCTCGGCGCGCTGACTTAGGCAGGCCCTCCGACTTCCTCACGTCGCGCCCGCGTTGACGTCGTCTGATATCGCGCCAGCGCCGGCTCGTAGGGCAGCCGCGTGGGACAACCCCTCATCGAGCAACTGAGCCAGCTCCATCTCGGTGGCTGGGGCCGACCGATGGAGCACTCCGATCATCCCCGCCTTCTCGGCGCCACGGATGTTCAATGGCAGGTCATCGACCATGACCGTCTCGTTCAACGACGTTCCCAAGCGGTCACAGACCCGCGCGAAGGCACGTCGAGAGGGTTTCCGAACTCCGACCTCCCCCGACTTCACGACCGCGTCGAACAGCCCATCAAGGTCGTAGCCGCGGTAGCAGTCGTCACCCAGCGAGTTCGACAACAGGGCGACTGGGACGCCGACGTCACGAAGCCGAGCCACCAGATCGATCATCTGGTGGTCAGGTTCCAACCGCGCCAGTAGTCGCGAAATCCATCCGGCTGCGGGAACGTCGGCGCCACACTCTGACAGTCGGGCGCCCAAGCCTTCCTCGAAGGCCTTCTGGGAAAGCCGTCCTTCTTCGTGTCCACTCAGGAGTCGGGCAACGTCGGGCTCGGCAAAGAGGCGCAACGGCAGGGTCGGATCACCGCACTCGTCTTCCCCGAAGGCCGCGAAGGCCGCGGTCACGCTGCTGGTGAGGACTCCGCCGAAGTCGAAGACCACGGCATGCGCCATCGCTGAACCGCGGGTGTTGCGCTGTAACGAATCGTGTGTGCCCATGGACTCTCTCCGCCTTCGGATGGTCGACAGTGCCGCAGCCCGGGAACCGCAGTCAAGGCAAACTGACGGGTCTTCTATCGCGGCGATAGAGCAGCATCTGTTGCGGGAGGAGCGGATATCCGCCCACGCTGGCAACCACAAAGGCTGCGCCCGGACGAGGTCTGCAGATCTCCCACGACCAACCTGTCGTCGAGACTGCGCCGACAAAGTGCGTCTCGAGGGCGAGACGATGACGGCGAGAGGATGTCGACAAGGTGAGGGTGCTGGTCGCGAACAGGGGAGAGGTCGCCGTCCGCGTTATCCGGGCCGTCCGCGCATCCCGCCACGAATGCGTTGCAGTGCACACGCCTTCGGAGCGGAACAGCCGACACGCTCGGCTCGCCTCGGACCGTTACGAGCTGGCGGACGAGGGTGCGGGTGCATATCTGGACATTGACGCACTGATCTCAGCCGCACGGACCACTGGCTGCACTCATGTGCATCCTGGCTGGGGATTTCTCAGCGAGAGCGCGGCCTTCGCTCAAGCCTGCGCTGACGCCGGCTTGATCTTTGTCGGCCCGGAAGCCGGGATTCTCGAGTTCTTCGGCAACAAGGACAAGGCTCGCGCTCATGCACGGGAGCGTGGGGTTCCGGTGCTCGACGCCACAGACGCGAACGTCGATGTCGACACTGCCCGCGCCTTCTTCGTGGACCATCCAGGTGGTGTGATGGTCAAGGCGGTCACAGGGGGTGGTGGGCGTGGCATGCGTGCAGTGCGCGACATCGACACTCTGGAGGATGCCTTTGCTCGGTGCCACGCTGAGGCCCTGCGCTCCTTCGGGTGCGGAGACTTGTACGTCGAGGAACTGATGTCGTCGGCTCGACACATCGAGGTCCAGGTCATCGCCGATGCCGAGCGAGTCCTCTGTCTCGGTGAGCGCGACTGCACCATCCAGCGCCGGCACCAGAAGCTCATCGAGATCGCTCCCTCACCGGCGCTGCATGACGAGCACAGGCACGTCCTCGCGGCATACGCCGACGACGTCATCCGTGACCTGGGATATCGCGGACTCGCGACCGTCGAGTTTCTGGTGGACGCGCCAGCCCTCGCGCACGGCGACCTCAAGGTCGCATTCATCGAGGTCAATCCCCGACTCCAGGTCGAGCACACTGTGACCGAGGCGGTCCTGGGACTGGACCTTGTCGGAATGCAGCTCGCGCTGGCCGACGGCGCGACCCTGGAATCGATCGGTCTGGCCGGCCCGACCCCGATCCCGCGAGGGTTCGCCATCCAGTGTCGAGTCAACGCCGAGAGCGTGGGACCAGACGGAGCCGTGCGACCAAGCCTGGGCACGCTCGAATCGTTGACGATTCCCTCCGGCCCTGGTGTGCGCGTCGACACTCATGCCGAGACCGGCATGAGTGTCGATGGCCAGTTCGACTCGCTCCTGGCGAAGGTCATCGTGCACCGGCCCGCGGGTGACTTCGAAGAGACCGCTGAGCAAGCCCGCATCGTCCTCGACGAGTGGGAATCGCCGGGCATAGTGAGCAATGCCGATCTGCTCTGCCATGTGCTTGAGCACCCCGTGTTCCGCTCGGGCGACTTCACCACCTCCTTCATGGAGGAGATCATCGCGGCGTTGCCCCCGGCTCGGCAGCAGGTGAGCGCACATCCGGACACGACGGCTGTGGCCAGCGTCGGCGGGACCGTGGTGGAGATCGCAGTCGCTGTGGGAGACGCGGTGAAGACAGGAGCCCCGCTGGTCGTGGTGGAAGCGATGAAGATGCAGCATGTCGTCCTCGCCCCACGGCCGGGCGTCGTGCACGTGCTGCAGACTCAGGTGGGCGACCTGGTCTACGAGGGGACACCGCTGGTCGTCCTTCTTCCCTCCGAAGAGCACGAAGCCGCTGCCGAGGCAGAAGAGCGACCAGAGCTGAGCGCAATCCGCACGGATCTTGCGGAGGTCATCAGCCGGCACACCCAGACATTGGACGGGTCCCGCCCCGCCGCGGTGGCCAAGCGCCACGACACCGGACATCGCACGACTCGGGAGAACCTGGACGACCTCCTTGCCGAGGGCTCGTTCCACGAGTATGGCGGGCTGGCCGTGGCCGCTCAACGAGGCCGCCGCCCGCTCGCGGAGCTGATCGAGGCCACGCCCGCGGACGGGCTGGTTGGCGGTACGGGAAGGGTCCGGGATCAGCAGAGGTCGACGGAGGTGGTCGTAGCCGGATACGACTACACCGTGATGGCTGGGACACAGGGGCACTTCGGCCATCTCAAGCTCGACCGTCTCCTCGAGCTGGCACGCAGGCGACGTCTCCCGTTCGTGCTCTTCGCCGAGGGTGGTGGGGGTCGCCCCGGCGAGGTCGATCTCGAAGACGTTCGCTCGTCGTGGTTGGATACCCAGACATTCCAGGCGATGGGCCACCTGAGCGGCTTGGTCCCGACTGTCGGCGTCCTCACCGGCCGCTGCTTTGCCGGGAACGCTGCCCTTCTGGGGAGCTGTGACGTCATCATCGCGACAGAGGACGCAACGGTCGGTATGGGCGGTCCAGCCATGATAGAAGCCGGTGGGCTCGGTTCCGTCTCGCCAGAAGAGGTCGGGCCCATGTCGGTCCAGGAGCCGAACGGTGTCGTCGATCTGGTCGTGCCCGACGACGCAGCCGCAGTGGACGCAGCTCGCCGGTACCTGAGCTACTTTGGAGGTGCCAACACTGAATGGCGGGCCGCCGATCAGTTGCTGCTACGGCACGCGCTCCCCGAGAACCGGAAGCGGGCGTACGAAGTGCGGTCCGTCATCGAGGTGTTGGCCGACGAGGATTCGGTGCTCGAGCTCCGTCCTGGCTTCGGGCGCAGTGGTGTGACGGCCCTCATCCGTGTCGAGGGCCGCGCCTACGGGTTGATCGCCAACGACCCGAGGCGCCTCGGGGGTGCCATCGACTCCAGCGCAGCCGACAAGTTCGCCCGGTTCCTTCAATTGTGTGACGCACATGGCCTTCCGATCATCTCGTTGTGCGACACGCCAGGCTTCATGGTCGGGCCCGATGCAGAGCGCGCCGCAACGGTGCGGCATGTCAGCCGCCTCTTCGTGATCGGTGCACACTTGCAGGTGCCTCTGACGGCGATCATCCTCCGCAAGGCCTACGGCTTGGGAGCCCAGGCCATGGCAGCAGGGAGTTTTCGCCACCCGCAAGCGACCGTCGCCTGGCCGACGGGCGAGGTCGGTGCCATGGGCCTTGAAGGCGGGGTTCGTCTGGGCTTCGCACGCGAACTCGAACGCATCGTCGAACCCGCGGAGCGGGAGCGACGCTTCGACGAATTCGTGACCGCAGCCTATGAAAAGGGCAAGGCGTTGAACGCGGCGATGATGTTCGAACTCGACAGCGTCATCGATCCAGCAGAGACAAGGAGCTGGATCACCGCGACTTTGGGCAGGTGGAGTCCGTCGAATCGGGTGTCGCGTTACATCGACACCTGGTGAGCCAGGTATTGACGCTCGTGGCAACCGACTCGACCGCATGCCGGCAAACCGATCACAGCCGCCGTCGCCCAGATCCAGTGGACCGATAGAGGCTCGCCATCGCACCTCCAAGGGTAGGAACCTTCCCTGCGCGCAAACCTTCTCGCAGACTCAGCACAAGAAGTGGCCCAAACCGGGTCCATGAGACCGCACCGATGGGAAATCGATGAGAGCCGTGACCTCCAAGTCAGCTCCCGCGTTTCACGAGTCCGCGCAGGCTGTGGCACTGCCGTCTGCCGCCGTGAGCGCCATGGTTCTCGCCGAGGGAGACGCCAAGGAAATCCTGCGCTGCAACGGAATTCGGGTGCCCAGAGGCCACACCGTTGATGACCTCACTCTGGTACCGACTGATCTGGTCGGGCCGTTGGTCCTCAAGGCGGTGTCCCCGACGCTGGTGCACAAGTCCGAAGCCGGCGGGGTCAGGGTGGGCCTGAGCCACTCCGACCTGGTGCAGGCCGGAGAAGAGATGCGGGCAAGCCTCCTGAGCGCTGGCCACGACCTCACCGGCTATTTGGTCGAGGAACAGGTCACCAGTGGCCAGGAACTGGTCCTCGGAGCGGTGCGGACGTCGGGCGTCGGTTGGGTCGTGATGATCGGTCTCGGCGGAATCTTCGTGGAGACCTTCGCAGACGTCTCCTTCGGCGTCGCTCCCCTAGGGCGGGTCGATATCCGCGACATGCTCATCAGGCTCCGCGGGTATTCCCTCCTCGCTGGTCAACGGGGACAGCAGTCCGTCGATGTCGACGCTTTCATCCAACTTGTCCTGCGGATCGCCGGGCCCGACGGTCTCCTGGCATCCCTGCCTGAAAGCATCACCGAAATCGACCTCAATCCGGTGATCGTGAGCACGGACGCGGCTGTGGCAGTTGATGCTCGCTTCGTCTCGGGTGACGTCGTGCCAGGTCCCCGCCCCCCACGGGTGCGACAGGCCGATTTCACCTCGCTGTTCGAGCCGCGAACGATTGCAGTTCTTGGTGCCAAGAGCTCGGGTACAAACGGTGCGAACATCTTCATCCGCAACCTGGTCGACGGCGGCTTCGCCGGTCGGATCGTCCCGGTCCATCCGGAAGCGACCAGCATCGAAGGGTTGCCTGCGGTCGCCTCGCTAGCACAGGTGGACGGCGAGATCGACTACGCCTACGTCGTGCTTCCGAGCGCTCGCGTCGCTGATGCCCTTGCCCTCGGCGAGGGCAGGGTGCGCTTCGCCCAAGTCGTGGCCAGTGGATTCTCCGAGACCGAGGACGGAGTTGAGCTCGAGAGCGAGTTGGTCGCTCGGATGGCCAGGCTTGGAACGCGCGTCATCGGTCCGAACTGTTTGGGCACCCACTCGCCCAAGGCCCGGCTCAGCTTCATCCCCAACGCGCCGTTCGAGGTTGGCAATGTCGCGATCGTCTCGCAGAGTGGCGGCCTGAGCGTCGACATCCTGCGGGCCGGTGCGTCAAGAGGTGTGAACTTCCACAACCTGGTTAGCATCGGCAACGGCGCGGACGTCACCGCTGCTGAGCTTCTCGCGGACCATCTGGCCAACCCCGACGTCAAGGTCGTCGGTCTCTACCTGGAGTCCCTGAGCGAAGCGGCAGCAGTGCTCGACGTGCTACGCGCTGCCGACGGCACCACCCCGATCATCCTGCTAGCCGGTGGTCGGTCACGCGACGGGTCACGAGCGGCGATGAGCCACACGGGGGCACTCTCGGCCAACCACCGGCTGTGGCCGGCGATCGCCCACCAAGGTGGAGCCATCTTGGTGGACTCCGTGCAGGAGCTCATCGATGTACTCCTGGCCTTCGACGCTGCTGACCCCGACGTCGCGACATCGGGGTCAGACGTGGTGCTATTCGGCAACGGCGGCGGTGCGAGCGTGCTCGCGGCCGACGCGCTGGAACGCCGCGGTTTGTTTACCCCGCGGCTCTCCTCGGAGACGGTCGGGCGACTCGAGGCGCTCGGGCTTCCGCCTGGCAATGGTCTGCTCAATCCAATCGATGTTCCCGCGCCCAGCCTGGTGGTCAATGACGGCGCGACCGCAGAACACATTCTGGGCACAGTGCTCGAGGTTAGCACCGCGGCGGTGGTGATTTCGCACCTGAACGTCGGCATCATCCAACGCAACTACCGCGCTAGCCACGGCGATGTGACCGGTCGCATCATCGAGGCTATCGGTCGGGCCCGCGATGGTGCCCGCCACCGATGCAATCACCTCCTCGTTGTGAAGGGGGACGGTAGCCCTGAGATCGAGGAGCAGGCCCGCGCCTATGCAAAGCAGGCCCGGGCCATCGGGCTCGCTGCCTATCCGTCTGTCGACTCCGCCGCGGTCGCTGCAAGTGCGCTGGTGCGTCACCAGCTATGGCGCGCCGGTCGTGGTGCCGAAGAAGGTTCCGCGAGCGACAACCGAACGGAGAGTGCTCGATGACCGCGTCCAATGAAGTGGCGATCCCGCGCGGTGCAGCGGTTGAGCAGAATTCGGCGACGCCACAGACCCCGGAACTGCAGGAGGACAGGCAGGCAGATCACGCTGTTCGTCGCGCTGCTGCTCTGGCCATGGGTGGGCCAACCAAACTCGCTCGGAGGGCATCGACCGGGCAGCTCAATGCCCGCGAACGCGTTGCTCTGCTCTTCGACGAGGGAACCTTTGCCGAGTGGGGTCTCTTCGCGACTTCGCCCCTCGACGCGGACAAGGACGTCACGCCGGCTGACGGAAAGGTGACCGGCACCGGAGACATCGACGGGAGACGCGCCGCAGTCATTGCCTACGACTTCACTGTCAAGGGCGCATCGAGCAGCGCTACCAGCAACAAGAAGATGCATCATCTGAAGGAGTTGTCGTCAAGCCGCGGGGTGCCTCTGGTTTACCTGGCGGAGTCAACGGGTGTACGGATGCCCGACATCATGGGCGGCACCGGAATGGGGAACTCGAACGACCGAACCCGTTTCCTGCGGCGGCGCGATAGCCCCTGGGCATCGGCCGTCTTCGGTTATGCCTTCGGATCGGCGGCTTGGCACACCGTTTCTAGTGACTTCGCGGTGTTCCGCAAGGGTGCGGTCATGGCGGTCTCCAGCCCTGGGTTGGTGAGCCGCGCGACAGGGCAAGAGGTCGATCGAGAGGAGCTCGGCGGCTGGCGCGTGCACAGCCAGGTCACGGGCTTCGCGGATGCTGTCGCGGACACCGACGAAGAGGCCGTTGCGCTGGTCCGGCAGTTCCTCGGGTACCTGCCGGCCCACAACGGGGTGGCGCCGCCTGAGGCGTCGGTGCCTGAGGGCTCCGGGGCCCGTGCTGAAGACCTACGCACGATCGTGCCGAAATCGCGCTCCCAAGTTTATGACGTACGAAAGGTCATCGAGGTCATTGCGGACGTCGGATCCATGTTTCTGATCAAGGATGCCTTCGGTAAGAGTCTGGTCACCTGCTTGGCTCGGGTCGGAGGGCGCAGTGTCGGCGTGATAGCGAACAATCCGAAGTTCAAGGGCGGCGCGATCGACGCGGCAGCGTGCGACAAGGCCACGAGCTTCTTGGTTCTGTGTGACTCCTACAACATCCCGATAATCTTCCTGGTGGATCAGCCAGGCTTCTTGATCGGTCTGGAAGCCGAGCGGAACAAGGTGGCCGGCAAGGTCATCAATTGGATGAATGCGCTCTCGCTGGTGACGGTGCCGAAATTGACGGTGATCCTGCGCAAGGACTACGGGCAGGCTTTCGTCAACATGGGCGGTGGATTCATCGCCGATGCCGCGGCCGCGTGGTGGTCGGCAGAGGTGAGCTTCATGGATCCACGGTCGGCGGTCAGCGTGGTGCACGGAATAGAGCCTGCGGAGGATCCCGAACTATTCGAGGAGAAGCTGACGGAGATGACGCGTGATGCCACTGCCTACGACGTTGCCCGGGTGTACGGCGTGCAGGACGTGATCGACCCGGTGGACACCCGCGCATATCTCATCCGGGCTCTTGCGGATCACCACCTGAACCGAACAGCTGGGGTTGGTGAGCACTTGCTCAGCAACTGGCCTACGAGTTACTGAAACAACCGGCGAGGAGAAACGAATGCCTGCCTTTCCGAAGCGTGTGTTGGTGGCCAATCGTGGGGAGATCGCCAGGCGTGTGATTGCCACGGCCCGCCGGCTAGGAGTGGAAACCGTCGCGGTCCACCACCCCATCGATGCAGATCTGCCGTTTGTCGCCGAGGCGGACCGTGCAGTCGCGATCGAGGCAGAGGTTCCGGTCCGTGCATACCTGGACCGAGACCGGATAGTCGACGTGGCGCTGGAGACCGGCGCGACCGCCATACACCCCGGCTACGGCTTCTTGTCCGAGAATGCCGGATTCGCGCGCCAGGTCGAGGAATCGGGCCTCACGTGGATCGGGCCGCAGCCCGAAGTGATCGCGCTCATGGGGGACAAGATCGCGGCACGAGCTGCTGTCGCGGCTGCTGGGGTTCCCGTCGGCGTGGGAGGGGAGGAAGCGCTCGGCTCGGCCGAGGAGGCTGCAGCGGAAGCCGAGCGGATCGGCTACCCGGTCATGGTGAAGGCTGCCGAGGGCGGGGGCGGCATCGGCATGACGGTGGTAGACAACGCAGGCGAGCTGAGCAAGGCCTTGGACAGCACCCGGTCCATGGCGATGCGCAGCTTCGGCTCGGGACGGGTGTTCCTGGAGCGTTTCGTGTCCAGTGCTCGTCACGTCGAGGTTCAGGTCTTGGGCCTGGCTGACGGCACGGTACTGGCCTTGGGGGAACGTGACTGCTCCGTCCAGCGGCGTCATCAGAAGCTGCTTGAAGAGAGCCCTGCCCCGCATCTGGATCCAGCTATCCGGAACGGGTTGCGCGAGGCGGCCATCCGCGCGGCGGAGTCGGTCGGCTACCGCAACGCCGGAACCGTGGAGTTCTTGGTCGACACCCGCACGGGCGAGTACGTCTTCCTTGAGATGAACACCCGGATCCAGGTGGAGCATCCTGTGACCGAAATGACGTATGGGATCGATCTGGTCGAGCAGCAGTTCAGCATAGCCGCGACGGGCAGCACCTCCGCCAACTTCGCGCCACGGCTGTCAGGCCATGCCGTCGAGCTGAGGGTGTGTGCTGAAGACCCGAAGCGATTCTTGCCGACCCCGGGGCACATCATGACTTGGGTCGAGCCCCAAGGTCCCGGCATCCGGGTCGACTCGGGGTATCGCTCCGGTGACGACGTGACAATGCACTTCGATTCCTTGGTGGCCAAGTTGTGTGTCTTCGGCGACACCCGCGATCAGGCGCTTGCCCGGGCCCGTGAGGCAGCGAAGGCCTTCGAGGTGACAGGGCTGATCACCAACTTGCCATTCCTCCAGAAGCTTCTGGATCTGCCCGAGTTCGTGAGCGGCCGGTATGACACCAATGTCGTTTCCAAGCTTGCCACTCGGTAGTTGCCGCGATACCCAAGAGAAGGAGTAACCGTGCCGGAAACAATGCAGGCCGATATGAGCGCCAACGTGTGGAAGGTCCTCGTTGCCCCAGGCGATGCCGTGGAGGAGGACGCCACTGTGATGATTCTCGAGTCGATGAAGATGGAGATCCCGGTCACCGTCGAATGCGCAGGAGTCGTGACTGCTGTGCATGTCGTCGAAGGGGATACGGTTGGTCCCGGCCAGCCCCTGCTCGATCTGTCGACGGACTGAGTCGGCTGCCTTGGCTACGATGAAGGCATGGCAGGCAAGCGCCCTTGGTGAGCCGGCCGACGTCCTCGAACTGCATGACATTGATCGCCCGACCCCCGGTCCTCACCAAGTCCTGGTGCGGGTGCTGGCGAGTGCGGCCAACTTCCCCGACGTGCTCCTGTGTCGTGGGCTATATCAGGTCCGGCCGCAACTGCCGTTCACGCCGGGATCAGAACTCTGTGGACTAATCATTGCCGTGGGCGAAAAGGTTACACGGGTAGGCCTAGGGGAGCGTGTCATCGGAGTCTGTGCACTACCGCACGGCGGATTTGCCGAATATGCCTTGATGGATGAACAGACCACGTATTCTGCACCTCCTTCTCTCGACCATGCGCAGGCCGCTTCGCTGTTCATCGGCTACCAGACCGGATGGTTCGGCTTGCACCGACTCGCCCGGATCCAACCCGGGGAGACGCTGCTCGTGCATGCCGCGGCCGGCGGAGTCGGCAGCGCCGCGATTCAGCTTGGCAAGGCCGCTGGCGCCAGGGTCATCGGTGTGGTCGGCGGCCCGGAAAAGGCCTCATACGCGCGCACCCTTGGTGCGGACGTCGTCGTCGATCGGCGTGACCAGGATTTCGTCGAAGTGGTGAAGGTCGAGACAGACGGACGCGGTGCCGACGTCATCTACGACCCGGTCGGTGGCGAGGTCTACCAACGTTCCACCAAGTGCATCGCCTTCGAGGGGCGGATCCTCGTAATCGGCTTCGCGGGAGGCGTGATTCAGGAGGTATCTCTGAATCACGCACTGGTCAAGAACTACTCGATCATCGGCGTGCACTGGGGCCTCTACAACAAACAAGACCCGGATGCGGTCGCGAGGTGCCACGCCGAGCTCACGCGCTTGGCAGAGGCCGGCGATATCGCCCCCTTTGTGAGTGAGCGAGTTCCGCTCGGGGAGGTCAGCTCCGCATTGCAGCGACTCGCCGACGGCGATTCAGTCGGCCGGCTGGTGCTTGTGACGGATCCACCGGCCGCGAGCTGAACTGGCCAGCACCTGCGCCGAGCATGGTGAACCCCTTGACGCGCGACTCCGCAGGAGGGAGAACTTGGCCACATGGCTAAGTTCTGCGGCCAGGGCTCGCAGGATGGGCGCACGAGCGGCCCACTCAGGCACTGCCAGGACTGCTACGAGGCTTGACAAGCGCGTCGGAGTTGACGTGCTGAAGGGGAGAGATGAACGTCACCATCGAAAGCGCCGAGTGTTGCGGCGCGGGGCAGTGCGTGATGCTGGCCCCCAGCGTTTTCGACTAGGACGACGAGGGCATCGCGTTTGTGCTGATGGATACTTCGAGTGAGAAGCACTTCGTCGCTGTGCGGGAAGCTGTGGCAACCTGCCCGACGAGCGCGATTATCGTCGCTCCGCCTGTCTAGGACGAGCTGTTCGAGAACCCTTCAGGTCACCTGTTGATGACAGCGGAGCTGGTATGCCGCGTCCAGCGACGTACCTGACTCGTTTCCGGGCGAGGACCTACGCGACCCATCGGTGTAGGTCCTCGCCGGACTCTCGAGACTGCTACTGCAGCACGGCGACGGCGTCAATCTCGACCAAGCACTCAGGGAGGGAGAACCCCGGCACCAGCACACCCGTCGACACGACGAAGACGCCAGCCAACCTGCGACCGAGAACTTCGTATATCGCGGTCCGGTGACTCAGGTCCTGGACATAAACGGTCAGCTTGCAGAGGTCGTCGAGGCTCCCACCTGCTTCAGTGAGCAGCGTCTCGATATTCGACATCGCCTGTTCGGCCTGGGCTCCGGGATCGCCGACGTTCAAGAACTCGAACGTGTCGAGGTCTTGGCTTCCTTGGCCCCGCAAATACACGGTGTTGCCTGCTACGACCGCCTGGCAAAAGTCATTGCTGCGGGTGGGGTCGTGATAGACCTCGCCGGTGTTGAACGGCCGTATCCGCCGGTTTCCCAATTGATGTCGCCCCTCTGAGGAATCGTGATTGGTGGGGGGGGGAAGATCGTTGCTAGATGTCGCTCTGCCCTAGATCGCGCGCATAGAAGTGGGTCATTCGATCGTTGAACCACTCCACGTCTTGCAGTTGCTTGCGGCCCGGGGCCTCCTTGGCAATCTCGAACGCCCTCGACGACAGAGCGGAGAGGCTCGCCAGTTCGTGAATCACCAAGTGACTCCACGCCCGTTCGAAACCGCCAAGGCTGGCAATCCTGAGCCGACGAGTGCGGAGCAGAGCCGGCTCCTGCAGAATCAGCGGGGCGTGCTCGAGCGTGAACCAGTTCTCGAATTGGATCTGAGCGTCATGTGGAATTTCGTACCAGATGGCGACCAGATTTCGCTCGACATCGTCGGCGATCTGCTCTTGGGAGTCGCTGCCGACAACCATGGCTATCGCATGCTGCCTCGGCAGATGATCGGTCACCATCGAGACCTTGTGGTCGCCGATCTCTGCAACCCCGCTAGCGCGGGCATCAGCGAGTCCGATCCAGTGATCGTTGTCCGGCACCCCCGTGAGGGACACGGATCTGAACACGTCCCAGACCCCACCTGTGCGGACTGACTTAGCTTGGTCGTGGGCTTCGTCGCCGACGGCCACGGCCAGCAAGGACCTCATCATGTTCCGCCTTAGCTGGGTAGGGCCCGCGAGACATAGCCAGCATCGCTGCGATGCGGGTCCTGCGGTGCATGTGTAGAGGAGAGTATTGCCTCGGAGAACGGGGTCGCAGGATGGAACGTCTATCACTCCTATAGTCCCCCAGAAATTGGCTGCTTGGGCCCAAGAGGGGCATGCTCAGCGGCAAGGACCACCGACTCGGCACACTCTCCAGAAGCATCACGGAAAGGGCACAATCATGAAACCCAAGGACCCGACGCGCGAGGAGCTCGTGGGCTTGTTGACCCAGCGCAACAACTGGGGTCGCTGGGGTGCTGATGACCAGCGGGGCGTGGCGAATCTAATTGATCCGCAGTCTCGCTTGCGGGCCCTCTCGACTGTGCGGACCGGCGAGGTGCTCTCGTTGAGCCGTCCATTCCCCAAAGCCCCTGGGCCGGACAACTTCTTCCCGGCGCAGCACTACGTGCAGGTAGCCGAGCGAAACGGTGAAGCCTGCGGGATGGTCGACTACTACGGCGTGAACTACCACGGCTTGACCACCACCCACATCGATGCGCTCTGCCACACCTGGGGAGGCAGCAACATCTGGGAGGACGGAAAGGATGGCAAGTCAGGACCGAGGATGTGGAACGGGCGCGACCCTTCCGTCGAGGTGGGCACCGGTGGCTCGCGCTGGGCGGACATCGACGAATGGGGCAACGATGGGTTCCTCGTTCGTGGCGTGCTCCTCGATGTTCCCAGGTTCCGTGGCACGGACTACGTGACCATTGAAGAGCCGGTCACGGGTGCTGAGTTGGCTCAGGTAGCCGACAGCGAAGGACTTGAGATTGCGCCCGGGGACGCGATCGTCGTCTACAGCGGCAGGGATGCTTGGAACCGGGAGAACCGTCTATGGGGAACCGACCCGTCCGGCGCCGGAGGTATCCCCACCGGCAAGGAACCACGACCGGGCCTACACACCTCGTGTCTCGAGTTCATCCGTGACGTCGACTGTTCCCTCATCGTGTGGGACATGATGGACGCAACGCCGAACGAATACGAGTTGTCGTGGTCGGTCCACGCGGCCCTGTGGGCTTTCGGGGTGGCGTTGTTGGACAATGCGCTGCTCGAACCGCTCGCCGAAAAGTGTCGGTCGGATAACCGATCGGACTTCTTCTTGATGGTCGCACCGCTCAGGGTCCCTGGTGGGACCGGGTCTCCGGTCAACCCGCTGGTGATGCTGTAGTTGGCTAACCTCGACCTCGCGGACAATGGAATTTGCCCGAGGTGCCGACTCCTCGGACCCAGACCAGCAGGAAACTGGTCAGGCCGGCCGTGAGCTCAGTCGAGGCGGTCGTGTTCGACTACGGCGGGGTGTTGACCCTACCGGTGCGCCACTCGATCGGGGCCTGGATCGAGGCCGACGGCATCGATCCACGATCATTCTTTGGACGCTGAAGGGCTGGCTTTCGCGCGACGCCGCGAGTATGGGCCGCCGATCCACCGGCTGGAGACCGGCGAGTTCCCGGTGGCCGAGTTCGAGGGGCTGCTCGCGCGGGAACTCAGCACCCTAAACGGTAAGCCTGTCGAGCCGGTCGGCTGCTGTCCAGACTGTTCTCAGGGATGACTCCGAATCCGGACATGTTCGCACTGGTGGCAGACCTGCGTTCGGCCGGTGTCAAGGTCGCCCTACTGTCCAATAGCTGGGGAAACACCTACCCCCGTCCCCGCATCAACGCGCTGTTTGATCCGGTCGTCATCTCCGGCGAGGTGGGCCTGCGCAAGCCGATCGCTGCCATCTACATGCTCACCCTGCAACGGTTGCACGTGGCCGCCGGGCAGGCGGTTTTCGTCGATGACGCCGAAGCCAATCTGAACGGAGCCCGAGCGGTAGGGCTCAGCGCCTGGCAGCACCTGGACGCCACCTCCACCCGAGCCGCACTCGCCGAGCTCATCCCATCGATCACCGTCACACCCACAGGAGTCACCACGTGAACACCACTTCCGACCTGACCACACGCACCGCCATCGTGACCGGCGCCGCCCGCGGGATCGGCGCCGGCGTCGCGAAGCGGATTGCCGCCGACGGGTTCGCCGTCGCCGTTCTTGACCTCGACGAGGCCGCCTGCAAGTGCGTCGTGGACGAAATCGCCACTGCAGGCGGTCGCGCGCTCGCCGTTGGCGTCGACGTCTCCGATGAGGTGGCCGTCAACACCGCGGTAGAGCGGATTGCCGCGGAGCTGGGTGAGCCGACCGTGCTGGTCAACAACGCCGGGATCATCCGCGACAACCTGCTGTTCAAGATGACTGTCGGCGACTGGGACGCCGTGATGAGCGTCCACCTGCGTGGGGCGTTCCTGATGACGCGTGCCGTCCAGGGATACATGATCAGGGCCGGTTGGGGTCGAATCGTGAACTTGTCAAGCACGTCGGCGCTCGGCAACCGTGGCCAGGCGAACTACTCCGCGGCCAAGGCTGGCGTGCAGGGCTTCACCAAGACCCTTGCAATCGAACTGGGCCGGTTCGGCATCACCGCGAACGCGATCGCCCCGGGTTTCATCGAGACCGAGATGACGATGTCTACGGCAGAGCGGATGGGCTACCCGTTCGAGGACTTCAAGGCCGCAATCGTGAAAGAGATCCCAGTGGGACGTAGCGGCCTTCCTGACGACATTGCGCACGCGGTCTCGTTCTTCTCCAGCGAGGGTGCTGGCTTCGTGTCCGGTCAGGTGCTTTATGTCGCAGGAGGGCCGAGGTCGTGAAAACCTTCCACGGCATCGCGGAGCTTGAGCAGGCGGTTGGCAGCCACCTCGGCCATTCCGACTGGCACACGTTAACCCAAGAGCAGATCGACACCTTCGCCGCGGCCACCGGCGATCACCAGTGGATCCACGTCGATCCCGCGAAGGCCGCTGGTGGCCCGTTCGGTAGCACCATTGCACACGGTTACCTGACCCTGAGCCTTGTCCCGATGTTGGTCTGGCAGATCTACAGGGTCGAGCAGATCAAGATGGGCGTCAATTACGGTGCGAACAAGCTCAGGTTCCCCGCGCCCGTGACGGTCGGATCGCGTGTGCGCGCCGGCGCCGACCTGGTTTCAGTGACCCCTACAAGTGCCGGCTACCAGGTGGTCGGGCAGGTGACCGTCGAGATCGAGGGCAGTGACAAGCCTGCCTGCGTGGTCGAGACCGTCAGCGTGCTCGTGCCGTGACGAGTACTCAACAGCAGAGTCCACCGGGACTGGACCTGCAGCGGCTCGGATTCTGGCTGCCGAGGCCGGTGCCCGGCGCAGGAAGCGCGATGTCGGCAACGCTGATTGCCGGCGGCAAGTCCAACCTCACCTACGAGGTCAACGACGGCGACGGCACCTCGATCGTTTGGCGCCCCCCGCCTGGGCACGTGCGCGCCAGCGCGCACGACATGGCCAAGGAGTATCGGGTCATGGCCGCCCTTCAGGCGACCGGCGTGCCGGGGCCGCGCAAGTTGGGGTTCTGCGAGGGTACCCAGGCGCGCTGGGTGCGCCCTTCTATGTGATGGAGGGGTGGAAGGCCGGACGTACTGGCACGTCGCTGACATCGCCCCACTCGGTCCGGAGCGTACGCGCTCTCAGCGACTCTGGTGGACACGCTGGCACAGTTGCACCAGGTCGACGCCGTTGCCGTGGGGCCGTCCGATTTTGGCCGTCCCGATCAGTTCCTGACCCATCAGGTGTGGCGCCGGAAGAAGCAGCTGGACGCGTCGTACACCCGGCACCTGCCCGCCGCTGACGAGCTTCACCGCGGGCTCGCGGACGTCCCGACCCAGTCTGCCCAGGGGGGTCCTGCACGGGGACTACCGGCTCGACAACGCGCTGGTCGACGATTCGGACCGCCTCACCGCGGTGATCGGATACCGGTGCTCGAGGTGTGGAAGGCACGCAATGTCGTCGTCTTCAAGCGATCCATGGCGACCGGCTATGCGGGAGTGCAGAACCCGCTGTCTTCAAGGAGAACAGCCAGATGCTGTTCGGCGACGCTAAGGAACGCGTCGAGGACATCATCAAAGCCCTATGACACCGCCCGCCCCCGGCGGTCGGCCAGGTTAGGCACGCATCGCGACGACAGGTTCTTCCAGACGCCGGCGTTTGTCGCAACTCCGCTCCGTTGCTGGCGCCCGATACTCGCACTCCGACTCTTGTCCGTTGAGCCACATGGCGGTCGAGCAGAGTCGAAACCATCGTCGGGCTCAGAGAACCAACCCCCTGGCTCGCCGCTGACCGTAGAAATCGAGGACAATATCGGAATCGCCGCACCTAGAGAAGGCGGGCGGTGCGATCACCACGCGCACTGGATCAAACGACGGCAGCCGCGGGGCCAGTGTGATCACAGAGATTCTTTCAACGATCGTGATGGTGTGCGGGTTGTCTGGAAGTTACACGGCCGGGGGCCACTCGAAATACTATGCGGCGGTCGACCCTGAAACAGAAATATTGATGCCCAAATACGCGGTTCATCGCAATGATGCAAATCGGCTCCGTGGAATTGGGTGACCTAGGAGACCTGGGCATCTCAATTGCGGCGTCGCCTTAACGAACATGTTTCAATTCTCTGGACATTGACCGACGATCGGCCGTCATGATGTTCCAGGGTCACGGCTATCGCAGTGATACCTATTCGCCGGGGCCATCCTGTGGCTACCGTTAGAGGGGTGAAAGTCGAAGTCACGAGGAAAGAGGCCGTCGCCGACGGTGTGGTCCGCCTACGTCTGGCGGACCAGTCGGGTGGACGCCTACCTGACTGGAATCCCGGTGCCCACATCGACGTCTCCGTTCCCGTGGGCGCCGGGGGATCACTCGTGCGTCAGTACTCACTGTGCGGTGATCGCTGGTCCGCCGGGACCTACGAGATTGCGGTCCTCAGGGAGCCGTCGTCGCGCGGGGGGTCGCACTTCGTCCATGATTCCCTCAAGGAAGGTGATCTCGTTGAAATCGGGACCCCGCGGAACAACTTCGCCCTAGCTCCCGCGAGGAGCTATTCGTTCATCGCCGGGGGCATCGGCATTACACCGATCGTGACCATGATCGCAGCTGCAGAGCAGCTCGGCATCGACTGGCACCTGCTGTACGGCGGGAGGACGCGCCAGTCGATGGCCTTCGTCGAGGAGCTGTCCGAATACGGCGACAAGGTGATGATCTGGCCTCAGGATGAGCAAGGACTCTTGGATCTCGAATTCCTCTCGGAGCCGGTTGAGCGCGCCAAGATCTACTGCTGTGGGCCTGAGCCGCTCTTGGAAGCGGTGAGCACCGCGGCGGGATGCTGGCCCGCCCAAGACGTACGATTCGAGCGCTTCGTCTCCACCGTCCGGGCCCCCCCAATCCGCTCGGAACCCTTCACCATCGTGCTCGCGCGCTCGAGACTGACGTTGACCGTGCGGCCGGACGAATCCATCCTCGATGTTCTCGGCCGAGCCAAGGTGCCCCTCGTCTCTTCATGCCAGGAAGGGGTCTGCGGCACCTGTGAGGTCCGGGTTCTGGAGGGAATCCCCGATCACCGGGACTCGTTGCTTACCGACTTCGAACGTTCGCAGAATGACCGGATGTTCGCGTGCGTGTCGCGATCCGCGGGCGAACAACTCGTGCTCGACCTTTAGGAGAATGCGTGCCCACATCCGTCGCTCCAGCTGTACCAGTCCTCGATGACGATCCTTTCGACTCGGAGTCACTCGCCAACCCGCATGTCTTCCAAGAACGCCTTCGCGAGGCCGGCCCCGTTGCCTACCTTTCGCGGTACGACGTGTACGCGGTCGGGCGGTACGACCAGGTCCGGGAGGCCCTCTGCAACTGGCAGGATTTGATCTCGGGCTCAGGCGTCGGACTGGTCGAGGCCGAGCATATCCGTGGCGGGATCCTGCAACTCGACCCGCCGTATCACGACGCCCCACGAGAGGTGCTCCAGAGCATAATGTCGGCTCGGGTGCTGAAGGCCATGACGGACGACTGCCGCGAGTTGGCGGAGTCGCTGGTGGCCGCCCTCAGCGAGAGGCGCAACAGTGCTGGCGAGGTTGAGGTCGACGGCTACGACGACATTGCCAGAATCTTCCCGGTCAACTTCTTTCCCAACGCGGCAGGGATAGACGACGAGGGCAGGGAGAACCTGCTGCCATACGCCGATCACATCTTCAACTCGGTCGGGCCGCGCAACGAACTGACGAGAAAGGGCGAGGACGGAGCCGCGGCACGTTTCGACTGGGCGGCGAGCAAGTGCCAACGAGATTCACTCAAGCCGCGGGGTTTTGGTGCGGACATCTGGGCAGCGGTGGACCGCGGCGATCTGCTGCCCGAGCAGGCTCCAGGGCTGGTCCTCACCCAATTGAACGCCGGCGTCGACACCACTGTGTACGGAATGGCCGGACTGCTTTTCGGGTTGGCGACGAACCCCGATCAGTGGGCTGCGCTACGGGCGAACCCCGGTCTGGCACGGGTGGCCTTCGAGGAGGCACTGCGCTGGGAGTCGCCAGTCCAGATGCTCTTTCGAAAGGCGACCAAGGATCTCGATTTCGCTGGAACCGCCATTCCAGCGGGCTCTCGTCTGCTGATCGCTTTCGGAGCCGCAAACCGAGACCCGCGCCGGTGGAAGAATGCGGACAAGTTCGACCTGAGCCGAGACCCGTCAGGTCACCTGGCATTCGGGATGGGCATCCACCAGTGCGTCGGCCAGCACGCTGCACGTCTGCAGGCTGAGGTGTTGCTGCGGGTGCTCACCGAGCGAGTGGAGTCCCTCGAAGTGACCGCACCGTTAGGTCAGCATCACAACAATGCTTTACGGGGATGGGGTTCGATCCCGCTCAAGCTACGCCTAGCTGATGCGGGCGCCTAGGAATGCAGCCGGCCTTGGGCTTCTGCGCGACCCCCAGGTTGCCTTCAGCACATCACCTGTCCGTTCGCTTGATGTTGAGCTATGACACAGGCTCGATGCTCCGCGCGCACAAGGCAGTACTCGCTGTGCGGTGACACCCGCAACCGGCGAACCTGGCGTCTTGGCGTTCTCAGTGACCCGGGGAGCCGAGGCACGTCCAGTTACCTGCACCACGCGCTTGTCGCCGGCGACGAGGTGGTGGTGCGTGTCCCGAGGAACCATCTTCGCTTCGTGGAATCGCCACGCGACATATTCGTTGCGGGCGGCATCGGCATCACGCCTCTCCTCCCCATGATCCGGGAAGCAAATGCGCGCGGTGCACCGTGGCAGCTCCCTACGGCGGCCGTCGCCCGGAGTCCATGGCGTTCCTGGACGAGCTCGCCTAGAACGGCGACCAGGCCCACATCCGACGAGAGGACAGGGACGGCCTGCTGGATCTCGATGTCTACTTGGCAAAGCCGCAACCCGAGACAGCATGGTCCAAGGCCGTCGTGCTTCGGCTCCCTTCGTGAGTTCTATCGCTAGGTTTCACTGACCGTTGCGCGATGGCCGCTCACGTCCCAGGCAAGGACACGAACAACTTCGGCCGGAACTACACCACTCGAGTCAGTGTCAGGATCGGTGGTAGCTCCACCGGCTCGCTCTACCGCTTTGTGCCTTCATGGCTTGGTCCCCTTGTGTGGCTGGCGGGGTCGTACGGACCGACCTGCGTGGCTTGATAGGAGCGTGGCTGCGTCCCCAACCGAGGTGTGCCCGCCGGCCGGTCAATCACCCGATAGGAAGGGAGGCGAGCGGACCACAGGCACCACGAGCGAGGATCATCTGGGTCTGTTGCGGCTGGCCGAGAACTTCGGGCCCGAGCGGACCTGGGCCATCGAGGACTGCCGACACATGTCCCGGCGTTTGGAACGGGACCTGCTCGGCGCGGGTGAGCGGATCGTGCGGGGTGCCGCCCAAGATGATGGCGCACATCCGAGGCAGCGTCCGTACCTACGTTAAGTCCGACCCGATCGACGCCGTAGCGGTCGCGCGGGCGGCGCTGCGCGAACGCGACCTGCCGGCCGCTCAGCTGGATGGCCTGCGCGGGAGGTGCGACGCCTGGCGGACCACCGGGATGCGTTGGGAACAGAGCGAACCCGGGCCATCAACCGGTTGCGTTGGCATCTGCACGAACTGGCCCCAGCGTGGGCGCCCGCGCGTGGGCTGTGGCGTCCCAAGCGTCTGAGCGAGATCCTGGACCATCTGGCCAAACGAAACCGGAATCGTCGCCAGGCGCGCTCGTGGCTGGTCGAGCGCTGCCGCCTGCTCTCGGTGGAGATCCTCGAGCTCGATGCCGAACTCGAGCAGCTCGTGGCCGGGCTCGCGCCTTCACTGCTGTCGGTCTGTGGGTGCGCCACCCTCACCGCCGCCAAGACTCTCGGCGAGACTGCTGACGTCCGCCGGTTCCTGTCCCGGCATGCGTACGCCCGACACAACGGCACCGCAACGTTGCCGGTCTGGTCGAGAAACAACGAGCCGCATCGCCTCGCCAGGACCGGCAACAGGCGGCTCAACGCCGCCATACGCCGCATCGCCATCACCCAGGCCACTACTACCCCGACGCCAAGACCTTCCTCGAACGACGACGAGCTGCCGGCGACACCAAGGCCGAATCCATCCGAGTCCGCAAGCGCGCCTGTCCGACGTCGTCCTCAAGGCACTCATGAGCGATGCCCAAGAGTCATCCCAGACCACGCCTTCGCCGCTTGACATAGGCGCAAGGGGACGTCACCCGACAGGGTCGGCCTTCCGTCGGCTCGACCCTCGAGCCAGTCTGAAGCGGTCGCGCGCCGTCGAACACCTCTGGCCTATCGCCCCGATAACCGCTGGGGCGCTGACTCTGGCGGCCCAGTGGGCAACCATGGCGCATTGCCCCTGAGCGTCGGAGCCTGAGGCTGCCGAAGTCTCCAGCCCCCTCGACCCAAGCAAAGGACGTGACGTAGTGCAGCTTGTTGAAAAGGTCAGTCCCTCCCGGACCGCGCTCCTGATCGTGGACATGCAAAATGATTTCTGCAGTCCCGGCGGGTTCATTGACCGCGCCACCAGCTTCACGCCGTCTACGGCCGCCGTGAGTGCGCGCATTGCGACACTGCGCCAAGCGGCCGAGCACTTGGGAATGCTCGTTATTCATATTGTTTCCCACTTTGACGACGAATACCTCAACGAGCCCATGCGCGAACGCCTGGTTCGTATCGGGGCAGAGCCCTACTGCGTTTCAGGGACGTGGGGTGCCGAAATCATTGATGAACTAGCGATTCGCCCTGGTGAGCTACAGGTGGCGAAGCACACGTATGACGGCTTCTACGGGACGGAGCTACAGAACATCCTTGAAGACCACCAGATTCGCACGACTCTGGTCACCGGACTTGCCACCGACAACTGTGTCGCGGCCACGGCCAAGGGTGCGTACTTCCGCGGCTTCTATGTCGTGATACCGGCGGATGCCTGCACGTCAGGAAGCGTTGCTCAACACGAGGCTGGCTTGCTCATTGCCCAGCACGCATACGCCGAGCTCAGTACCAGTGACGAGCTGTTGACGACCTGGGGGCTGACCAACGGCTCGGACAGAAGAGAGACAGCTGACGACGCGTCGGAAGGGGCGGTCGAAAGTGTCGGACCTTAGCGCGGATATCCATATCGCAGGTGTCACCCACTACTTCGCGCGGGTGGGCACCGCGCAGTACACGAGAGTCCTTGAAGACGTCTCCCTAGACGTGCCTGCTGGGCAATTCGTAGCGATGGTTGGTCCATCGGGCTGCGGCAAGACCACATTGCTCAACATGGTTGCTGGCCTGGTCGAGCCCACACAGGGATCGGTTCGTCGCGGAAAGGTGCCCGTGGACGGGCCGGACCGCGCGGTCGCCTACATGTTGGCGCGGCCGGCCCTACTTCCATGGCGCACCGCCAAGGAGAACGTCGAGTTCGGTCTCGAGTTGCGAGGCGTCCGACGGTCGGCCAGAAGTGCTACGGCCGATCGTTTGCTAGAGAGCACCGGGCTATCAGATTTTGCGAGCAGCTACCCAGGGCAACTGTCACAAGGAATGCGCCAGCGAGTCGCTATCGCCCGAACCTTTGCTATCGAGCCAAAGTACATCCTGATGGATGAGCCTTTTGCCGCTCTTGACGCGCAGACAAAGCTTATTCAACAAGAGGATTTCGTCCACGTCTGGGAACAGAGCGGCTCGACCGTCATGTTCGTCACGCACGATCTGGGTGAGGCAATCTTGATGGCAGATCGCGTGGTTGTCTTCTCGGGCCGCCCGGGCCACATCAAGGCCGACATTGAGATTCCGTTCCGCAGGCCCCGGGACATAGAAAACCTTCGCTTTAGCGAAGAGTACCGCGGTCTGTTCGAATCAATGTGGGCGGAGCTCCGCGACGAAGTGAGGCGGGCGTGACATGAGGGCTGAGCTGTCAGCAAACAATGCGCCGTTGGTGCCCGTCCCCGAGGCGGGCACCTTGGGCGTCAATCGGAACGGGGAGATTCCGCCGCCGCCTCCGCCGACACGTATGCACAAGAAGCTCGGGGGCAACCTTCAGATCCAGTGTCTGAGAATCATTGTGTTGGCCTTGTTCTGCGGCACTTGGCAGGTCGCTAGCGACCGCGGATACATCGATCCCTTCATGGTGAGTTCGCCTTCCGAAGTCGCAAGTTTCCTTGGCGAAGCGATGAGGACCGGCGAGCTGTGGCCCCACGTCATCGCGACCGTCACAGCGACATTGCTGGCCTTCGCAATAGGATCCGCGACCGGCGTGGTCACAGGACTGATCCTGTCGGTGTCACCGCGACTCAATGCAGTACTTGACCCGTTCCTGACGGTCGCCAATGCCATGCCGCGGGTGGCCTTGGCGCCTTTGTTCCTACTGTGGTTCGGCTTGGGGCAGACATCGAAGGTGATGATGGGGATCAGCACCGTCTACTTCATCTTGGTGCTGAATACCTATGCCGGCGTCAAGTCAATCGACCCTGACTTGCGCACGATAGGGGTGGTGATGGGGGCGAACCGAGTCCAGACCTTCAGCAAGCTCATCGTTCCGGCCACGATTCCGGCTGTCTTCGCGGGCCTACGGCTCGCCGTGGTCTACGCACTGTTGGGAGTTGTTCTCGCCGAGATGCTTGCGTCGCAAAGGGGCGTCGGACAGTTGCTCCAGTACTACGCGGGGCTCTTCCAAGTTCAAGGCGTTTTCGGCGTCTTGATCGTGTTGTCGTTGCTCGCAGTTGCCGGCTCGGCCGTAGTCGCGGCCGTCGAAAAACGAATTCTCCGATGGCAGCGCACGTAATGGCCTACGCCGTAATGGCATTCCCTTCTCGGACCCAGGAAGATTCTTCTAAGAAGCTATGAAAGGTGACCAAATGCGTCGACTAACTGCGGTAATCTTGGCGGCGACACTCAGCGTCGCTGGGCTCGCTGCCTGCGGCAATGGGGGCGATATCGCTAAAGGATCAGGTTCGAAGTCTGAACTGAAGATCGCAATGTACCCGGGCGCGTTCCAAACCCTGCCCGTCGTTCTGGCGGAGAAGTTGGGCTTCTTCAAGAAGCATGGGTTGGAGGTCCAGCTCCTAAATGTGCAGGGTGGTCCCGCGGCCACATCTGCTGTGCTATCGAAATCGGCAGACGTGATGTTGAACGCCCTGGACAACGTCACCCTTGCGCGTGCAGCGGCCAACGGTCCGGACTTCGTCATTGTCAGCGGTAACACGAACAAGCAGATCAACAGTTTGCTGGTCCGTGACGGCATGCCAACGCCATCTCTGAGCCAGGGATACCCCCAGCTGATGCGTGACTTCAAGGGCAAGAAGATTGGGGTTCCTGCCCGCGGGAGCGCCCTTGAGAACATTGTGCGAATCATGCTCAAGGCTGGCGGCGTCGACCCTGACAAGGACGTGACTTGGGTCGCGCTCGGAACGGCGCCTGCGATGGCCGCTGGAGTCGCCAGCGGACAGATTGACGCAATCTTGATGCCCGAGCCATTCATTACCCAACTTGTCGACGTCCAGAAGAAGGCGCGAATCGTTCTGGACACGCGGAATGGGCAGCCCGCTTCGCTGCAGTGGCCGTTCAATATGTGGTGGGCTTTGGCACCGGTGATCTCGCAGAAGAAGGCATCGTTTACCGCATTCCAGGCCGCGATGAAGGACACCTATGACTACATGGCCAAGCCCGAGAATCTCGATTCGCTCATCCCTTACGTCCAGAACTTCCTCGCGACTGACGAGCAGACAGCGCGGGCATTGATGAACCCCTTGAATATCTCGACATTCGGTTACCATGTTGACCGCTCTGGAGTCGAGCGCCTTTGGGACGTCATGAACTCGCTCGGACTGCTCAAGAACGCTCCGTCGTACGACGAGGTGACCGATCCGGGCGTCCGTTAGTTGGTCCGGCAACCTTCATCGGCGGATCAGCGTCGCCGAGGAGGTTGCCGCCATTCGGCCTCTTCCCGCTCATCGAACCTCGGGCGGGAAGATTTAGAGAGGGTGAGCATGATCCGAGTTGGTGTGCGCGTTCCAGCTTGTCGGTCGTTGACAGAGTTTGCTGAGGCAGTTGCGGATACAGAGCGCCGCGGTTTCGACACTGTGTGGGTTCCCGATTCGCAACTGCTCTGGAGGGACACATTCGCGGCGCTTGCATTCGCAGCAGCCGCCACTACAACAATCCGGTTGGGGACGGGGGTTACCAACCTCCGTACCAGGCACCCTTCGCTGCTGGCCTCGTCGGCAAACACCGTTGGGGAGCTCGCGGAAGGCAGGTTTCGCCTGACAATCGGCACGGGGGATAGTGCGGTCAAGCTCATCGGGGACCGACCGACGAGGCTGGCAGAAACCCGACAGGGCGTGGCCATGATTCGAACGCTGCTGAACGGGGACGCCTGGGACTTCAACGGCCAGTCGTTGCACCTGCGTGATGCTGCAGGTGGAGTGCCCATCTTCTTGGCCGCGAGCGGTCCGAAAAACGTGGAACTTGCCGGTGAGATTGCCGACGGTGCGCTACTCCTGGGTGGTGCTGCTCCCGAGCTCGTCGAGCGGAACCTTTTCGGCCTCCAGGAAGGGGCGCAGCGCTCGGGGCGCAGCTTGGCGACCTTTGAGCGGGCTGTCGCGCTCTTCTGCCACGTCACCGACGATCCAGAGCGTGACGCACGCATGCTAAAGCCGCTGGTCGCCACGGTAATACAGACTGGTGGTGGCGCTGCGCTGCTGAAGGCAGGCATCGACATCGATGCTGCGAGAATCCCACCCGCTCCATATCCCGACTTCTCCCACGCCGAGGATTTGGACGCCGCGATCGCCGTTTTAGATGATCTCATCCCGAACGACGCTGCGCTCCGCTTTGCTGAGCGATTTTGCTTGTTCGGGCCGGCGTCCACGGTCGTCGAACAGCTTCGCCGGTTGGAGCAGGCGGGAATCACCGAGGCGTATCTGCGTCATCTGGGCAGCTACGAGATACCGCACGAACTCATCGATACGGTATCGAGCCAAGTCTTACCAGCGTTGAAGGCGCGGGAGGGTGCGGCAGCGCGTGGGTGACGCCTGTATGTCAATCAAGAAATTCGCGGGGCGCCACTTATGGCCGGCCGGCCGGCCGGCCAGCCCAGCGCCAGCGCCAGCGATACCCCTGGTTGTCGAGTGCCCCTGCTGCCGGAAACGGGACGAACGCCAGCGCGTCATCATTGCGCCCGCGTACAGTGCCGAGTCATGCTCGAGCCCTGTTTCAACTGGTCCCATGCTCGCCGCAACAAGGTGGCCGCGTCCCAAGGGGTCGTGGCATCGCTTGGTTGCGCGCCCAAAGCCGATGGGCCACCCTGAAGGACCGCTCCGTGCACGTGGACCCTGGCCGATCAATCCCGAGGTGGGACTATTTGACGATCGCTGGAGGCACAGAATGTACGCCCTGCGGGCGACCTTGTATGACCCACCACAGGAGGCGGTCGCCTGAGGCCGATCCCATGGCGGTGCGAGCCTCAGGGGCCGCCCAGTGGTCTAAGCAAGGCTTAAACAGGCCCGCGCAATTAAACCAAGCTTCAGTACCCGGCAAGCAGATCGTCCGACCATGTTGCTACACGTGGACGCACTGCGGAAAGGTCCCCCGTTGAAGGTCAACGCCTCACACTATCTATGGCTCGTACAACTGGATATCCCGGAGAATCTTGACGACGAGTTCAACAGAATTTACGATGCGGAACACGCGCCGGCTATCTCGAAGGTGCCGGGCGTTCTCGATGTGCAACGCTATGTGTTGCACATCGCGAATGAGGGTGTGCAAAAGTATCTGACTATCTACCGTGTGCTTTCTCCGGACGTTCCGCAAAGCCCCGAGTGGGCAGCAGCGTCCGCAGAGGGCGAGTGGCAATCGAAGATTTCGCCTTTTGTTCTTAACGGCCGACTGTCGTTGTTCCGAGCCATCCCTTGAATCGGATCGACGCGTGCGACATAAGGCAAACCTGGCTACGAGCGCAAACGGTATCCAATCACCGGCCTGGCGAGCCACGGGGCCGGCTGCCCGACCGTGGCGAGGTCCGCCGCTTGGGATGACCGGTCCGCAAACACCGATGGGTTTCCGCCTAGCCTGGCGGGTCAGGTCTGGGACCGGGCGGCGCTCATCTAGGGCGTGTCTCCGATGTTGAGCGCGCCCCAGGGCTGATGCTTCGGATATGACCCGTTCTGCGGTGCTGACGGACGAGATGTGGTGGCGGATCGAGCCGGTCTTGCCGCCTGAAAGGGCCGTTTGGGCAGGCCGAAGCGCGACCACCGGGCGCTGGTGGAGGGAGCGATCTACCGGTTCGGTTCGGGTGTTGCTTGGCGCGACCTGCCCAAGGGGTTCGGGCCGTGGCAGACCGCCTGGAAGCGGTACCACCGCTTCTCCACCGACGGCACCTGGGACAAGGTCCTTGCCGCGTTGCACTCCGAGGCTGACGCCGCCGGCCAGATCGACTGGCGGGTCTCGGTCAACTCCACGATCGCGCGGGTTCACCAGCACAGAGCGACAGCTGCGAGGTCTTCGGTGAAGCCGACCTCTCACACGGGGGGCTTGGTCGAATGACAAGGATCGAGCCTGGCGGCGGTACGAACCGGACGATCACGCCATCGGGCGCTCTCTCGGCAGCCTGACAACCAAGACCCACGCACTGGCCGACGGCCGCGGGCTGCCGCTGGTCGCTCGGCGTCCGGCTGCTTGCTCGGCGCGAGGCACTCTGGCAGTTCCTCCTGGCGCGCAGCGCGCCCGAGCTCGAAGACGCCTTGGCCAAGCTCATCGGCATCGAACTTGCGGTGAGCACGGCACGCGACGGTGTCCAGGCCTTCGGAGGACTCGGCTTCACCCTCGACCCCGGCACGACGGCGTCGAAGGGGTCGAAGGGGTCGATGGGATCTACCGGGACGCCAAGTGGGAGAGGTCTACGAAGGCGCCAATGAGGTCCAGCAGTGAGAATCGCCCGCCGGACCTTTGGATGCGCCGTGACCGGCTGACACCATGGCGCAACGCGAGTGCGCCGGCCGCGTCCTGCCAATCGACGTGTCCGCAGCGCCAACCCTGGCCTTCTACGCGTTCCGAGCATAAGCGTGGCCGTTGGCCACACGACCGCAGGTCACCCCCGCCTGTCTCTGCTGTCTTGGCGCCGCACCAAGAGTCAGCACAATCGAAATGCGACGACGCCGAGACGCTTGCCGCGGACCTAGACCCCGACGCTTTGGCGCTCGCCGACGTCCCCCGGCACTTCTCCGGGGCACACCCGAAGGCCGACTCGCGTCGCCCCCGACGTCGGAACAGCCAGGACTACTTCAGCCGCCTCGGCTGGCCACACGGACCCAGTTGGATCGTCCGCGCCCATTCCTCGGGCAAGGCGGTCTGCAGCTCTTCAGCCCTGCCCGCCTCGCCAATGGGATCGAGAACCATATGGCCAGGGCGCCCGAAGGGGCGCAGGTTGATCGGTCAGCGCGCGGCTGGGGTCAGCCCGCGTAGCCCGGGGAGCACCTGCTCCGCGAAGGTGGCGAGGAACCGCTCCTGGTCGTGTCCGGGACCGTGGATGACGAGGTGAGCGAACCCAAGATCGGTGTAGATCCTCACGGCTGCAACGACATCCTCGGGCTTGGAGGCCACAATCCAACGCTTCGCGATCTGCTCGATAGGCAGCTCGTCGGCTGCCTTCTCCATTTCGGCGGGGCTGTGTATTGAGTGCTTCTGGTCCGCGCTCAGGGATAGCGGTGCCCAAAACCGGGTGTTTTCCAGCGCCTGCTCCGGGTCAGGATCCCAGGACACCTTCATCTCGATCATCCGATCAATCGAGCCTGACGCCCGCCCTGCCTTCTCGAGACCCTCGTCTACCGCCGGAACCAGCTTGTCGGCGTACAGCTCTCGACCTTTGCCAGAAGTGCAGATGAAGCCGTCGGCCACACGCCCCGCATACCGCGCCACCATTGGACCACCCGCCGCGACATAAACAGGCACAGGCTGGTCGGGCCGGTCGTAGACGGCCGCGTCGTCCGTACGGTAGTACTCGCCGTCAAAGTTCACGCGGTCCTGCGTCCACAGCTCTCGCATGAGCTGGACGGACTCACGCAAACGTCCGAAGCGCTCCTTGAACTCCGGCCACTCGCCCTGGCCAACCGAGCCGACGGCTACCTCGTTGAGCGCCTCCCCGGTTCCGACGCCCAGCATCACTCGCCCGGGAGCCAAGCACGCCATCGTCGCGAAGGTCTGCGCCAGGACGGCCGGGTTGTAACGAAAGGTCGGCGTCAACACCGATGTGCCCACGAGCACCCGCTCGGTGCGAGCCAATACCCACGGCATCCACGCGAGTGCACTGGGGGCGTGGCCGCCCTTGAGTCGCCAAGGCTGGAAATGGTCGGAAATCGTCACTGAGTCAAAGCCCAGCTCCTCGGCCCGGACGGCGTACGCCGCGAGCTCCTGGGGAGTGAACTGCTCCGCCGACGCCTTGTACCCGACTCTCAGCACTACAGGCTCCTCAACGACGGGTTTGGACCACCGCCAGTCTCGCACCGCGCCACTTCCCGCCTCGGGTGGTGCGATGCAAATCACATGTAGGAGTAGGTCGCCCGGCACGCCCCTAGCCTGACATCGTGAACGAACAGCCGACCCCACAACAGGTTCGGCGGGCGCTGGCTCGCGCCGAACGCGGTGCTGCGCTCGACGTTGCGGAGGCGGCGGCCCTGCTAGGCGCTGCCGGCGAGGATCTTGACCGGTTAGCCAAGGCGGCTGCCCGGGTTCGCGATGCTGGCTTGGTTGCCGCGGGGCGGCCCGGGGTGGTGACGTACTCGCCGAAGGTCTTCATTCCAATCACCCGGTTGTGCCGCGACCGCTGCCACTACTGCACTTTCGTGACGACGCCGGGCGCGCTGCGAGCCAAGGGGCAGGAGCCTTTCCTGTCTCCCGACGAGATCCTGACTATCGCACGCGACGGAGCCGCCCTAGGTTGCCTTGAGGCGCTGTTCACCCTGGGTGACCGGCCGGAGGATCGCTGGCCCGAGGCGGCGGAGTGGCTGCACGAGCGCGGCTACGACACCACCCTCGCGTACGTCCGCGCCATGGCGGTACGGGTCCTGGAGGAGACAGGTCTCCTGCCACACCTCAACCCGGGAGTCATGAGCTGGGAGGAGCTAAACCGACTCAAGGCCGTGGCTCCGTCCATGGGGATGATGCTCGAGACCACCTCGCGCCGTCTGTTCGAGACACGCGGAGAAGCACACCACGGCTCTCCGGACAAAGACCCGGCCGTGCGGCTGCGGGTGCTCGACGACGCCGGACGGTTGTCGATCCCATTCACCACCGGCCTGCTGGTCGGCATCGGGGAGACGCTGACCGAGCGAGCAGAGACTATCTTCGCGATCCGCGCGACCGCGCGGCGGTACGGGGCGGTGCAGGAGGTGATCGTCCAGAACTTCCGGGCCAAGCCCGACACCGCAATGCGGCACGTCGACGACCTCGACCTCGACACCTACCGCGCTGCCATTGCTGTGACCCGGCTGGTGCTCGGCCCCAAGATGCGCGTGCAGGCCCCGCCCAACCTCGTCGACCTCGCCGAGTGCCGTGCCCTGCTCGAGGCCGGCATAGACGACTGGGGCGGAGTATCGCCGCTCACCCCCGACCACGTGAACCCCGAGCGGCCGTGGCCCTCTCTCGAGCAGCTGACGACAGTGACCGCAGCGTGCGACTTCACGCTGCGACCCAGGCTCACCATCCACCCCGAGTACGTCGCATCCGGGCTACGTGGCGATGGAGGCTGGCTAGACCCACGGATCGCCGCTCACGTCGCCGCCCTCGCAGACGAACACGGCCTGGCCATGCCCGGCGTCCGCGCCGTCGGGCTGCCCTGGCAGGAACCGGACGGCGGGTTCGCCAGCATCGGCCGTACCGACCTGCACACCGCCATCGACAGTGAGGGTCGCACCAACGATCGCCGGGCAGACTTCGACCGGGTCTACGGGGACTGGGATTCGGTGCGCGCTGACGCCAAAGCTGTGCGGCTTGACGACCCTGTCGTGGATGGGTCGGGCACACTCCGAAGAGCTCCTGTGGGAACCCCGGGGATGTCCAGGATCGTCGGTCACGAGGCCCTGGCTGCAGCCGAGCGCAGCCCAGGCAGTCTCTCCGCGGAGCACGCGCTGACACTGATGACAGCGGATGGAGCGCTGCTGGAGCAGGTCTGCCAACTCGCCGACCACCTGCGCAAGGAGACCGTGGGCGACGACGTCACCTACGTCGTGAACCGGAACATCAACTTCACCAATGTCTGCTACGTCGGCTGCCGCTTCTGCGCGTTCGCCCAGCGCCGCACGGACGCTGACGCCTACTCCCTGTCGCTCGACGAGGTCGCTGACCGCGCCGAAGAGGCATGGCAACTGGGCGCGACCGAGGTATGCATGCAGGGCGGGATCGACCCGGAGCTGCCCGCCACTGCATACTTCGACCTCGCCAACGCCGTGAAACAGCGAGTGCCCGACATGCACGTGCACGCGTTCTCCCCCATGGAGGTCATCAACGGCACCGCGCGCACCGGGCTGTCCATCGCCGACTTCCTGACCCAGGCACGCGAGGCCGGGCTCGGCTCCCTGCCAGGCACCGCCGCCGAGATCCTCGACGACGAGGTCAGGTGGGTGCTCACCAAAGGCAAGCTCCCCACGCGCACCTGGATCGAAGTCGTGACCACGGCACACCACCTCGGCATCCCCACGACATCGACAATGATGTACGGCCACGTCGACCACCCCCGCCATTGGGTCCAGCACCTGCGGGTCCTCAGCCAGATCCAGGACGAGACCGGCGGCTTCACCGAGTTCGTGCCACTGCCCTTCGTCCACACCAGCTCGCCGATCTACCTCGCCGGCGTGGCCCGCCCCGGCCCGACCATGCGCGACAACCTCGCCGTCCACGCGCTGGCCCGAATCATGCTCCACGGCAGGATCCGCAACATCCAAACTTCGTGGGTCAAGCTCGGAGTCGACGGCACCCGTGCCATGCTGTGCGCTGGAGCCAACGACGTCGGCGGCACACTGATGGAGGAGACCATCTCGCGCATGGCAGGTTCCGAGCACGGGTCGGCCAAGACGGTAGCGGAGCTCACCGAGATCGCCGCCGGCATCGGGCGCCCAGCCCGCGAGCGCACCACCCTTTACGGCGGGCGCTAGTCGAGCTCGCGGAGCCCTGGTCAAACGCCACGAGAATGTGTGAAGGAAGCCTGCCCAGAATGTCGCCGGACCCAGCGGGCGTCGAACTTCGCGGTGAATTCGCGGCGAACTTCCTCGATGACGCGCCATCGTGCTGGCAAATCTCCCGGATGCCGTTGACAAGTCCCGAGATGCAGGTGTCGTGGAGGCGGAGACCTCGGCGGAGGTGCCGCTGCCCTGCCTCCCAAGCGGGCTCGATCAACTGTGGTCCCGGGGTCGTGGCCAAGACGGTTTCTCCGGCCCACCTTCCGATCTTCAGGCAGAGACGCCTGCGAGAGCCAGGGGACCTTCGGCAGCCCCGGTACCACAACTCGTGCGTAAACTCCGACAGCACGTTTAGCTACCGGCTTGTGCCCCCATTTGCCCTTGGGCCGCGGCACCCCCGCACTGCATGCACCCGCAAGTCACGGGTTGAGCACGTCGCCACTCCTTGGTGGTCGCGTCGCCGAGCGGGACTGCGCCGGTCAAGCGGGCCTCATTTGGTATACAGAATTGCGGGATCGCCGGACATGGAAGAATGGCCATCGTGGCGCAGCCGAATCAGCAGTCAAGAAAGCTTGAGCCGGACGAAACCGAGTCCGAGTTCGTGCGCGCAACCCGCCGGATCCGGGACGACATCCTCGACGGAACACGGGCGCCGGGCAGCAAGCTCATCGAGCGCGAGCTCGCTGCCGAGCTAGGTGTGAGCCGAGTGCCTGTACGCGAGGCCTTGAAGACGCTCATCGCAGAGGGCCTGGTGACACCCCGGCCGCGTACCTGGGCCACCGTGCGCGAGTTCACGCCGGCCGACGTTGCTGACCTCAACGAGGTGCGCTCGGCGCTCGAGGTGCTGACGTTCCGGCTGGCGGCGAACCGGCACTCGCGGGAGGGGTTGCACCGCCTGCGCGAGGCCCTGGACGAAGAGCAGGCTGCCGCCCGGTCCGGCGACAGCCAGCGTGCGCGCCGTGCCGCAGCGGACTTCCACGAGGTCGTGACGACCCTGGCCGGTAATGAGCTGCTCCTCGAGCTCGATGGCACATTGCGTAGCCGCATTCGCTGGCTGCTCGTCCAGCACGAGGATGTCGACCAAGTGGTCGCCGAGCACCAGGCCCTGTACGACGCCATCGCGGTCCGAGACGTCGGCCGGGTGAGCACGCTGATCCTCGCCCACATGGGCAACATCCGATTCCTGGACGACCCCACCTGGCGCGACGACGACCCTGCCCTGCGCGCCTCCTTGTCGCGCTAACCGATCGGGCGATGGCGCGCCGCCTAGGAGATCACTCCCGGCTCAGGCGAACACAATGCCTCCATCGACCACGGGCCGGATCTCCGTACCGACGGTGCGGGCGAGCAAGTCGTCAAGACGGTCGAGCGGTCCGATGAGGGCGCGGCCGCCAGCACGGGCCACGCGGATCGCTGCATTCACCTTGGGTTGCATGGAGCCCTCCTCGAACGCCAGCTCCGAGATGGCGTCCGCCGAAGCGGTGAGGATGTCACGCTGCTCCGGGGTGCCCCAGTTCTCGCTGACGTAGTCGCCGTCGGTCAGCATGATGAGGGTGTCGGCCTTGAGCTCGGCGGCGAGAGCGGCGCTGGCGAGGTCCTTGTCGACAACCGCCTGCATACCCGTCTGCCGACGGCCCTTGGAATCGATCTTGATTGGCACGCCACCGCCGCCAACGCACACCACGAGGTGACCGGCCGAGAGCAGCTCGGCCACGAGCGGCGCCTGCATGATTCGCAGCGGGTTCGGGGAGGGCACGACGCGGCGAAAAGCGTTGCCGTCGCGCGCGATGGTCCAGCGGTACTCGGCGGCGGCCTCAGCGGCGTCCTGGGCGGAGTATTGCGGGCCGATGAGCTTGGTCGGGCGCTCGAAGGCCGGGTCGTGCTCGTCGACGACGGTGGTGGTGATGATGGCGGCGACCTCGCGCTCCCCCTGGAGAGCGTTCGAGAGTTCCTGCTGCACGACGTAGCCGATCATCCCCTGCGTCTCCGCGCCGAGGATGTCGAGCGGGTAGGCGGCCACGTCTTGGTAGGCCAGGTTCTGGAGAGCGAGCAGCCCGACCTGCGGTCCATTGCCGTGCGTGATGACGAGCTCGTGCTCGCTTGCCAGTACCGCCAGCGCCTGGCACGTGGAGCGCACGTTCGCTCGCAGCCGGTCCGCGGTCATGGGCTCTCCGCGTCGGGCGAGGGCATTCCCGCCCAGGGCGACAACAACTCGCATGCTCGTTCTCCTCCAGTTTGTGGTGACGGCCTCGCCACGCTCGACAAAATGGTATACCATTTTGTCTCCTGCGCATCCCGTGTTCTGGCGGGTCGAGACTGCGGGTAGCGATCGGGAGAGGCAATGGTCACAGCGATGGTGCGTCCGTCGACGCGCGCGCTGTCTGTCGACGTCGCGCTCATGCGATTCCTCGCTGAGGGTGCCGTCGAGGCGAGGGTTCACTCCGTATTCCGACGCGTCGTGAATGTGATGACGCCGGCTGGACAGCTGATCTCCATCTGCGGGCGTGGGCACGACGACGCCCCGTGGTCGCTGCGGGCGGACGTCGACGACTGGACCGCCTGGAATATTGAGACGGGCGGCGTTGTGTCTGCCGACATTGACGCCGTCACCGTCCACGGCGGTGGGCCACGAGTCGGCCTGACCCTGGCGCAGACCTGGAACGCAGCGGTCGCACCCATCACGGCCGACCCGGCTCAGCTCACCGACCGGGCGCACCAGCTGGCCGGCGTTATCCGCATCGCGGGCGTCCCCGGCGGTGCTCTCGCAGGGCCGGCGCCGGACCCATTCGCCGCCCTAGTCGCCGAGCGCATCGCCGGGGGCCTGGCCGACATGGTGACCGCTGAACTCGCCGGCAACGCCGAGGACCTTGAGGCGGCAGCGTCGTCGCTGCTGGGCCTCGGCCCGGGTCTCACCCCCGCGGGCGATGACGCGCTGACCGGACTGGCCATCGTGGTCGCACGGCCGGAAAGCCTTGCCACAAGCGTCCTGCCGGCCCTGCGCCGCGTGCTGCAGCGCCACCCGGACCGCACCACGGCGCTCAGCTGCGCCACGCTGTGGGCCGCTTTGGACGGTATAGGTCGTCAGCGGCTACTCGACCTGGTCGACACCCTCGTCTCGCACCAAGACCCCGCACCACTGCTCCTGCGCGAACACGCCAGGCGCGTCATCGGGATCGGCCACACCTCGGGGACCGACATCGCATGCGGTGTCCTGGCAGGAATTGAACTGGAAATACAACGGAGAGGATCCGCGTGCCTGTCACCGCAGTAATCAAGAAGAACACCTATCTCGACTCGGTCTCCCTGATGTCGATCTCGACCAAGGCGAACGGGATCGACGGGGTGGACCAAGCGTTCGTCGCCATGGCAACCGCGATGAACAAGGGGGTGCTGGAGAACCTCGATCTGCTCACGCCTGAGCTGCGGAACGCTGCGAGCGGTGACCTCATGATCGTCGCCGTGACTGGCGACGACGTGGACGTCGAAGAGAAGATCGCCGCGATCGAGGAGCTGCTCGTCCGCAGGGCGCCGACCGGCCCCGGGGCGGACATCGTCCACCGCACCATCGCGGCTGCAGTCGAGGCAGATCCGAAGGCCAACCTCGCGGTCATCGCGGTGAACGGCAGCTACGCCGCCCGCGAGGCCCGCAAGGCCCTCGAGAAGGACCTGCACGTCATGCTCTTCAGCGACAACGTCCCCGTGGACGCCGAAATCGCACTCAAGGCCCTCGCCCACGCAAAGGGCTTGCTCATGATGGGGCCGGACTGCGGCACCGCAATCATCAACGGGACCGCACTGTGCTTCGCCAACGCCGTCCGCCGCGGGTCGATCGGCATCGTCGCGGCATCCGGCACCGGGTCGCAGGAGGTAAGCGTGCGCATCCACGCCCTCGGCGGCGGGGTATCGCAGTTGATCGGTACCGGCGGACGCGACCTCAGCGCCGAGGTCGGCGGCGTCATGATGATCGACGGCATCCGCGCCCTGGCCGCCGACCAGGACACCGCAGCCATCGTGCTGGTCTCCAAGCCGCCGGCGCCGGAGGTGGAGAAGAAGGTGCTCGCCGAGGTCGCCGCCGCGGGCAAACCGGTCGTCGTCTACTTCATCGGTGGTTCCCAGGAGGCGGTAAGGGCCGCCGGTGGCCACTTCGCCGCGAGCAGCCACGACGCCGCGCTGCAGGCCGTGCGTCTCGTCACCGACGCGTCCGCCTCCGTCCCGCAGCTCGACACCGAGCGAGTCCGCGCCGTCGCCGCCCGGATGCTGCCAGAACAACGTCACGTGCGCGGCCTGTTCAGCGGCGGCACGCTGTGCGACGAGGCGATGTACGCGCTCCTCGACGCGGGCGAAGAGGTCTGGAGCAACATCCAGAAGACCCCCGGCTTCATCGTCAACGCGGGCGACGCGAGCCGTGGTCACACGTTCCTCGACTTCGGCGACGACGAGTTCACCAACGGGCGCCCACACCCGATGATCGACCCCTCGTTGCGACTCCAGCGCCTCCTGCAGGAAGCCGACGACCCGAGCGTGGCAGTCATCGTCATGGACTTCGTCCTGGGCTTCGGGGCGCACGAAGACCCCGTGGGGGTCACCCTTCCAGCGATCGCGGAGGCGAAGCGCAAGGCAGCTGCCACCGATCGACACCTCGAGATCGTCGGCTACGTCCTCGGGACCGACCAGGACAGCCAGTCGTACGCGGCCCAAGTCGCTGCCCTGGAAGACGCCGACGTCACGGTGACCCGCAGCAGCACCGAGACCGGGGCGTACGTGAGCGCCATCGCCCAGCAAGCCTCCGCCCGAAAGGAAACCCACGCATGACCACCCGCACGGCAGAGCTCTTCGCCAACCCGCTCGACGTCGTCAACGTCGGCCTGGCCATGTTCGAGGACGACATCGCCGTTCAGGGAACGTCTGTCACATCGCTCGATTGGGCCCCGCCCGGTGGCGGCGACCCTGCGGCGATCGCGGCGCTGGACGCCCTCGAGCAAGGCGACCTTCCCGAGCACATCGCCGCGGCCAACGCCGAGGCGGTCCAGCGCATCATGAGCGCCAAGCCCGTGCTCGTGGGTTACGGCCGCGCCCTCGACGTCGTCCCAGGCATGACCCCCAGGACCATCCTGCACGCTGGTCCCCCCATCGAGTGGCAAGCCATGTCCGGGCCTATGAAGGGCGCCGTCACCGGCGCCATCGTGTTCGAGGGCCTCGCCAAGGACCTCGACGAGGCTGCCGAGGTCGCCGCATCCGGCACGATCATCTTCTCCCCGTGCCACGAGCACCACTCGGTTGGCTCTATGGCCGGTGTGACGTCGGCGTCGATGTACGTCCACATCGTGCACAACGAGACGCACGGCAACTACGCCTACACCAATCTCTCCGAACAGCTCGCCAAGATCCTGCGGATGGGCGCCAACGACCAGAGCGTCATCGACCGCCTCGTGTGGATGCGCGACGTCCTCGGGCCCATGCTCAAGGAGGCGGTCGAGCTCACGGGGCCGATCGACCTGCGCCTCATGCTTGCCCAGGCAATCCACATGGGTGATGAGGCGCACAACCGCAACATCGCAGGCACCGTACTCCTGTTTCAGGCACTCGCCCCGGGACTGCTGCAGTCGAGCTTCACCACCGACCAGAAGAAGGAGGTCTTCGACTTCATCGCGAGCTCCGACTACTTCTCCGGCCCAACGTGGATGGCTACAGCCAAAGCGGCCCTGGACGCCGCGAACGGGGTCCAGGGCTCAACGATCGTCACCGCGATGGCGCGCAACGGCGTGGAGTTCGGCATCCGCGTCGCCGGTCTTCCGGGCCAGTGGTTCACCGGTCCCGCCCAAAAGGTCGTGGGCCCCATGTTCGCCGGCTACAAGCCGGAGGACTCCGGCCTCGACATCGGCGACAGCGCCATCACGGAGACCTTCGGCTTCGGCGGCTTCGCCATGGCCGCGGCTCCCGCGATCGTGGCGCTTGTCGGCGGCACCGTCGAAGAGGCCGTGGCGTACACCCGTGAAATGGGCGAGATCACCACCACGGAGAACCCGAACGTGACGATCCCGTCACTCGCCTTCCAGGGCCTGCCCACGGGCATCGACGTCCGCAAGGTCATGGACACCGGCATCCTGCCGATCATCAACACCGCCATCGCGCACAGGGATGCCGGCATCGGCATGATCGGCGCCGGCATCACCCACCCGCCGATCGAAGCCTTCCAGAAGGCAATCCGCGCCCTCGCGGCATCGGTCTGAACGAGAGAGCACCGACAATGACATCAAACCGAACGGCTGACTCCGTCACCGAGACTGACGCCGCATCCAGCCCCGGACTCGAGTCGGAGTTCGAGCACTCGCCCGTCCCAGCCTCCCACCGCAAGTCGCTGCTCACGGTCTCCGCCGTGTGGTTCGGCTTCCCGATGATCCTGACCAATGCCGTCCCCGGCGGCCTCGTCGTCGCGATGCTCGGCTTCTGGCAGGGCCTGGCCGCAATCGTCGTGGCCAACCTCATCATGTTGGTCTACGTAAGCCTGCTCAGCTACCGCGCCGGCCAGACCGGCAAGAGCTTCGCGCTGCAGGCCACGGAGACCTTCGGCACCGCCGGGTACGCGATCGCCTCCGGGTTCCTCGCCACGGTGGTCATCGGATGGTTCGCCTTCAACACCGGGGCGACCGGTGCAGCCCTCGACCACGCCTTCGGGTGGAACGAGAAGATCGTCGCGTTGATCGCCGGCATCCTCTTCATCGCCGTGACCTACTTCGGCATCAAGGCGCTGTCGTGGCTCGGCGCCGTCGCAGCCCCGCTGTTCATCATCGCGGTGGTAGTGGCCATCACGGTGGCTTCGCGCTCGCACGACTTCGGCCAGATCGTCAACTACCAAGGCGTTGGTGCCGAGGCCATGACGTTCGGGGTCGCGGTGACCGCAATCATGGCGACATTCGCCGACTCCGGCACCATGACGGCCGACTTCACGCGCTGGTCTCGCAACGGCAAGGAGGCGGTCCTGGCGACCGCGACCGCCTTTCCGGTCGCGAGCCTCATCGCACAGTTGAGTGGCGGCCTTCTCGTGGCGGCCGGGGCGATCGCCAGCCCGGAGATTTCCGGCGGCGACTTCACCCCGATCCTGACGGGTCCGGGCAACCCGGTCCTGAACGCCCTCGTGGTGATCTTCGTGGTCGTGAACCTCGGCTCGGTCTGCACGCACTGCCTCTACAACGGAGCGCTGGGCTGGTCGCACCTGCTGCGGTCGAAGATGCGCCTGTTGACCCTGGTCCTCGGCGTGATCGGTGTCGTGGTCGCGCTCCTCGGTGCCTGGAGCTACTTCGTCAACTGGCTCGCGTTCCTCGGCGTCATCGTTCCCCCATTGGGCGCCGTGCTCATCGCGGACCAGATCCTGCTGGCGAAGCGGCTTCCGGAACGTACCGAGCGCAGGTTCCGCCCCACGGCCTTCCTCGCATGGGGCATCGGCGCAGCCGCTGCGCTCTTCGTCCACGAGGTCGTACCGACCTACTCTGACGCAGTCGTGGGCCTGGTCGTCGGTCTCCTCGCCTACGTCGTCATCGAACGGGTGGGCCCTAGCCAACAGACGACCTGACGTCAGCAGGTAGTGAGCCCTCCGTGCCGTCCTGGCGCGGAAGGCTCTTGCCAGGTCCCTGCGGGAAACGCGTGTGCTCCACTTGTGCCCCCAAGTTCTCGCCCGAGGCTTCAACGGCGGCTGGCCGGGTGACCGCTTGCCGTGTCCGGCGGGCGCCGGGGGACGTCGAGGGTTTGTGGCGAATTCGCGGCGAAGTTCGCCGGCGAGCAGAGAAGTAGCACGTCAGCGGTCGGCATACGGCGGCCTGTAAATCCATCGCGCAAGCTTCGAAGGTTCGAATCCTTCACCTGCCACCCAGTGCAATAAGAGAGGCCCTAACCAGCGGAGACCTTGGTTAGGGCCTTCTCTCGCGCCAGGGCCCCGGGGGACCGGAAGGCTTCCAGAGCGGAACTTCGCCACGATTTTGCCGCGGTCGGCGGGCACGCGCAGTCCGGGAGTCCCGGCCTGCATCGCATGGAGCCGGCCGTCTGCGGTTGGCTGTGGCGAATGCGCGGAGAGGCGCCCACCGTCATCGATCTTTCCGCACGTCAGCGGCTCGTGCGACACGTATGGGACTCCGTCGCGATTGGCAGGGGGACTCTCGAACCCATCACAGCCCCCGAAGGGAATATCTGACTGGGCGAAGCCGCCCCTTCGGTAGCCGCGAGGCAGGCGCTTTATTGCGTCCACCAAGGACCTCGCCCCTCAGTCTGAGTCGGCGATGATCACGCGCCCCGGCGGCGGCAGAAGCGGGCGCCCGACGAGCTGGCGCGCAACAACTGCCGTGGCGTGGGCGCTCGTGAACGGCTTCGTCACGTAATCGTTGGCGCCCGCCAGCAGCCCCGCATCGATCTCGAACTGCGAGGTGACAGTGCTGACAAGAATCACCGGCACATCCGCGAGGTGGCGCTGCCGCCGGATCCACCAACAGACTTCGATCCCACTGAGACCGGGCATCTGCACGTCAAGTACGACAACGCTCGGGTACAGGTTGGCCAACATTTCGATGGCCTGTCGTCCGTCCTCAACCTGTACCGATGCTAGACCGGCCCGGCGCACAGCCACGGTCAGCTCGCCGCGAACATCCGCATCATCATCGCCGATCAACGCGAAAGACTGGTTTGGGGAACGATGCATTTCAACCCCTACTCCGAACTTGTTGCGACGATTTGCCGACGCCGATGGCGCGGCTGCCGCTCAGCCGATCAGCAGCACACCGGTCGCGGCGATCGCGAAGATCCATATTGTCGAGAGGGTGCCGAGGACCACGGGCCGTCCTCCGACCTTCTTTAGCGTGCTGACCCGGACCCCGCAGCCGAGCGCGAACATGGCCGCGGACAACAGCACGGTCTGGGCGACCTTGCCACCTTCGAGCACTGGGGTGCCGAGTGGGAGGAGCGTCCGCGCCAGGGCGGCCGCGAGGAAGCCGGCGACGAAGAGCGGGACCAGGGGAGGGCGCTTGCCGTCGACCGGGTCGGCGCCGCGCCGCCGGGCGAGCCCGATGACCATGATGACGGGTGCGAGCATCAGCACTCGGGCGAGCTTGACGATGACGGCGGCCGCCAGCGCGCCTCCTCCGATGATGCCGCCCGCGGCGACGACCTGCGCCACTTCATGGATCGACCCGCCCGCGATCAGGCCCTCTTGGCGTTGTGTCAGGTTTAGCAGCCCGAGGACTGCCGGGGCCACGCCGATCATGAGGGTCCCGAAGACGACCACCAGGCCGATGGCCGAGGCGACGTCCTCATCCTCCGCCTCGATCGCGCCGTCAACCGCTGCCACGGCGGCGGCGCCGCAGATGGAGAAGCCGCAGGCGATCAGCAGCCGCTGCGCCGGGGGCACCCCCAGAGATTTGCCGATCACCAGGGTGCCGCCGATGCCGAGTCCCACGATGAGCAGGACGACGACGATCATCCCTGGGCCCAGAGCGAGGATGTCACCCAGGGCCAGCTGCAGACCGAGCACCATGATGCCGAGCCGCAGCAACCGCTTGGCTGCCACTTTCATTCCGGGGCCGAAGACCGCCGGAATGGTCCACAGGTTGGTGAGCGCGACGCCGAGAACGATCGCCACCAGCAGCGGACTGACCGTCGGCAGCACCTGCTGGACGAGCAGGGCGACACCCGCCGCGGCAAGGGCCAGGGCCAGCCCGGGCCAGATCGAGCGGTGCTCAGTGCCCCGTCTGTTGCCTTGTTCGTTGCCATGTACCTGCGCCGCAGCTGATGCAGCGGAGGTCGTGGCAGCCGTCGCGAGAGCCCGGCGCGAAAGTCGGCTGTCGCTGCTCCCGGTCTCGTGGCGAAAGGCACTCATCGTCATGGCACTCACCCTTCCCAGGTTGAAGCGACAGGGGTACACCCCAATATCGGATAGCGTCATAGGCGCTGACTATGGCTGACGCGTCCGGAAGGGGAGAGATATGAGTGACCGGTGGCCTGACCTCGACGTCCTGCAGCTGCTCGTGGGGGTGGCGGAGCTGGGAAGTGTGGGTGCGGCCGCGCAGCGGGTCGGGATAAGTCAGCCGAGTGCCAGCACGTGCATCACGCGTTGCGAGCGGCGACTTGGCCTGACGCTGCTCGACCGCTCCACTCGGGGCAGCATGTTGACCAGCGATGGCGCTCTGTACGTCGACTGGGCTCGCGACCTGTTGTCCGCCGCGGAGCGCATGCAGCTGGCCATTGCGGCCCTGCAGTCCGCGCGGTCGGCCCACCTGAGGGTCGCCGCGAGCATGACCGTCGCCGAGTACCTCGTTCCTAAGTGGCTCGGCGAGTTCCGGCGCGATCACCCCAGCGTGGTGGTGAACCTCTCGGTCCTGAACTCCGAGCAGGTGGTCGAGCAGGTCCGCTCCGGGCAGCATGACCTGGGGTTCATCGAGACCACCCAAGCGGTCCGGGACCTGCACACCGCCAGTCTGCGAAGTGATGAGCTGCTCGTGGTCGTGGCTCCGGGCCACCCGTGGACAGGTCGCAGGAAGCCGGTGCCGGCGGCTGAGCTGGCGAGTAC
>NZ_JBFUEI010000017.1:0-60131 GCF_056404275.1 Pedococcus sp. P2_D9
GGTTCCGGCGGTTCCGGCTGTTCACCTCCGCCCAGCTGCGGGCGTTGTGGTTGCGTGACGGCGGGTGCACCTTCCCCAACTGCACCGTGCCCGCGTCCTGGTGCGACGGACACCACCTGAGGCATTGGGCCGACGGCGGAGCCACCGACCTGACCAACGCCGCCCTGTTGTGCGGGCGGCACCACACGATCGTGCACCGCAAGGGCTACCACGGTCAGATCGTCGACGGCCGGGTCCACTGGGTGCTGACCCCCGGCGCCTACGACCACTGGCTCACCCACTGCCCAGGCACGGGCCCCCGCTCTGATCCCGATCCCGATCCCGATCCCGATCCCGACCCCGGCCCCGGCTCCAGCTCCGACCCCGACCCCTGCTCCGGCTCCGGGTCCGACCCCTGCTCCGGCCCAGGCTCCGGCTCCAGCTCCGGCTCCAGGTCGGACGCAGGCTCGGACTCGAGCTCCGGCGCCGGAGCTCGGCCAGCCATCAGGACCTACGACGTCTGGGACCAGCTCGAGACCGCAGCCCCAACGTCAAAGCCATCCCCGCCTTGGCGACCATGACCCCGCCCCACAGCCCGCCACCCCGGCGGGCCTGCTGGCATGCGCCCGCTCAGGTGCGCAGGTGGGCGACGTTGGCCCACGCGGGGTCGGGGGTGACCCGGATCTGCACGTCCTGCGGCCAGGGGTCGCCGATGCTGGCCAGCAGGGGGACGGCGTCCGCAGCCGCGTCGAGGTAGACGTGAAGGACGCGAACCCCGCCCTGGGACTGGTGCGCGACCACCCTGCCGGCGTCGCCGAGGGCTTCGTTGATCGAGTCCTCCAGTCTCCGCAGTGCGGCCAGCGCACTCTCTCCCGGCAGGCCGCGCTCGGTCTGGTCGTCGTAGGGGACGACGACGGCAGCATGGGTGTCGAGCTCCGGGGCCGTCGCCGACGCGAGTGGGACCTGGGTCATGGCGAGGACCGGCCCGCCCTCGCCGTCCCCGCTCAGGATCGCCCAGCCCGGCTGGCCGTGTTTGTCGGTGTTCTCCGCCTTGAGGTCGCGCACGACCGCGCGCAGACCGGTCAACCCAAACCCGTCGAGGGGCGCGACCTGAGCCGGCGCGACCTCACCGACCCAGAGCTCCACATCGGTCTCGCCCAGGGCGTTGTCGAGGGCGAGGAACGTCACGGTGATCCGGCTGTGTTCGTCCAGGGTGGCGAAGGCTGGGTGGTGGACGCTGACGTCGATGCGGTGACCTTCCCGTCGCGCGCCGACCACCACCTCGGCGAAGGCGATGCGTTGCCCGCCGATCTCGAGCTCGACGGCCTCCGCGTCCGGGTTGGCCTGCCGCGAGTCCGCGAACTCCCACGTTGCATCGGCGACGGGAGCGGCCTTGAGCCAGCGACGGGCAGGGGCGCGAAGGGCGGCGTCCCCCTCCGGACTCACGACGAGGCAGTGCTTGGCGGCTGACCCGGGACTGAGCTCCCAGGCGAGGCCGGGATGAATGCCGGAGACCGCTCGGCTCATCTGCGCCACCAGGGCTTCGTTGCCGCCGCCACCGATGCTGTGCTCCGCCAGGCCCCTCCCCTCGGTGGCCCACCATGACCAGAAGGCTTCGATCGACTCCTGCGTGCGCTGCGCACCTTGGTCGTCACGGTTCTTGCTGCGACGGAAGATCCCCATGGGAACAGTCTTGCGCGTGGTGGCAGGCGAGAGGCCCGGATCTCGAGGTTCTGAAACGCCAACCGGGAAGGAATCCGGGCCTCTCGGCAAACCCTCAGCTGAGGCGTTCGTAGATGATGGCCATGCCCTGGCCGCCACCCACGCACATCGTCTCGAGACCGAACTGGCCGTCCCGGGCAGCCAGGCCGTTGAGCAGCGTCGTCGTGATCCGCGCGCCGGTCGAGCCGAACGGGTGACCGAGGGCGATCGCGCCCCCGTGGACGTTGAGCTTGTCGAAGTCCATGCCCAGGTCATCGGCGGATGGCAGCACCTGCGCCGCGAACGCCTCGTTGATCTCGTAGAGGTCGATGTCGCCGATCGTCATGCCGGCGCGGGCGAGCGCCTGGCGCGAGGCCGCGACCGGGCCAAGGCCCATGATCTCTGGCGAGAGCCCGGAGACCCCGGTGGAGACCACCCGGGCCAGTGGCGTCAAGCCCAGCTCCTTGGCCTTGGTGTCACTCATGACGACCACCGCGGCGGCGCCGTCGTTGAGCGGGCAGCAGTTGCCGGCGGTGATGGTGCCCTGCTCGCGGAAGACCGGGTTGAGCCCCTGCAGCGCTTCCAGGGTCACGCCTGCGCGCGGGCCGTCGTCCTTGCTCACGACGCTGCCGTCGCCCAAGGTCACCGGCGCGATCTCGCGCTCGAAGAACCCGTCGGCGATGGCCTTCTCGGCGCGGTTCTGCGACGAGACACCCCACTCGTCCTGGCGTTCGCGCGAGATGCCGCGCAGGGTGGCGACGTTCTCGGCGGTCTGGCCCATGGAGAGGTACACGTCAGGCAGGAGGTCCTGCTCGCGCGGGTCGGACCAGGTCTCGTTCGACTTCGCGATCTGCTCGCTGCGGGCGGCGGACCCGGCGAACAGTGGGTTCTGGTCGTCACCGGACGAGCCACCGGCCCCGGCCCAGTTGGTGTACTGCGAGACGCACTCGACCCCACCGGAGACGAAGATGTCGCCCTCGCCGGCCTTGATCGCGTGGTAGGCCATCCGCGTCGTCTGCACCGACGAGGCACAGAACCGGTTGATCGTGGAGCCCGGCAGCCCGTCGAAACCGGCCAGCACGGCGATCACGCGCGCCATGTTGGAGCCGTGCCGACCCGACGGCTCGGCGCAGCCCCAGTAGAGGTCCTCGACGAGGCGGGGGTCGAGCTCGGGGATCTTCGCCAGCGCGGCACTAATCACCTGCACGGACAGGTCGTCGGGACGCATCTCCTTGAGCGAGCCCTTGAACGCGCGCCCGATGGGCGTGCGGGCAGTCGAGACGATGACGGCTTCGGTCACGGGTTCCTCCTCATGCAACAGCTGCGAGGGGCCGCGAGATAAGCGGCCGCTTAGTCAGCCTCGATGGTATGCCGTGTGGCTGGGTCCGTGGGTGTGTCCTTGCTCTCGCCGGACTCGACGCCGGACTCGACGCCGGACGCGACGCCGGACGCGACGCCGGACTCGCGCGCAGCGTGGCTGGTGAGGTCAGTCGCGCCGTCGGCCAGGACCTGTGGGGCACTGTCGGTGGAGCCTCCCGTCGGGCCGTGCGCCTGCTCATGGCGGTCGGGCACCGGGTTGCGGGGGCGACGCAGCAGCATCGCCCAGGGACCACGGGGGCCGCGGCTCTGGCCGGCGATCTGGGTGGCGCTCACCTCGGTCCCGGGGTCGCGCACGGCGTGCACCGCTGCGACCGCCACGGGACCAACCCCCTCGCCTCGGCGGGTGTCGGGGGTGCGTTCCTCGGACCGCTCGCCCGACCACACGCCCAGGGCGGCATACACGCTGGGCAGCAAGGCGGAGGCGGCCCGGGCATAGCCGGCGGGGGAGGGGTGGAAGCGGTCGGCGCTGAACATCTCGTGCGGACGCTCGGCGAACTCGGGGCCGAGCAGGTCTCCCAGCGAGACGGTGCGACCCCCGGCCTCGACCACGGCCACGGTCTGGGCCGCGGCGAGGTCGCGCGACCAGCGGCGTCCGATCAGCCGCAGCGGCTGGGGGATGGGCTGGATGGTGCCCAGGTCGGGGCAGGTGCCGACCACGACCTCGGTGCCCAGCACTCGCAGCGCCCGCACGGTCGTCTCGAGGTGGCGCACCGCCACCGCCTTGTTGATCCGGTGCGTGACGTCGTTGGCGCCGATCATGATGACCGCGACGTGGGGACGCGCCACCTGGTCAAGGGCGTTGGCGAGCTGGAGCTCCAGCCCGGAGGACTCGGAGCCCACGACGGCCGTGTTCGTGAGTCGGACAGGCCTGCCGGTGAGGGCGGAGACGCCGTTGGCGATGATCGCGCCGACCGTCTGGTAGCGGTTGTCCGCGCCCATGCCCGCGGCCGAGGAGTCACCGAGGACGATGAGCTCGACCGGCTCGCCCACGCCGGCGCCGTAGGTGCCGTTGTCGTCCGGTGAGCCGTCGAAGGGCTGGCCGACGATCCGTCGGGCGACCTTGGCCTCGGCCTTGAGCACGCCGTAGCCCAGCGCGCCCAGGGCGCCGATGCCCGCGGCGAGGCCGCCACCGCCGTAGGCAGCGGTGGCCGCGATCTTGCGCGCGCGTCGAGCACGACCCATCGACAGCTCCCTCTCCTCGCCGGTCTCCCTGACGTTAACGGCTGACCATGACATGGTGTGCCCCCTCCCCCTCTGATGGTCCGCCGGGGGGTGTTCCCAGGGCTCCACCAGTTGTGGGAGAGCACAGTTGGAGGACTTTCCAGTGACTGGCCCGCCGTCTGCCGCGGGTCCGGTGGGTGTCCAGCATCTGAGAGGATGGGCTGGTGAAGTACGCAGAGCACATCGCCGACCTCGTCGGGAACACGCCCCTCGTCAAGCTGAACTCGGTCACCGAAGGGGTCGCCGCGACGATCCTGGCCAAGATCGAGTACATGAACCCGGGTGGGTCCGTGAAGGACCGCATCGCGCTGAAGATGGTCGAGGCCGCGGAGGCCTCCGGCGAGCTCAAGCCCGGCGGCACGATCGTCGAACCGACGTCCGGCAACACCGGCGTGGGCCTGGCTCTCGTGGCCCAGCGCAAGGGCTACAAGTGCGTGTTCGTCTGCCCTGACAAGGTCAGCCAGGACAAGCGCGACGTGCTGAAGGCCTACGGCGCCGAGGTCGTGGTCTGCCCGACCGCCGTGGCTCCCGACCACCCGGACTCCTACTACGAGACGTCCGACCGGCTCGTGCGCGAGATCGAGGGCGCGTGGAAGCCGAACCAGTACGCCAACCCCATGGGACCCGCTTCCCACTACGAGACCACCGGCCCCGAGATCTGGGACGACACCGACGGTCGGGTGACGCACTTCGTCGCCGGCGTCGGCACCGGCGGCACCATCACCGGCACGGGTCGCTACCTGCGCGAGGTGTCCGACACCCGCGAGGGCGGACGCGTCCAGATCATCGGCGCGGATCCCGAGGGTTCGGTCTACTCGGGCGGCACGGGCCGTCCCTACCTCGTCGAGGGCGTCGGTGAGGACTTCTGGCCGACGGCCTACGACCCGAAGGTCGTCGACGAGGTCATCGCCGTCAGCGACGCCGACTCGTTCGAGATGACGCGCCGCCTCGCCAAGGAGGAGGGCCTGCTCGTGGGCGGTTCCTGCGGCATGGCCGTCGTCGCCGCCCTGCGCGCGGCCAAGGACCTGCCCGCCGAGGCCATCGTCGTCGTGCTGCTGCCCGACAGCGGGCGCGGCTACATGTCCAAGATCTTCAACGACGACTGGATGAGCTCCTACGGCTTCATGCGGTCAGTCGACCAGACCACCGTCGGCGAGCTGCTGCACAAGAAGGCCGGGGACATGCCGGCCCTCGTGCACACGCACCCGACCGAGACCGTGCGCGACGCCATCGAGATCCTGCACGAGTACTCCGTGTCGCAGATGCCGGTCGTCAAGGCCGAGCCGCCAGTCATGGCTGGCGAGGTGGCGGGCTCGGTCAGCGAGCGGGCCCTGCTCGAGGCGCTGTTCAACGGCAGCGCTCACCTCACCGACTCGGTCGACAAGCACATGGAGGCTTCGCTGCCCCTGGTCGGCGCGGGCGAGCCCGTCTCGGTCGCCCGCCACGAGCTCGAGAAGGCCGACGCCATCATGGTCGTCGAGGACGGCAAGCCGGTCGGAGTGCTGACCCGCGCCGACCTGCTCATCGCCCTGGTCGACTAGCCCTCGCGCCCTGTCGCGACAGGTCTATCGCAGCCGTCGTGCCATGTCCTGGCGCGGCGGCTGCGTCGCGTCGGGGTGCAGGACCGCGGCCAGCGCCTCGACGCCATCGACGAGGCGAGGACCGGGTCGGGCGAAGCTCGCGTTCGCGTCGACAGCCCAGACAGGTATGCCGGGTGGCAGCTCACCGTCGTCGATCGCCTTGCGTGCCAACGCAACCGAGCCCTCGAGGTCGTAGCCGCAGGGGGCGCACACGATCACGTCCGGCGCGCTCTCCCGGACGGCGTCCCAGGTCACCCGGACCGACTTCTCGCCGGCCGTGCCGAGCGCGTTGAGGCCGCCGGCGAGGGTCACCATCTCGGGCACCCAGTGACCCGGGGCGAAGGCGGGGTCGGTCCACTCGAGGACCAGGGCCCGCGGTCTGGGCGCCCCGCGCACTTCCTGCTCCACGGCATACAGGCGTTGGCGCAGGCCGGCCACGAGCCGACCGGCGCTGCCCTCGCAACCGGTGGCGGTGCCGAGGGCGGTGACGGAGTCCAGGACCTCGTCGAGGGTGTGCGGGTCGATCGTCAGCACCTCGGCCCGGCATCCGAGGTAGGCGAGCGCGTCGTCGACGACGGACACGTCGACTGCGCACACGGCGCACAGGTCCTGGGTGACGACGAGGTCTGCGTCCAGGGCGCCGAGGGCTCCCGCGTCGAGGTGGTAGAGGTCCTCGCCGGCGGCCATCGCCTTGCTCACGAAGGCGTCGATGTCGCGGGGCGAGAGGCCTTCGGGGATGGCCGTCGTCGAGACGATCGTGCGCGTGCGCGCCTCGACCGGGGTGTCGCACTCGAAGGTGACGCCGACGACCTGGTCGCCTGCCCCGATGGCGAAGAGGATCTCCGTCGTCGAGGGGAGCAGGGACACGATTCGCATGGACCAGACCCTACGCAGGGAGGCGCCGCAGGGGTGTTCAAGGTGGGTCGCGCGCGTGTTTGCGCAGGTCAGGGTATTGTTCAACGTGCGAATCGGACGAACCGCGCGTAGGTTCTCCCGTCGGGTGCGTTGCGCAACCACCTGACGTGAAGAGCGAGGAGTGGCCCATGACGACAGCAGCAGTCCCGACCGAGTCCGAGGCGGTGCGGAGCCTGATCCCGATCAGGATGGACCGGCTGCCCTGGGCCCGGTTCCACTGGTTGGTGGTGGTCGGTCTGGGCGTCTCGTGGATCCTCGACGGGCTCGAGATCCAGCTCGTGTCCAACGCGGGTTTCCAGGACAGCCTCCACATGAGCTCCACTGAGGTCGGCTTCGCGGGCACGATCTACCTCATCGGCCAGGTCGTCGGGGCGCTCACCTTCGGCCGCCTCACCGACCGGCTCGGCCGCAAGAGGCTGTTCATCATCACCCTGGCCATCTACCTGATCGGATCGGGCATCGCAGGTCTGGCCTGGACGCCGTGGTTCCTCTACCTGTGGCGGTTCGTGGCAGGTCTGGGCATCGGCGGCGAGTACACCGCGATCAACTCCGCCATCGACGAGCTGATCCCGGCGAAGTACCGCGGCCGGGTCGACATCGCCGTCAACGGCACCTACTGGGCAGGGGCCCTGTTGGGTGCGTTCGCCAGCTTCTGGTTGCTGGACACCGACCACGTCGCCGAGAACGTCGGGTGGCGGGTGGCCTTCTTCATCGGACCGGTAATGGGCCTGATCATCATCTGGCTGCGCCGGCACATCCCCGAGAGCCCGCGCTGGATGGTGACCCACGGCCAGGGCGAGGAGGCCGAACGCATCGTCGACGAGATCGAGGCGTCGGTGGAGGCCCAGGGCAAGACCTTGGCCCCGGTCGACGAGGACAAGGCGATGAGCATCAAGGCCAGGGAGAGCATCCCCTTCCGTGACCTGCTCCACGTCTTCGTCAAGAAGTACCCGTCCCGTACCGTGCTCGGCCTGACGATGATGATCACGCAGAGCTTCCTCTACAACGCCATCTTCTTCACGTATGCGTTGGTGCTGCAGAACTTCTACCACCTGGACAAGTCGGCGGCCGCGATCTACTTCATCCCGTTCGCGGTCGGCAACCTCGCCGGACCGCTGCTGCTCGGCCACCTCTTCGACACCATCGGCCGGCGCAAGATGATCTTCGCGACGTACATGATCGCCGGACTGGTGCTGCTGGTGTCGGCGTTCCTGTTCAAGGCCGGCACGCTCAACGCGACGACGCACACGATCTTCTGGTGCGTGTCGTTCTTCTTCGCCTCGGCGGGAGCGTCCTCGGCCTACCTGACAGTGAGCGAGATCTTCCCGCTCGAGGTGCGCGGCCAGGCCATCTCGTACTTCTTCGCCATCGGCCAGATCTTCGGCGCCCTGGGCCCTGTCCTGTTCGGCGCCCTCGTGGGAGAGGGCAAGGAGCGCACCCCGCTGTTCTGGGGCTACGTCCTGGCGTCGGCGATCATGCTCGTCGGCGGCTTGGTCGCCATCCGGATCGGGGTTGACGCTGAAGGCAAGGGCCTGGAGGACATCGCCGACCCGTTGAGCAAGGTCAGCGACGACGATCCGCAGCCCGAGCCGGTCCGCGCGTAGGAGGTGGTGGTGATGGGAGTTCTCGACGAGATGCAGCCCTACACGATCGTTGTCGGGGTCAGCGCGACCTCCAAGTCGCCCACCGCGCTGCACTGGGCCACCGAGCTGGCGGCCCTGCGCGGCGGGCACGTCGTGGCCGTGCGCGCGTGGCGGCCCACGCCCCCGCAGACGGCATCCAGGGTCACCCCGGCGCCGATCACCGAGGACGCCGGCGCCGCGCAGGAGCAGGCGCTGGCCGACCTGCAGGCCGATGTGGCCGAGGTGCTCGGAGGTGGGCACGGCGTCGAGGTCCGGCTGGTCCCCGGCGGCAAGCGCGTCGGCCTGCTCGCGGCGGCTGAGCACGCGGACCTGCTGGTCATCGACGCACCCCGACGGCTCGACCTCACGACCCTCCCGGGGTTTGCCATGCGCCTGGTCAACGGTGCGAGCTGCCCGGTGGTGGTGATGCCGCCGAGCGTCTCGGGAGCCCCCCGCACGCCGCTCGAGCGTGCCGCCGGGAGCGTGGCCCGCAACGTCACCGAGGCAGCTGGCCGCGCCGGGCGGCCCGGCCTGAGCCACCCCGCCCCACCCACCTAGAAGAGGTATGCCGCGTGGTCACCCGCATGCTCGCCGGCGTGGTCGCCCACGTGCTCGCCCACGCGGCATACCTCGTCGGTGGATGCGCGAGTTAGGTTGGCACCATGGAGAACTGGGAATCTCCGGTGGAACGGGCCATCCGTGAGGCGCAGGAACGCGGGGAGTTCGACAACCTGTCCGGCTCGGGCAAGCCGCTGCGCAGCCTCGGTGACCCGGAACGTGAGGACCCGGACTGGTGGGTCAGGCGGCTGGCCGAGCGGGAGCACCTCGACCTGTCCGGCGCGCTGTCGCCGCCGCTGGCGCTGCGCAAGGAGGCGGCTGGGTTCCCCGCGTCGCTGCTCGACCTGCGGACCGAGGCCAGCGTCCGTGCCGTGCTCGACGACTACAACCACCGCGTGAAGATCGATCGGCTCCGACCCGGTGTCGGGCCGCGCTACCCGATCTGGGCGCCGCTGGTCGACGTCGACGACCTGGTGGGGCAGTGGCGTGCGCTCCGCGCGGCAGCAAAGGCGTCCGCAGCCTCACCGCCGCTCGGCGACGTCATAGCTCCAGCAGCATCAGGTGGAGCCCGACGCGGCCGTGCGTCCTGGATTCGAAGGCTGCTGGGACCGTTGCGAGGATCCTGAAGCCCAGGTCCTGCCACAGCCGGACTGCCGCGGTGTTGGTCTCGACGACGGCGTTGAACTGGATGGCCGCGAAGCCCTCGCGCCGGTGCCAGGCGACCATGTCCTCGGCCAAGGCCCGCCCGACACCCTGGCCGCGCGCCGCCGATCCCACCATGAAGCTCGCCGTCCCGATGTGCGAGCCGCGGCCGGGTCGGTTGGGCCCCATCTTCGTGCTGCCCAGTAAGTCGCCGTCGTCGTCGACCGCGACCACCGTGCGCCCTGGCGCGGCCTCCAACCACAGGTCGCGGATCTGCTCGTCGGAGAGGTCGGACGGGTAGGCGTAGGTCTCACCGGCGTCGACTACCTCGCGGAAGATCGGCACGAAGGCGTCGAGGTCGGAGTCGGCGATGTCACGGATCTGCACACCACGACCGTATGCCCAGTGGGTCGCTGACCTGGCGGGGGCGGGCGGACGGTGGGTCAGCCGCTGAGGTCGCTCGAGTCGTTGACGCGCAGGACGCTCTCCTGCGACGGGAGCTGGTCCTGCTTCACCAGCCCGACCGGGCAGGTCATGCCGTTGGGTCCGTGGTTGCAGTAGCCGCCGGGGTTCTTGTAGAGGTACTGCTGGTGGTAGTCCTCGGCGTAGTAGAACGCGCCCGCGTCCTCGGCTGACCGCAGCTCCGTCGTGATGGTGCCGAACCCGTTGTCCGACAACACCTTCTGGAACGCCTCGCGCGTCGCTTCCGCGGCCCGCTGCTGGTCCGGCGTGGTCCAGTAGATCGCGGACCGGTAGGCCGTGCCGATGTCGTTGCCCTGCCGGTTGCCCTGGGTCGGGTCGTGGTTCTCCCAGAACTCCTTGAGCAGCAGCTCCGGCGTGGTCTGCTCCGGGTCGTAGGCGACGAGCACCGCCTCGGCGTGGCCGGTGAGGCCGGTGCAGGTCTCCTCGTAGGTCGGGTTCGGCRTCAGGCCACCCATGTAGCCGGCCGCCGTGGTCACGACGCCGGGCTGCCTCCAGAAGATGCGCTCTGCACCCCAGAAGCACCCCATCGCGATGTAGAGCACCTCGGTGCCGTCCGGCCACGGACCCTCGAGCGGGGTGTGCAGGACGACGTGGTCGTCGGCGATGTGGAACGGACGCGTCTCGCGTCCTCGCAGGGCGGTCTCGGCGGTGGGCAGGGTCGTCTTGGCACGCGATCCGAATATCACGACCGGTCCAACGCGCCCCGGCTCTCGACTGTTCCGTGCTCGGGCGCCAAGGCGCTGCGAAACGGTTGGCGCAGAGGGCGCTGGCCCGGGCAGGGTGGTGGCATGGTCACCATCACCCTGATCGAGGACCCGGACGACACCCAGCGGCAGCTCTTCGACGACTGGGCCGAGGTCTTCGCCGCGGACGGCCGACACCAGTTCGGCCCGGACCACACGGCCCACTCGGCCGACGAGCTGCGCGAGATGGGTCGCAGCACCGACCGACGCCGGATCCCCTGGGCAGCCGTCGACGACGCCGGGACCGTGGTCGGCGCCGCAGGCCTCGCGATGCCGCAGCACGACAACCTGTCGCAGGCCATGGTCTTCGTCGTGGTCCATCCCGACCACCGTCGCCGCGGGGTCGGCAGCGCACTGCTCGACCACACCGAGGCCGCCGCCCGCGAGCATGGTCGCTCCGTCTTGCTCGCAGAGACGCAGTGGCCCGTGGGTGCGCGGGACGAGAGCGGCGAGGAATTTGCTGCGCCGCACGGGTATGCCGTCGCCCAGACCGTGATGCGCAGCTCCCTGACGCTGCCGGCGGACCGCGGGCGCATGGAAGCCCCGCTGGCCGGGGACGAGGCCGACGGTTACATCGTGCAGACCTGCTGGGACGGCATACCTGACGCGTGGGTGGCAGGGCGCGCGGAGCTGAGCCGGCGGATGAGCACCGACATCCCGATGGGCGACCTCCAGCTCGAGGAGGAGCGCTGGGACGAGGAGCGCGTGCGCGGCGACTACGAGCGGATCGCAGCCATGGGCCGCCGGGTCGTGGACACGTACGCCGTGCACCAGGCCACCGGCGAGCTCGTCGGCTACACGCAGGTGCAGGTGCCGCGCGAGAACCCGGCGGTGGCGTTCCAGCAGGACACGCTCGTGGTGCGCGAGCACCGTGGGCACCGGCTCGGCCTGCGCATGAAGGCCGCCTGCACGCTCTCGCTCATGCAGGAGTCTCCGGCCACGAGGAGCGTCCGCACCTGGAACGCCGACGACAACGCCCCCATGCTGAACGTCAACCAGGTGATCGGCTTCGTGAACGACGCGATGATGCGCGAGTGGCAGAAGGTGACACCGTGAACGACGACCCTGTCGACGTCCACCTCGGGACGGTGGTGTCCATCCACGTCGCGAAGGCCACCAAGCTGCCCATGAGACCCGTCGAGTCGGTCGTGGCGGAGGCCGGTGCCGGGCTGGTGGGGGACCGCTACCACGGGTCGAGGCATCGTCACGTCACGGTGCAGTCGGAGGCTGCGCTGACCGAGGCGAGCCGCGAGCTCGGAGCCCCCGTCGAACCCGGAGCCACTCGTCGCAACATCACCGTGTCCGGCGGCCCGGTGCCCGGTCGGCCGGGGACCCGGGTCCGGATGGGGGAGGCCCTCCTCGAGGTGGTCCGCCCCGCCGCGCCCTGCCGGTTGATGGACGACTTGATCGGGCCGGGAGCCATGAAGGCACTGCACGCACGAGGCGGCACGGTCTTCCGGATCCTGGAGGGCGGAGTGGTCCGCGTGGGTGACCCGGTGGTGAGGGAGCAGCCCTGAGCGGAGGCTAGCCTTGCGGCCATGAGCGAGCAGAGCAGCAACCAGGGCTTCGCCACGCGTGCGATCCACGCGGGCCAGGAGCCCGACCTCGGCACCGGGGCGGTCATCACCCCGATCTTCCAGGTCTCCACCTACAAGCAGGACGGGATCGGTGGGTTCCGCGGTGGCTACGAGTACAGCCGCTCCGCGAACCCGACCCGCACCGCCCTCGAGGAGTGCTTCGCCGCCCTCGAGGGGGGCGCTCGCGGGTTCGCGTTCTCGTCGGGCCTGGCGGGCCAGGACACCGTCCTGCGCGCCCTGCTGAAGCCCGGCGACCACGTCGTCGTGCCCAGCGACGCCTATGGCGGCACCTACCGGTTGTTCAACACGGTGCTGGCGACCTGGGGCATCGAGCACACGATCGCCACGATCGCCGACGTCGAGTCGGTGCGCGCGGCGATCCGCCCGGGGCTGACCAAGATCGTCTGGGTCGAGACGCCGACCAACCCTTTGCTCGGCATCGCCGACATCGCCGCCCTCGCCGAGGTGGCGCACGAGGCGGGCGCCCTGCTCGTCGTCGACAACACGTTCGCGTCGCCCTACCTGCAGCAGCCGCTGTCGCTCGGGGCGGACATCGTCACGCACTCCACCACCAAGTACTGCGGCGGCCACTCCGACGTCGTCGGTGGCGCCGTCGTCGTGGGCAACGACATCACCGTGCCCGGCTTCGAGGACGCGGTGGATCGCGTTGCAACGCATCAGAACTCGATGGGTGCGGTCGCCGGCCCGATGGACGCCTGGCTGGTCCTGCGGGGTCTCAAGACGCTCGCGCTCCGCATGGAGCGGCACAGCGACAACGCCGAGCGCGTGGTCGACTTCCTGCTCAGCCACCCGGCGGTCAGCGCGGTCCACTACCCGGGGCTCGAGAGCCACCGCGGGCACGAGGTCGCCAAGCGCCAGATGAAGCGGTTCGGCGGCATGATCTCGTTCCAGGTCAAGGCCGGCGAGGACGTCGCCGTCAAGGTCTGCGGCGAGACCCAGCTGTGGACCCTCGGCGAGTCCCTCGGCGGGGTCGAGTCCCTCATCGAGCACCCGGCCCGGATGACGCACGCCTCCGTCGCGGGCACCGAGCTGGAGGTGCCGGCCGACCTGATCCGTCTCTCGGTGGGCATCGAGGACGTCGAGGACCTCATCGCCGACCTCCAGCAGGCGCTCGACCGGCTCGGCTGACCGGCCCAGCGGGCATCGGGCGAACGAGCAACGGGCGAGCGGGGATCGGGCCAACGACGTGGCGCAGCTGCTGTGTGTCGACTTCGGGTCGACCTTCACCAAGGCCGTCCTCGTCGACGGGTCGGGGTCGGTCGTCGCCACGTCCTCCACACCGACGACGATCGGCACCGATGTCCTGGACGGCTACCGCACCCTGCGCGCGGAGCTTGCGGTCCACGGCCCCGTCGACGAGGTGCTCGCGTGCTCGAGTGCGGGTGGCGGGCTGCGGCTGGCCGTCGTGGGCTACGAGCGGGACGTCACGGCGCAGGCCGGCCACCGCGTCGGGCTGAGCGCCGGCGCGCGGGTGTCCCACGTGACGTCGGGACCGCTGTCGGGTGACGGGGTCCGGGAACTGAGGAACAGCCGCCCCGACCTCGTGCTGCTCGTGGGTGGCACCGACGGCGGCAACGGAGAAGTGCTGCTGCACAACGCATCTCGCCTCGCGAAGGCTCGCATCGGAGCACCTGTCGTCGTGGCGGGCAACGCCGAGGTCCAGGCCGAGGTCGCCGCGATCCTGTCCTCGACGGGGCGCTCGTTCACCGTGGCCGACAACGTGCTGCCGTCCATCGGCGTCATCGTCCCCGAGCCGGCCCGCGCCGCGATCAGGCAGGTCTTCCTGGACCACGTCATCGGCGGCAAGGGCCTGTCCAAGGGGGCGGACTTCGCTGCGATGGTGCAGGCCCCCACCCCTGACGCCGTCCTCGACGGGGTCGCCGTGCTGGCCGAACACCTCGACGGTGACGTCATGGTGGTCGACATCGGGGGAGCGACCACCGACGTCTACTCCGCGCTGCGACCGCAGGGTGAGGACGCCGGACTGGCCAAGGACGTGGTCGCCCCACTGTGGCACGCCCGGACCGTGGAGGCAGACCTCGGCATGCGGTGGAACGCCGAGGGGATCGTCGAGGCCGCCCACCGTGAGCAGGTGCCCCTCCCCCCAGGCATCGACGGGTATGCCGCGCGGCTGGTCCGCGACACCGGTCACCTCCCGGAGGGGGGCGACGAGTGGGCGATGGACCTCGCCCTGGCACGCGCCGCAGCCGTGGTTGCGGCGCGGCGTCATGCCCGACCGCCCGGGCCCGGTGCCGGGGCCCGGCCGCTGGCGGACGTCCAGGTGGTGATCGGCTCCGGAGGGGTGCTCCGGCACGCCACGTCAGTCGGGCGCGAGGAGGTGCTGCAGTCGGTCAGCAGCGACCACGCCGGCGGCTGGAAGGTTCCTCGGGAGGCTGCGCTGGTGACCGACACGGCATACCTGCTCTTTGCGGTGGGCCTGTTGCGCGAGAGGCACCCGGTCGCGGCGCGGGCCCTGGCCAAGGCCGTTGTCGGTGGTGGGGCGTAGCGTCGGTCCAGCGGGGTGTGCAGGGGAGCTGCTGCGGGGTTTGCAGGGTAGCGACGCGCGGGGCGGAAGCTGGGGTTGCGGGCAAGGAGACAGACGCGATATAACGTGTCTCGACAAACGCGATATAACGCGAATCGGAGGACTGGAAAATGACTGGTTGTGCGAGCAGACCCCGGCCTAGGGTCGAGGCATGACAGCCCTGGCGATCGAGGCCGAGCACCTCGTCAAGCGATTCGGTGACCAGACCGCCGTCGACGACGTGAGCTTCTCCGTGCCCGAGGGGTCGGTGCTGGGGCTGCTCGGTCCCAACGGCGCCGGCAAGACGACGACGGTGCGGATGATGACGACGCTGGCCAGGCCCACGAGCGGCACGGCCAGGGTCGCGGGGCACGACGTGCTGCGCGAGCCCGACGCGGTGCGCCGGTCCATGGGCCTCACCGGCCAGGCGGCCACGGTCGACGAGCTGCTGACCGGCCGCGAGAACCTGCGGTTGATCGGGTCCCTCTATGGACTGTCGTCGTCCTACGTCAAGGGGGCGGGCGCCGACCTGCTGGAGCGGTTCTCGCTGACGGAGGCGGCCGACCGGACCGTCAAGACCTACTCCGGCGGCATGCGTCGTCGGCTCGACCTCGCCGTCAGCCTCATCGCCACGCCGCCCGTCCTCTTCCTCGACGAGCCCACCACCGGGCTCGACCCCCGCAGCCGTGTTGAGCTGTGGGAGGTGCTGCGTGGGCTCGTCCAGGACGGCACCACGCTGCTGCTCACCACGCAGTACCTCGAGGAGGCCGACCAGCTCGCCGACCGCATCGTCGTCATCGACCGGGGCCAGATCATCGCCGAGGGCACCCCTCTCGAGCTCAAGGACCGCAGCGGCAAGGCGAGCCTGGTGCTCACGGTGTCGCGCGCGGAGGACCTCCAGACTGCCGCCGAGATGTTGCGCCAGCGCGTCTCCGAGGTCCACGTCGACGAGGCCGCCCGCCAGCTCACGGCGCCGGCCGAGGGACTGCGCGACATGACGCGGATCGCCGCGATCTTCGAGGACAGCGCGATCGAGCTCGACGACCTCGGCCTGAAGCGACCGAGTCTCGACGACGTGTTCCTCCACCTCACCGGCCACCGGGCCGAGGACGTTGCCACCGACACCGACCAGGAGCAGGCGTCATGACCACCGACACCACCACGCGCAGGTCGGCGAGCGGCATCGCCCGCCCCGAGATCAAGCCGACCGGCCTGCTGCGGCAGTCCCTCGCGATCACGCGACGCAACCTCATCCACATCAAGCGGATGCCCGAGATGCTGATGGACGTCACCATCCAGCCGGTGATGTTCGTCCTCCTGTTCGCCTATGTGTTCGGCGGCTCCATCGCGGTGCAGGGCTCGCCGGCCGGCTACCGGGAGTGGCTGATGGGCGGGATCATGGGGCAGACCATCGCCTTCGCGTCCTTCATCGTCGCCGTCGGCCTGACCGCCGACATCGACAAGGGCATCGTCGACCGCATGCGGTCGCTCCCGATCAACCCCTCGGCCGTGCTCGTGGGTCGGAGCATCTCCAGCCTGATGCACTCCAGCATCGGCATCCTCGTCATGTCCGTTACCGGCCTGTTCGTCGGCTGGCGGATCCGGGGCAGCTTCGCCGAGGCCGTGCTGGCCTATGCGCTCCTGCTGCTGTGGGGCTTCGCCATGATCTGGATCGGCATCCTCGTCGGATCGGCCATGCGGTCGGTCGAGGCGGTCAACGGCCTCATGTTCACGACCATGTTCCCGATCACCTTCCTGGCCAACACTTTTGCGCCGACCGACAACATGCCGCACGCCTTGCGGGTGATCGCCGAGTGGAACCCCATCTCGTCGCTCGTGCAGGCGGTGCGTCAGCTGTGGGGCAACGACATCCCGGTGCCGGCCGATGCCCAGCTGCCGATGCACCACCCGGTCGTGACGACGCTGATCTGGACCATCGGACTGACACTGGTCATCGCCCCGCTGGCAATCCGCGCCTTCAACAAGCGCACGCAGGGCTAGCTCACCCGGGCTGACCCACCGATGGCGTCGGGGTGCCGTGGAAGGGACTAGCCTTCCGGCCATGGCATCACCGACGCTGTCTGTCACCCTCGACGACGTGCGCGCTGCGCAAGACCTGCTCAGTGGCATCGTCCGTCCCACGCCCCTCGAGTACAGCCGAGCGCTCTCCGACAGAGTCGGCGCCGAGGTCTTCCTCAAGTGCGAGAACCTCCAGCGCGCCGGCTCGTTCAAGATCCGGGGCGCCTACACCCGCATGGCCAGGCTCTCCGACGAGGAGAAGGCGCGCGGCGTGGTCGCGGCCAGCGCCGGCAACCACGCCCAGGGCGTCGCGCTGGCTGGTCAGCTGCTCGGCATCGACGTGAAGGTCTACATGCCTCATGGGGCGCCCATGCCCAAGCTGCTCGCGACGAAGGCCTACGGAGCCTCCATCGAGCAGGTCGGCACCACGATCGACGAGTGCCTGGTCAAGGCCCGCACGTGGGAGGCGGACAACGGAGCGGTCCTCATCCACCCCTTCGACCACCGCGACATCGTGGCCGGTCAGGGCACCGCCGGGCTGGAGATCCTTGACCAGTGCCCGGACGTCAAGACCATCGTGGTCAGCACCGGCGGCGGGGGCCTGCTCGCCGGGATCTCCGTCGCCGTCAAGGCTGCCCGCCCCGACGTGCGGATCATCGGCGTGCAGGCCGAGCAGGCCGCGGCATACCCCTTGTCGTTGGCGGCGGGCAAGCCGGTCGCCTACGAGAACATGCAGACGATGGCCGACGGCATCGCCGTCGGGATGCCGGGTGACGTGCCCTATGCCCTCGTCCGCGAACTGGTCGACGCGATCGAGACGGTGAGCGAGGAGGAGCTGTCGCGGGCCCTGCTGTTCACCCTCGAGCGCGCCAAGCTCGTCGTCGAACCCGCGGGCGCGGCGGCGGTCGCCCACCTGCTCGACAAGGCAGGTCAGCAGCAGCTCGACGGACCAGTGGTGGCGGTCCTCTCAGGCGGCAATATCGACCCGCTGCTCCTGCTGCGGATCATCCGGCACGGGATGGCGGCAGCCGGACGCTACCTGCAGTTCCGCGTGCGGGTCTCGGACCGACCCGGCCACCTCGCGAAGCTGCTCGCCGACTGTGCGGCCGTCGACGCCAACGTCCTCGAGGTCGAGCACATCCGCACCGGCACGACGATCACGGTCGACGAGGTCGAGATCGGGCTGCAGCTCGAGACCCGGGGCAAGGAGCACTGCGACGAGGTCCTGCGCACCCTGCGCGGCCACGGCTACGAGCTCAAGTTCAGCTGAGCGGCATGCCTGGGCCGCGAAGGGCGCAGACGCTCACGCGGTGTAGGGCGTCGCTGACTTGACGCGGACCTGGATGGTCTTGCCGTTGGGGGCCTTGTAGGACGCCTTGTCGCCGGCCTTCTTGCCGTTGATGGCAGCGCCGAGGGGCGACTTCTCGCTGTAGACCTCGAGGTCGGTGCCGTCGGCGATCTCGCGCGAGCCCAGCAGGAACGTGACGTCGTCGCCGAACATCTCGACGGTCACGACCATGCCCTGCTCGACGACACCGTCATCGGCCGGCTTGGTGCCCACGATGGAGTTCTCGAGCAGCTGGGTCAGCTGGCGGATGCGGGCCTCCATCTTGCCCTGCTCCTCCTTGGCCGCGTGGTAGCCGCCGTTCTCCTTGAGGTCGCCCTCGTCGCGGGCGGCCTCGATCTTCTTGGCGATCTCCGTACGGCCGGTGCCGGAGAGCTGGTCCAGCTCGGCCTTCAGACGGTCGAAGGCCTCCTGGGTCAGGTAGCTCGCGGTGGGGGTCGCGGTCTCGCTCACGGTGTACTCCTTGTTCGGGTCTCCGCCGGACGCGGACGCGTCTCGGAGATGGTGGTACGCACAGCGGCCCGGACCCCGACCACGTTCGCAGTGGCATCGCAGTGTCGGGTCCAGACCGCTCGGTGAAAGGACAAGACTACATCGCCGCGCTCGAAAGGGTCCATTTCGCCGAGTTCGTGGACAGTGGCTCCGGTATGCCGCGGCATCGCGTCGGCTGGTCGGCCCACCTCGGGTGCCGAGCCGGTAAATTCGCAGGTCAGACGGGGTGGGGTGGCCTTCGTCCAAGCAAGCCCGAAGTCGGCCCCAAGTGAGCCCCGGCACGCTGCTGCCTTGACGGGGAAGGCCCGTCCGAGAACCAAGGAGACCCAGCATGTCCCTCACGACCCCCACCGCCACGACTCGTGGGCTGCGCATCGCCATGGCGATCCTCCTCGCGACCGACCTCACTGGCGGGCTCCTCGCGGTCCGCGCCGGCGTCAACACCTGGGGTGAGGCCTGGGGACCGGAGGCCCTGCTGGCGGCGCCGGTGCCGATGATCCTCGCGCAGCTGCTGCTCGTCTGGCTCGCCACCCGATCCTCCGGGCGGGTGGCCATCGGGGCCTCCGCACTGCTGTCCGCCGCCTGCCTGGTCAGCGTGGTGTCCGGGTTCTTCGACGGCGGCCTGGGCAACGACGAGCTCACGCCCGGGCTCGCGGCCTTCCAGTACTTCCTGCTGGCGGTCACGACGTCGGTCGGCGGGCTCGCCCTCGGACGGCTGGTCTCCCTCGTGCGCCTAGGAGGCCGCGCAGCTGCGGACGCTGCCGCCGACGGCCCGTGACGCGGTGCGTACCACCACCTGCTGGTGCACCGACCGCTCCGCGGATGGTGGCACCTGGACCTCGAGCACCCCGACGACGCCGTGCGCCGTGTCCTGCGCCTGGACCGTGCACGTGACCGCTTGGGCGGGGGACCGGTGCACGTCGAAACCGACCTGCACGCTGCGGTCGTCGAGCACCTTGTAGTCGGTGTCGGTCCACGTGACGGCGCCCAGGCTGTTGGCCAGCCCGAGCCAGACCGCGAGGGCGACCCCGATGGTGCAGCCGATCGTGCCGATCACCCACCAGCGACCGGTGCCGGGTGCGGGACGGGGGAGCGGCATGGGTGACCTTCCGCGGGTGAGAGGATGGCAAACGGTCCGGACGTCTGGTGACTCCGGAGGACCATTGTCGGCGATGGACGAATGAGGTTGTGCAGGTGGCTGACCGGTTGCGACTGATGGCGGTGCACGCGCACCCCGACGACGAGTCGAGCAAGGGTGCGGCGACGATGGCGAGGTACGCCGCCACGGGCTATGACGTGCTCGTGGTCTCGTGCACGGGCGGCGAGCGCGGCGACGTGCTCAACCCGCGGCTCAAGGGCGACCCCCACATCGAGCGGGACCTCGCGCAGGTCCGCCGTGACGAGATGAAGCGGGCCCAGGAGATCCTCGGTGTCCAGCACACGTGGCTGGGCTTCGTCGACTCCGGTCTTCCCGAGGGTGACCCGTTGCCGCCGCTCCCCGATGGGTGCTTCGCCCTCGAGCCGATCGAGGTGACGACCGAAGCCCTGGTCCGCGAGATCCGCCGGTTCCGTCCCCACGTCGTGACGACGTACGACGAGAACGGCGGCTACCCCCACCCGGACCACATCATGACCCACACCGTGTCGATGGCGGCCTTCGCGGCGGCAGGCGACGCCGCGGCATACCCCCATGCCGGTGAGCCGTGGCAGCCGCTGAAGCTCTACTACAACTCGCACAACCGGGCCAAGTACGCCGCCTTCCACGACGCGCTGCTGGAGCAGGGCGTCGAGAGTCCGTATGCCGACTGGCTCAAGGACTGGGACCCGGAGAAGGCCCGCACCATCACCACGCGCGTGCACTGCGCCGACTGGTTCGACCAGCGCGACCAGGCGCTGCTGGCGCACGCGACGCAGATCGACCCGGACGGCGCCTGGTTCCGCGTGCCGCGTGAGATGCAGGTGAGCGTCTGGCCGACCGAGGACTTCGAGGCGGCCCTCTCGTACCTGCCCGTCATTCCCGTCGAGGACGACCTCTTCGCGGGCATCCCGGACGCGGCCACGGGCGACGAGCTCGCGACCAGGGGCGACCTGGAGCTCGCCTACGACGGGCGCCGCGAGGTGACGTCGTGAACGGCGCGCCCTCGGCGATGGTCTCGCCCGGACTATGGGGCTTCGTCGCCTTCTTCGTGCTGGCGGTCGCGCTCTACCTCCTCATGCGCAACATGAACGCCCGGATGCGACGGATGTCCTACCGTGCCGAAGAGCTCCAGCGCGAGGCCGAGGCCGAGGCCGCCGTCAAGAAGTCCCGCAAGGACGGGTCGGGCGGGCAGGAGCCGGAACTGCCCTCCGACAGCGGTGACGCCGACGGCCCCGAGGGGCAGACTGGGGAGTCCAGAACGTAGCGCTCCGCCCTGGCGGGGCGCCGACCCAGGGAGGCCCCGTCATGAGCGGTCGCATCGTCCACTTCGAGCTCCCCTACGACGATGGGGAGCGGGCCCGCGCGTTCTACGGCGACCTGTTCGGATGGGACCTGCAGTCCTACCCCGGCATGGACTACACGATGGTGTCCACGGGCCCGAGCGGTGACCAGGGACCGACCGAACCCGGGTACATCAACGGGGGAATGGGCCAGCGGTCGACCACCCTCGCCTCGCCGACCGTGGTCATCGACGTGGAGGACATCGACGCCACGCTGGCCCGGGTCGAGGCAGCCGGCGGTGCCGTGTTGTCACCCAAGGAGCCCGTCGCCTCGATGGGCTTCTCGGCCTACTTCAAGGACACCGAGGGCAACATCGTGGGTCTCTGGGAGACCGCGCCGCAAGCCTGACGCGTCAGCTGGGTGAGCCGGCGCCGGCGCCGTAGACCGTCATGGACGCCGCGATGTAGTGCACCGTGAACGCGGCGACGGTCAGGGTGTGGAAGATCTCGTGGAACCCGAACCAGCGCGGTGAGGGGTTCGGCCGCTTGATGCCGTAGACGAGGGCCCCCAGCGTGTACAGCAGGCCGCCGACGGCGATCAGGGTGACGATGACCGGACCGCCGAACTTGAGGAGCGGGCCGAGGTAGAAGACCGCGACCCACCCGAGCGCGACGTAGACCGGGGTGTAGAGCCAGCGGGGGGCGCCGACCCAGAAGACGCGGAACAGCACTCCGGCGATGGCACCGGACCACACGATGATCAGCATGGTCCGGGCGTCGTCGCGGGGGAGCAGGAGCGTGAAGGGCGTGTAGGTGCCGGCGATGATCAGGAAGATGTTGGAGTGGTCCATCCGCTTCAGGATGCCGGCGACCTTCGGCGACCAGTTGCCGCGGTGGTAGACCGCAGAGGTGCCGAACAGGAGCCAGGCGGTGACGCTGAAGACCGCGGCGGCGATGCGCGCGGGAGTCGTGGGGGCCAGGGCGATCAGGACGATGCCTGCCGCGAGGGCGAGGGGGACCATGCCGGCGTGCAGCCAGCCGCGCAGGTGCGGCTTCACCGCAGCGACGACTGACTCGAGTGGGCCCTGCTGGGAGCGAGGGGCGGGTGCCGTAGTCATGCCACCACTGTAACCTACGGTTGCGTAGGTTACCTGAGCGTAGGTTGTGAGGTCGGCCTCAGGCGGGGCTCGGAGATCGACCGTCCGTCACTCCAGCATCGCTGGCCGCAGGAGCCGCACCCACCGCCACCGCCGGTCGCACCAGCAGCGCCTGCGCCGTCCGGCCCACGAAGCCGTGCTCGTCGAACACCTCGGCCTGCGCCAGGCCTGCGGCGGCGCCGCCCAGGATGGTCTGAGCGCGCAGGCCGATCCACTCCCCGCCGGGTTCGCGGACCAGGTGGCCGGTGAGCTCGGTGTTCATGAACTGCCAGTCGCGAATGTCCAGGGCCGCGCTGGCCCCCGAGGCGGAGTCGACGCACACGAGGAACCGCTGGAGCGGTGACAGCGGCTCGCCGGGCACGAGGGTCACGCGCGGACGCATCCAGACCGTGGCCGGTCCGGGGTGCTCCAGAGCGCCGTCGACCCACGACCACTCGATCGCGTCGAGGTACCCGGGGTGCCAGCCACGCGGCATACCGTGCTGGACGCCCTCGGCGTGTCCCGGCGGGGGCACGGGAAGCCCCGTCCCCGGCCCCGACTCGACGCGCGGCACCAGCCACAGTGCCGCCCGCGCCACCGGACGCCCGGTGGCCACGTCGACGAGCTCGCACTCGACCAGCTCCACGGACCGCCCGGGGCGGGCCACACGCGCGGTCACCCGCAGCCTCCCCACCGGTACCGGTCCGAGCAGGTCGCAGGTCACCCGCGCGACCACCCGCGACCCGTCGCCCACGCGCTCCGCCTCACGCGCCATCAGTGCCATGGGTGGCCCACCGTGCTGGGCGTCCGCCGACCACGGTCCCGCCGTGTGGGGCGTGGCGGTCACGGTGCTGCTTCCCACCTCCGTCGCGTCGAGGTCGTAGAAGGATCCGGGAGCGAGCGACATGGTCGCCATCCTGCCTGACCGCGCGGGGCGCGCGGGGGTAGCGTGGTGCGTTGGGACCGAGAGGGTCGAGTGCAGTTCGGGAGAAGGCGAGGAGTGGCCGTGGCGTTGTCCGACCTCCTGTATGCCGCGTACGAGCGACGACTGAGTCGTCGCCTTTCGCGGGAGACCCTTCCCCGGCACGTCGGCGTGATGCTCGACGGCAACCGCCGCTGGGCCAAGGCCCGTGGCCACGGCACCAAGGAAGGGCACCAGGCCGGAGCGGACAACATCGCCGGATTCCTGGACTGGTGCGAGGAGGCGCGGGTCGAGGTGGTCACCCTGTGGCTGCTGTCCACCGACAACCTCAGCAGGCCTGCGGCCGAGGTGGTCCCACTGCTGTCGATCATCGAGAACACCGTGAGCGACCTGGCCCAGACCAAGCGCTGGGTGATCAACCCGGTCGGGTCGCTGGACCTCCTGCCGGCCGAGACCGCGCGCCGCCTCAAGGAGAGCGCCGACCTCACCGAGGGCGTCAAGGGCATGACGGTCAACGTCGCCGTGGGGTACGGCGGACGCCAGGAGATCACCGACGCCGTCCGGTCGATGCTCGTCGCGCACGCCGCGAACGGCACCACGATCGAGGAGCTGGCCGAGACGCTCCAGGTCGAGCACATCGCCGAGCACCTCTACACCAAGGGTCAGCCGGACCCCGACCTCGTCATCCGCACGTCGGGCGAGCAGCGGCTGTCCGGCTTCCTGCTCTGGCAGAGCGCGCACAGCGAGTTCTACTTCTGCGAGGCCTACTGGCCTGACTTCCGGCACGTCGACTTCCTCCGCGCCCTGCGGGCCTACGCCGAGCGCAACCGCAGGTTCGGCAGCTAGCAGCTGGCCGCAGACCGGGAGCTCACGGGCAACTGGGCGACCACGTGGCATACCAACGCCCGAGGGCTCCCTCGGCCGGTCGGGTCAACTCTGGATGACATCTGAGGACATGCGGCGTGGTTGCGTCGTGGAAGCCGCACACGGTCGTACCGTCCGTAGTGACGCGGGGCACCCGTCCCACGTTCGGGGAGGCCGACCTATGGAGCGAATCCAGCTCCGAGCGGAGGGCCGGAACCGGCTCCACCGCAGTGGGAGAGCCTGGTCCCGGCACCTCGTTCGCGAGTAGGCGCATCGCGCCGAAGCGCGCGCTGTGCCAAGGAGAGACATTGGCCTCGAACCACGACAGCACCCGTCGTACCTCCTTCAGCTCATCGCCGCGCACCGCCAGCACCTCGGTCACCCCAGGGGCCTCTCGCGCCATGCCGGTGCCGAAGGTGAAGGGCAAGCCCCAGGCGCCCGCGTTCCGGACGTTCGTGCTCGACACCTCTGTCCTGCTGTCCGACCCGCGCGCCATGCTGCGGTTCAAGGAGCACGAGGTCGTGCTCCCGGTCGTGGTCGTCACCGAGCTCGAGGCCAAGCGGCACCACCCGGAGCTGGGGTACTTCGCGAGGCAGGCGTTGCGGCTGCTCGACGACCTGCGCATGAGCGAGGGGCGGCTCGATGCCCCCGTGGCCGTCGGGGACGTGGGGGGCACCCTGCGCGTCGAGCTCAACCACACCGACCCGAGCTCGCTGCCGGCCGGCTTCCGGCTGGGGGACAACGACACCCGGATCCTGTCGGTCGCCAAGAACCTGTCCGACGAGGGGTTCGCCGTCACCGTCGTCAGCAAGGACCTGCCGATGCGGGTCAAGGCGTCGGCCGTCGGGCTCGACGCGGAGGAGTACCGCGCCGAGCTCGCCGTCGACTCCGGCTGGACCGGCATGGCCGAGCTCGACGTCACCACCGTCGAGATGGACTCCCTCTACGAGCACGGCCGCATCGAGAACGCGGCGGCCGCCGAGATGCCCTGCCACACCGGCCTGGTCCTGCTCTCGCCGCGGGGAAGCGGTCTGGGGCGGGTCGGCGCCGACAAGCAGATCCGGCTGGTGCGCGGCGACCGCGACGCGTTCGGGCTGCACGGCCGCAGCGCCGAGCAGCGGATCGCCCTCGACATCCTGCTCGACCCCGACGTGGGCATCGTCTCCCTGGGCGGGCGGGCCGGCACCGGCAAGTCCGCGCTGGCGCTCTGCGCCGGCATCGAGGCGGTCATGGAGCGGCGCCAGCACCGCAAGGTCGTCGTCTTCCGCCCCCTGTATGCCGTGGGGGGCCAGGAGCTTGGGTACCTGCCGGGTTCGGAGTCCGAGAAGATGGGCCCGTGGGCCCAGGCGGTCTTCGACACCCTGGGAGCGCTGGTCTCGCACGAGGTCGTCGAGGAGATCATGGACCGGGGCATGCTCGAGGTCCTGCCGCTGACCCACATCCGGGGTCGCTCGCTGCACGACGCGTTCGTCATCGTCGACGAGGCGCAGAGCCTGGAGCGCAACGTGCTGCTCACCGTGCTCTCGCGCATCGGCCAGAACTCACGGGTGGTGCTGACGCACGACGTCGCGCAGCGGGACAACCTGCGGGTCGGTCGGCACGACGGGGTGGCCGCTGTCATCGAGGCGCTCAAGGGGCACCCGCTGTTCGCCCACGTCACCCTCACCCGCAGCGAGCGCAGCCCGATCGCGGCGCTGGTGACCGACCTGCTCGAGGGACTCGAGGTCTGAGGGACGCCTGGCGCGGAGTCGCTTGCCGATGTGTCCGGAGGCACACCGCCCTGCTCAGAGGGCGGTGTGCCTCCCCCAAATGGGTGAATCTGGTGTCACACCTGTCACAGGAGCACCAGTGGTATGAAGGCGATTGGAGTTCGACTTCCAAGGTCGGGTAAAGTCTCGGTTTCATAACGTGCCGGGACGCTGTCTGTTGGGCTGTAGCAAGCCTGTTGGGCGACTTGGCAACGACACCCCCCGGCATCGACAAAGGCCACCACGCATGCGGTGGCCTTTCCTTTGGAGGAACCCGTATGAGTCAGCCCTACCAGGGACGGCACCGCAACGGTGCGGCCCACGGCAGGAAAGCCTCTCGATCCTCCGGCCTCACCAAGGCGATCCGTCGCCCCGCGGTGACCTCGAGCGTGCTGCTCGCGGTCATCGCCACGACCGCTGCCGGCTACCAGGCGGCGGACCAGCGACAGACCGGCGCTGCCGCGTTCACAGTGAGCACCGAGGCCATCGCCCAGGCCAACGAGCTCGCCGATGCCCAGATCGAGGACACCGCTCGGCTGGCCGCTGACCGCAACGAGACGAACGCGAGCATGGCCGCGGCCCAGGAGAAGGACCGCATCGCCGCGATCGCCGCGGCCCAGGCCGCCGCCACCGCGCGCCGCGAGGCCGCCGAGAAGGTGGCCCGCGACAAGGCCCGCAAGGCGCTCGAGGCCAAGAAGCAGGCCATCCTCGAGAACGCCCAGAGCGACCCCCGCGCCGCTGCTCGCGCGCTCCTCCCCGAGTTCGGGTTCGACCAGGGCCAGTGGAGCTGCCTCGACAGCCTCTGGATGGGCGAGAGCGGCTGGAACTACAAGGCCACCAACTCCTCGTCCGGCGCCTACGGCATCCCGCAGTCGCTGCCCGCCTCCAAGATGGGCACCGTCGCCTCGGACTACCTGACCAACCCGGCCACCCAGATCCGCTGGGGCCTGCAGTACATCAAAAGCTCGTACGGCACGCCGTGTGGCGCGTTGAACGCGTGGCAGAGCCGCTCCCCGCACTGGTACTGAGTCACACCGCTCAGCGTGGCGGTCGGGTCATGGCGAGCACGTCGAGCGCTTCGTCGAGCTGCTGCTCGGTGAGCTCGCCGCTGGCCACGTGGCCGCGCTCGATCACGACGTCGCGGATGGAGCGTCGCTCCTTGATCGACTGCTTGGCCACGGCGGCGGCGGCCTCATAGCCGATGTAGCGGTTCAGCGGGGTGACGATCGACGGAGAGCCCTCGGCCAGGTCCTTGGCGCGCTCGACGTCCGCCTCGATACCCGCGACGCACCGGTCGGCCAGCAGCCTGGATGTCGCTGCCAGCAGTGACGCGGACTCGAGGATGTTGCGTGCCATGACGGGCAGCATGACGTTGAGCTCGAAGGCGCCCGAGGCGCCGGCCACCGTGATGGTCGTGTCGTTGCCGATGACCTGGGCGCAGGCCATCAGGGTGGCCTCCGGCAGCACCGGGTTGACCTTGCCGGGCATGATGCTCGACCCGGGCTGCAGGTCGGGCAGGTGGATCTCGCCGAGACCCGACCGTGGACCGGAGGACATCCAGCGCAGGTCGTTGCAGATCTTGGTCAGGCTCACGGCGACGACCTTGAGCGCCCCGCTGAGCTCGACGACGGCATCCTGCGCGGACTGGGCCTCGAAGTGGTCGGCGGCCTCCCGGAAGTCCACCCGGGTCTGGCTGCTCACCCGCTCGATGACGGCCGGCGCGAACCCCGGTGCCGCGTTCAGGCCGGTCCCGGCCGCCGTGCCGCCGAGGGGCAGCTCCGCCGTCGCCTGCGCTGCCGCGATGACCCGTTCGGCACCGAGCTCGACCTGCCTGGCATAGCCGCCGAACTCCTGTCCGAGCGTGACCGGCACCGCGTCCATGAGGTGCGTGCGGCCGGCCTTGACGACCTCGGCGAACTGGGTCTCCTTGGCCCGCAACACCTTGGCGAGGTGCCTCAGGCTGGGTGCGAGGTCGCGGTGCACGGCCAGGGTGGCCGCGATGCGCAGCGCACTCGGGAACGTGTCGTTGCTCGACTGCCCGGCGTTGACGTGGTCGTTGGGGTGGACGGCGTCGCCGGTGGCCAGGTGCGCGATCCGGGCGACGACCTCGTTGACGTTCATGTTGGTCGACGTGCCCGACCCCGTCTGGAAGACGTCGATGGGGAACTGGTCGTCGTGCCCGCCCTGCGCCACCTCGGAGGCAGCGGCCGCGATGGCCCGAGCCATGGCGGGCTCGACCACCCCGAGCTCGGCGTTGACCTCGGCGGCGGCGGCCTTGAGCAGGGCGAGCGCGTGGATCACCCCGGCGGGAACAGGCTGCCCGGAGATGGGGAAGTTCTCGACCGCACGCGCGGTCTGGGCGCCCCACAGGGCGTCGGCGGGCACCTCCACGTCCCCCATCGAGTCGTGCTCGGTGCGCGTGGCAGGGGCGGTGGGTTGCTCGCGGTCGGAAGCGGACGGCATACCCCCATCATGCGCCCGAGCCCAGCCCTCGGGTGAGGTAGGCCGCGTGGTCGGCTCCGCGGCGTGTGGCTAGAGCTTGCGGAGGCGGATCCGACGCACGCTGTGGTCCTTGCCCTTGGCCAGCACCAGGGTCGCTCTGCTGCGGGTGGGCAGCACGTTCTCGCGCAGGTTGACCTCGTTGATCTCCCGCCAGATCCGCGCGGCGGTGTCGCGGGCCTGCTCGTCGGACAGCACGGCGTAGCGGTGGAAGTACGAGTGGGGATCGGCGAAGGCCGTCTCGCGGAGGCGCAGGAACCGCTCGACGTACCACTGCCGGATGTCGTCGAGGTGGGCGTCCACGTAGACCGAGAAGTCGAAGAAGTCGCTCACGGCCAGACCGGTGCGTCCGTCGTCCTGGAGCCGCGGCGCCTGCAGGACGTTGAGGCCTTCCACGATGAGCACGTCGGGCTGGCGGACGACGACGCGCTCGCCGGGGACGATGTCGTAGGTCAGGTGTGAGTAGACCGGGGCGCTGACCTCGGCCTTGCCGGACTTGACCTCCGCCACGAACCGCAGCAGCGCTCGACGGTTGTAGGACTCGGGAAAACCCTTGCGTTGCAGCAGGTTCCGACGCTCGAGCTCGGCATTGGGGTAGAGGAACCCGTCGGTCGTAATGAGCTCGACCTCGGGCGTCCCCGGCCAGCGGGACAGCAGCTCCTTGAGCAGGCGCGCGGTCGTGGACTTGCCCACGGCAACCGACCCCGCGACGCCGATCACGAAGGGCGTCTTGGCGGGGCTCTCGCCGAGGAAGTCGCCCGTGATCCGGTGCAGGCCGGCCGTGGCGCCGACGTAGAAGTTGAGGAGTCGCGAGAGGGGGAGGTAGACCTCCTCAACCTCGGCGAGGTCGACCCGCTCGCCCAGCCCCTGGACCCGGCTCACGTCGTCGGCGTCGAGGTTGAGCGGCTGGTTCTCCCGCAGGCGGGCCCAGGCGGCACGGTCCAGCTCGACGTAGGGCGAGGGAAGGGCGCCGTTGCCGTTCGCGGGGTGGCTCACGGGCGCCATTCTTGCTCACGGGCTCGCAGACCCTTGGATGCAGTCCGCGAGGCGGTCGACGGTTAGGCTGCCTCCCATGTGCGGAATCGTCGGATACGTCGGCCCGAACGCGGACGGCAAAGCGCTGGACGTCGTGATGGAGGGGCTGGCCCGCCTCGAGTACCGGGGCTACGACTCGGCGGGCGTCGCCCTGGTCACGACCGACGGGGTCTCGAGCGAGAAGCGCGCCGGCAAGCTGGTCAACCTCCAGGAGGCGCTGGACGCGGACCACCTCCCGGGCGCGACGACGGGCATCGGTCACACCCGCTGGGCGACGCACGGCGGGCCGACCGACCGGAACGCCCACCCGCACCGCGCCGGTGAGGACGGCAAGCTCGCCCTCATCCACAACGGCATCATCGAGAACTTCCACCAGCTCAAGAACGCCCTCCTCGCCGACGGCGCGACCTTCGAGAGCGAGACCGACACCGAGGTCGCAGCCCAACTGGTGGCCCGCGAGTACGCCACCACGGGGGACCTCACCGAGGCCATGCGGAACGTCGTGAACCGCCTGGAGGGCGCCTTCACCCTGCTGGCGGTGCACGCCGACAGCCCCGGCGTCGTCGTCGGAGCCCGACGGAACAGCCCCCTCGTCGTGGGGCTGGGCGAGGGCGAGAACTTCCTTGGCTCGGATGTGGCGGCCTTCATCGGGCACACCCGCAACGCCCTCGAGCTCGGCCAGGACCAGATCGTCACGATCACGCCCGACTCCTACTCGGTGATCGACTTCGACGGCACGCCCGCCGAGGGCAAGCACTACGAGGTCACCTGGGACGCCGCCGCCGCCGAGAAGGGTGGCTACGCGACGTTCATGGAGAAGGAGATCTACGACCAGCCGCACGCCGTCGGCGACACCCTGCTGGGCCGCACCGACATCGACGGGCGACTGGTGCTCGACGACATGTCGATCACCGAGGACCAGCTGCGGGGCGTCGACCGAATCACGATCGTGGCCTGCGGCACTGCGGCCTACGCCGGTATGGTCGCCAAGTACGCCATCGAGCACTGGACCCGGATCCCGGTCGAGGTCTCCCTCGCCCACGAGTTCCGCTACAGCGACCCCATCGCCACCGAACGCACGCTGGTCGTGTCGATCAGCCAGTCCGGCGAGACGATGGACACCCTGATGGCCGTCAAGCACGCCCGCGAGCTGGGCGCGCTGACCCTGTCCATCTGCAACACGCACGGCTCGACCATCCCGCGCGAGTCCGACGCCGTGCTCTACACGCACGCCGGTCCCGAGATCGCCGTCGCCTCGACCAAGGCCTTCCTCGCCCAGATCACCGCCTGCTACATCCTCGGGCTCTACCTCGCGCAGCTGCGGGGCGGCACCTTCGCCGACGACGCGCAGTCGGTGATGAAGGAGCTGCACGAGATCCCGGCCAAGCTCGAGGACCTGCTCGGCCGGATGGACCGGGTCAAGGAGATCGCCCGGTTCATGGCCGACACGCGGTCGGTGCTCTTCCTCGGCCGCAACGTGGGCTTCCCCGTTGCCCTCGAGGGTGCGCTCAAGCTCAAGGAGCTCGCCTACATCCACGCCGAGGGCTTCGCCGCGGGTGAGCTCAAGCACGGCCCGATCGCCCTCATCGAGGCCGGTCAGCCGGTCTTCATCGTGGTCCCCGGCCCGGGCACCCCGCACGAGCTGCACAAGAAGGTCGTCTCCAACATCCAGGAGATCCGCGCCCGAGGCGCCCGCACCATCGTGGTCGCCGAGGACGGTGACGAGGACGTGGTGCCCTTCGCCGACGAGGTGATCCGGGTGCCCGCGACGTCGCCGCTGCTGGCGCCGCTGCTGACCGTCGTTCCGCTGCAGGTCTTCGCGCTGCACCTGTCCTCGGCCAAGGGCCTGGACGTCGACCAGCCCCGCAACCTCGCCAAGAGCGTCACCGTCGAGTGATCGGCCACTAGGTGATCGTCGGGGTCGGGATCGACGTCGTCGACGTGGAGCGCTTCGGGCAGACGCTCGAACGCACGCCCGGCCTGCTCGACCGCCTGTTCACCGACGAGGAGCGCTCCCTGCCGCTCAACTCGCTCGCCGCGCGGTTCGCCGCCAAGGAGGCGCTGGCCAAGGCTCTCGGCGCACCCGTCGGCCTCCAGTGGCACGACGCCACGGTGCGACGCGGCGACGACGGCCGCCCACACCTTCAGGTCACCGGCACCGTCGAGGCTCGCGCCGAGGCCCTCGGCGTGCACGCGATGCACATCTCGCTGTCGCACGACGCGGGGATCGCCTCGGCCGTCGTCATCGCGGAGGGCTGAGCAGTGCTGAGAGCCTGGTCGGCGCAGCGCGTCCGCGCCGCCGAGGAAGCCCTGATGGGCGAGCTCGCCGAGGGCGAGCAAGCCCTGATGGGCGAGCTCGCCGATGGCGAGCTCATGGCACGCGCAGCCGCAGGGCTCGCCGAGGTGTGCCGTGCCCGACTCGAAGCCTCCGGGGGCACCCGCGTCGTGGTCCTCGCCGGGCCGGGCAATAACGGCGCAGATGCGTTGTATGCCGCGGCCCACCTCGCGGAGGACGGCTACGACTGCGTTGCGCTGCAAGGGAACTGGCCTCTGGGCATCGGCGACGCGACCTCGTGGCAGGCGGCCGGCGTGAGGGTCGTGGCCGTGGACGGCGACTGGGCGGCCCCGCTCGCCACCGCCGACCTCCTCGTCGACGGGCTGCTGGGGATCGGAGGCAGACCGGGACTGCCGGAGGCTGCCGTCGCGTGGGTCGACGCCATCCCCGAGTCGGCGTACGTCGTCAGTGTCGACCTGCCGTCGGGTCAGGACCCGGCGGGTGAGAGTGCTTCGGACACAGGGGTTTTCGCCGACGAGACGGTGACCTTCGGCGTGGCCAAGCCGGTGCACCTGCTCCCTGCGACCGAGGCCGCCGTCGGGCGGCTGACGGTCATCGACATCGGGCTCGAGCTGGACGGTCCACCCGACGTCGAACGCCTCGACTTCTCCGACGTGGCGCGCCTCTGGCCGGTCCCCACGGCCACCGACGACAAGTACTCCCGCGGTGTCCTGGGAGTGGTCGCCGGCGGTGAGGACTACACGGGAGCGGCGATCCTGTGCTGCACGGCCGCGGTCGGTGCCGGCCTGGGCATGCTGCGCTACGTCGGCACGCCAACCCCGACCGGCCTGGTCCGGGCGGCCATCCCCGAGGCCGTCCACGGCGAAGGGCGCGTTCAGGCCTGGGTGGTGGGCCCCGGGCTCGACACCGCCTCGCGGGCGCGGGGCAGCAAGGCCCAGCTCGATGTCGCCCGCGCCGCCCTGGATTCCGACCTGCCGGTCCTCGTCGACGCTGGCGGCCTGGACCTGGTCGACGGGACGCGCGGAGGACTCACCCTGCTGACCCCTCACGCGGGCGAGCTGTCCCGGCTGCTCACCCGACTCGAGAGCTCCGAGAACACCCGTGAGGCGGTCGAGGCGGACCCGGTCGGCCATGCCCGCCGCGCGGCCGACCTCACCGGCGCCACCGTCCTGCTCAAGGGCGCCACCACCCTCGTCGTGCCGCCCACGGCGTCAGGTCTCCCGGTCCGCTCCCAGAACGACGCACCCCCCTGGCTCGCCACGGCTGGAGCCGGTGACGTGCTCGCCGGAGTCTGCGGGGCCCTCCTCGCTGCGGGGCTCTCGCCGCTGGACGCCGGCAGCCTGGGGGCTCTGGTGCACGGCGTCGCCGCGGACGGGGCCAACCCCGGAGGTCCGGTGCGCGCACTCGCCGTCGCCCACGGCATACCCACGACGGTCGCGCACCTGCTCACGCGCTGACTCCCGCCCTCGTGAAAGACTGGACGGCGATGAGCAACACCACGATCAGCACCCCCCCAGCCCCGGCCCCGCCGGGGCTGCCCGCGTGCGCCCAGGTGGACCTGTCCGCGATCAGCGCCAACGTCGCGGCCCTCAAGCGCCTGGCCGGCGACGCCGAGGTGATGGCGGTCGTCAAGGCCGACGCCTACGGCCACGGCCTGGTGCCCAGTGCCCGCGCCGCCCTGCGCGGTGGAGCCGCGTGGCTCGGTGTGGCCCAGCTGCCCGAGGCCGTCGAGCTGCGCCGCGCCGGGATCGAGGCGCCGCTGCTGTCGTGGCTGCACGTGCCCGGCCAGGACTTCGTCGAAGCCGTCGAGCTCGGCATCGACCTCGGCGTCTCCACGACGTGGGCCCTCGACCAGGTGCTGGCCGCCGCCACCGCCACGGGACGAACGGCGCGGGTCCACCTCAAGGTCGACACCGGCCTGGGCCGCAACGGCGCCTGGGACTCCGACCTGGACGAGCTGCTGACCACGCTGGCCTCGGCCCAGGCCGAGCGGGCAGTCGAGCTGGTGGGGCTGTTCAGCCACTTCGCCTACGCCGACGCCCCGCAGCACCCGACGGTCAAGGCCCAGCAGGAGCGGTTCGAGGGGATCCTCGACCAAGCGGAGCGCGCCGGCCTGACGCCCGAGGTGAGGCACCTGGCCAACTCGGCGGCCACCCTCACCAACCCGTCTGCCCACTATGACCTCGTCCGTCCGGGAGTCTCCGTCTACGGGCTCTCTCCGGTCCCCGACCTGGGGGCGCCCGAGGACTTCGGCCTACGTGAGGCCATGCGGCTCGTCGCCCGGCTGTCCAGCGTGAAGGACTCCCCTGCGGGACAGGGGGTGTCCTACGGTCACGTCTACACCACGACCCAGGAGACCAGGCTCGGGCTGGTGCCGATGGGCTACAGCGACGGCGTGCCGCGGCACGCCACCAGCGTCGGACCGGTGCAGGTCGGCGGACGCCGGTATGCCGTGGCGGGACGGGTCTGCATGGACCAGTTCGTCCTCGACCTGGGTCCCGACAGCACTGCGCAGGCTGGGGACGAGGCCGTCCTCTTCGGCGTCGGAGTGGCCGGGGAGCCCACCGCGCAGGACTGGGCAGCTGCGATCGACACCATCAACTACGAGATCGTGACGCGAGTCGGCGCCAGGGTGCCTCGGGTCTACCTCGGGGGCGACCTGTGAGCCCCACGAACCGCGGCCTGGCCGGCTTGGGCATCGGTCTGGCCGCCGCCGGCGTCGCCACGGCCGCCGGCATCGCGGCGGGCCGGGTCAGCAAGGAACGCCACGCGCGCCTGTCGGTCCTTGCCCCCGTCGGTGCCTACGCCCACACGCCTGACAAGGAGCTCGTGGTCGTCGCCGACGACGGCGTGCCCCTGCACGTCGAGATCGACGAACCGGCGGCCGACACCGCGTCCCCCGAGAAGCCGACGGTGGTCTTCTCCCACGGCTTCTGCCTCAGCCTCGAGAGCTGGGTCCTCCAGCGCAAGGCGCTGGTCAGGGACGGCCACCGCGTGGTCGCGTGGGACCAGCGGGGGCACGGGCGCTCGGGGCGGGGCAGCGAGGCCTCCTGTGACATCGACCAGCTCGGCCGCGACCTGCACCGCGTCATCGAGGAGGCCGCACCCGAGGGGCAGCTCGTCCTCATCGGTCACTCGATGGGTGGCATGACGACGATGGCCCTCGCCGACCAGGACCCGGACCTGATCCGCGACCGTGTGGTCGCGACGGCGTTCGTCGCGACCAGCGCGGGTGGCGCCCAGCTGGTGTCGCTCGGCTTCGGCCAGTACTTCGGCAAGCTCGTGGGCCGCTTCGGCCCGGGGGTCCTTGACCGCCTCTCGTCCCGGCCCGGGCTGGTCCGCACGGCCCTGCGCGCCGGTCGTGACATCGAGGAGTTCCTGGTCGAGCGGTGGAGCTTCGCCTCGCCGGTGCCTCCGATCGCCGTCCGGCTGACCGCAGACATGATCTTCGGCACCCCGCTCGACGTGATGGCGGACTTCCTGCCGACCTTCGACCAGCACGACAAGCGCGATGCCCTCGTGCACTTCCACGGCGTTGAGGTGTTGGTGCTCAACGGAGTTCACGACGTCCTCACCCCTCCCGACCACAGCGAGGAGATCGTCCGCCTCATCCCGGGCGCTGAGCACGTCGTGATCGAGGAGGCCGGGCACATCATCATGCTCGAGCACCCCGAGGTGCTCAACGAGCAGTTCGAGTCGCTCATCGACCGAGGCATGCGGGCGGCCGCCGAGGGTGTGAGGGTCGCACGCAAGCCGCGGGTCCGGCGCACGGTCACCGACCTCGCCAAGCGTCGCAAGGTCGCCAGGGCGCGACGCGGAGAAGGCCGTGCCTGAGCTGACCAGCCCTGACCTGCCCACCGCGGAGGACACCCGGTCGTGGGGGGTGCGCCTCGGTCGCCTGCTGACCGCCGGCGACCTCGTGGTGCTCACCGGTGGGCTCGGTGCCGGCAAGACCACGCTCACGCAGGGCATCGCCGAGGGCGTAGACGTGCGTGGCCCGATCACCTCACCCACCTTCGTGATCGCGCGGGTGCACCCGTCCCTGGTGGGCGGGCCGGCACTGGTGCACGTCGACGCCTACCGACTCGGTGGCTTCGCCGAGCTCGACGACCTCGACCTCGACGCGTCGCTGGAGGAGTCGGTGACCGTGGTCGAATGGGGCCACGGCCTCGCGGAGGACCTCGCCGACGACCGCTTGGAGGTCACGCTGTCCGGGGAGGACACCCGCCGGGCGCGAGTCCAGACCCACGGCGCCCGATGGGTCGATGCCGACCTCACGCCCCTGGGGGCGGCTGGATGAGCCGCGTCGTGCTGTCGATCGACACGTCCACGTCCGTGAGCGTGGCGGTGTCTGTTGGTTCGCGGTGGGCCTTCGGAGGGTCCGACGACCCGCGCGGTCACACCGAGAGCGTCGCGCCCCTCATGCGCGACCTCATGGCCAGTGCCGGGGTTGTCGCATCAGACGTGACGGACGTCGTCGTGGGCAACGGTCCCGGGCCCTTCACCGGGCTTCGGGTCGGCATCGTGAGCGGGCTGGTCTTCGGGCACGCCCGAGGAATCCCGGTGCACGGAGTGTGCAGCCTCGACGCCCTGGCGCAGCAGGCGGTGGAGGAGGTCGGCGGCGGCGAGTTCCTCGTGGCCACTGACGCGCGACGCAAGGAGGTCTACTGGGCTCGCTACCGGGTCGACCTCGACCAGCCTGAGGAGGACCGGGCCGTGCGCCTCACCGACCCGGCCGTCGCGCGTCCCGCGGACGTGCCCGAGGAGGACCGGATGCTGCCCACCGCCGGTCGTGGCCCCGTGCTCTATCCCGAGCTCTTCCCCCGACCGGTCGAGGTCCTCGACGTCTCGGCAGGGCTGCTGGGCGGCATTGCGCTGCAACGACTTGCCGCCGGCCTCGAGCTGCCCGTGGAGCCGCTCTACCTGCGCCGCCCCGACGCGCTCACCACCGCCGAGCGGGCCAAGCGGTGACGACGACCATGCGAGACCTGCACTGGACCGACCTCGACGACGTCGTCGCCCTCGAGGGGGAGCTGTTCCCCGATGATGCGTGGACGCCCGCCTCACTCTGGGCCGAGCTCGCTGCCCGACCCCGACGTTCCTACGTCGTCGAGGAGGACGCCGACGGAATGATCGTTGGCTATGCCGGCGTCGACCTCGGCGGCGAGGTCGCGGACGTCATGACCATGGCCGTCGCGCCCCGCGCGCAGGGGCGCGGCCTGGGTCGCCGGCTCCTCGAGGAGCTGGTGTCGCGCGCGAGGGCCGACCACGCGGCATACCTCATGCTCGAGGTGCGGGCCGACAACGAACCGGCCCGAAAGCTCTATGAGGCAAGGGGATTCGAGACCTTGACCGTGCGTCGGCGCTACTACCAGCCTGGCGACGTGGACGCCCACGTGATGCGGCTGACCCTCCGGGAGGTGGCGCCGTGAGCGCCGACCAGCCGCTCGTCCTCGGGCTCGAGACGTCCTGCGACGAGACGGGCGTGGGCATCGTGCGGGGCGAGACCCTGCTCGTCGACGCGATCGCCAGCAGTGTCGACGAGCACGCGAGGTTCGGCGGCGTGGTGCCCGAGGTGGCCAGCCGTGCCCACCTCGAGGCGATGGTGCCGACCATCGAGCGAGCCACCCGCGAGGCGGGCATCAAGCTCGCCGACCTGGACGCGATCGCGGTGACCTCAGGTCCCGGACTCGCCGGCGCCTTGATGGTGGGTGTGGCCGCCGCCAAGTCGCTCGCAGTCGCACTCGGCGTCCCGCTGTACGGCGTCAACCACCTCGCGTCGCACGTCGCCGTCGACATCGTCGAGCACGGCCCGCTGCCCGAACCCACCCTGGCCCTGCTCGTCTCCGGTGGGCACTCGTCCCTGCTGCTCGTGCCCGATGTCACGCACGACATCCAGTCGTTGGGGTCGACGATCGACGACGCAGCGGGCGAGGCGTTCGACAAGGTGGCGCGGGTCCTCGGGCTGCCCTTCCCGGGCGGGCCGCCCATCGACCGCATGGCGCGTGAGGGTGACCGGTTCGCGATCGACTTCCCCCGCGGGCTGACGACCGGGCGCGACATGGAGCGCTACCGGTTCGACTTCTCCTTCTCGGGGCTCAAGACCGCCGTCGCCCGCTGGGTGCAGGCGCGCGAGGCGGCGGGGGAGCCCGTGCCGGTGGCCGATGTCGCCGCGTCGTTCCAGGAGGCGGTCACCGACGTGCTGACCCGCAAGGCCGTCCTGGCCTGCAAGGAGCACGGCGTCACGAACCTTCAGATCGGTGGTGGGGTGGCGGCCAACAGCCGGCTGCGCGCCATGGCCCAGGAGCGCTGCGACGCGGCGGGCATCACGCTGCGGGTGCCGCGCCCCGGACTCTGCACCGACAACGGTGCGATGGTCGCATCGCTCGGGGCGCAGATGGTGCTCAAGGGACGAGCGCCCTCAGACCTCGGGCTCCCCGCGGACTCCTCGATGCCCGTGACGCTGGTCCAGTCCTAGCCGGTGACCCGGCAGGCCATCCCTGGGAGCCGGTGAAGCTGTCGGTCAGGAGCACTTCACGAGGCCGAGGTCGGCCTTGAGGTCGAGCACCCTCGCCGCCGCCGCGTCGACCTGGGCCGCGAAGGCCGGGCTGGCTGCCCGCTTGGCGGCGATCGCCTTGAGCATGACCGGCGCCTGCGACGCCCTGGCGGTGAGGACGACGTCGCCACCGGCAGCGATGAAACGGGTCGCCCGCTGGCCGACCGGAATCGACGACACGGCCTTGGCGGCGCCCACGTCGTCGGTGATCACGACTCCGTCGAAGCCCATCGTGTCGCGAAGCAGCCCGGTGACCACGGCCTTGGAGAACATCGCCGGGTTGTCCGGGTCGAGCCTGGGATAGCGGGCCGAGGAGATCATGACGATCGGTGCGCCGGCACCGACTCCCGCGGCGAACGGTGCCAGGTAGGGGTCGCCGGCGTCGGTCGTGCGGTCGGTGATGCCGCTGCTGCTCACGTCGGTGTTGCCGGTGACGCGACCAAGCCCCGGGAAGTGCTTGAGGGTGGGGGCGATGCCGGCAGCGAGGGTCCCGCGGACGAAGGCCGCGGCATACCTCGCGTTGGTCGAGGGCGAACCGGGGGCGAAGTCGCGGCGGTAGCGTCCGATCGGCTGGTTGGCCGCGCCCAGCGAGGTGGGCACGGTGTCCGCCACCGGTGCCAGGTTGACGTTGACGCCTGCAGCCGCGAGCTCGCGGGACCACTGCTCGACGTTCTTCTCCTCGCGGGCGACGCCGGTCGTGGCCTGGGTGCGGGCCGACGGCATCCGGGTGAACCCCGGGCCTCGCAGCTGCTGGACCTGGCCGCCCTCCTGGTCGGCGGCCACCAGCAGCCCGTCCGCGGCCGCCGTCCTCAGTCGCTTCGAGATGGTCGCCATCGAAGCGGACCCGCCCGACCACCCGCCGAGGTAGATCACCCCACCCAGCCGCTGCGACCGGATCTGGGCAGCGAGGGCCCGTGAGCTGCCGGTCGGCTGGAGCCCGACCATCAGCAGCTGACCGGCCCGTTGCGGCGCGGTCATCGCGGCAGCGAGCTGCTCGCCACAGGTGGGGGCTGGGGTGGTCGTCGTGCTGGACGTGCTCGAGGGCCCAGAGCTGGAGCTGCTCGGGCTGGTGGCCGACCCCGACGAAGACCCTGAGGTACCCGAAGACCCGCTGCCCGAAGACCCAGTGCCCGACGACCCGCTGCCCGCGTCGCACCCTGCGGTCGCCGTGAGCGCCGCGACCGCCAGGCCGACCAGGAGGAGGCGGGCGTGGCGCGCCGGGTGAGCAGTCACGCACGGAACCTACCTCGGCCACGCAGCCGCGACGAAACCCGGACCGGGCTGCCGCCAACCCGCCTCTGGCAGGATCGCCACATGGCCATTCCCGTCGTCCTGGACGTCGACACCGGGGTCGACGACGCCTGTGCGCTGTTGTTGGCGGCGCTGCATCCAGCGCTCGACCTGCGTGCCGTGACGTGCGTGGGGGGCAACGCGGCGGTGGACGCCGTCGTGGCCAACACCCTCACCGTGCTGGACGCGGCGGACCGCGCCGACGTCCCGGTGGCCAGGGGTGCCGAACGCCCGTTGCTGGAGGAACCGGTCGACGCCAGGCACGTCCATGGCCGGGACGGGATGGGTGATCTCGACTGGGCCAGGTCCGAGCGCCGGCCCGACTCCCGCCACGCCGTGGAGCTGTTGCGCGACGTGCTCTTGGAGGCTGCCGCCCACGCCGACGACGCCCGCCGGGTCACCCTGATCCCGCTTGCACCGCTCACCAACCTGGCCCTGCTCCTGCGCACCTATCCCAGTGTTGCCAAGGGGATTCGCGAGATCGTCTTCATGGGCGGGGCAGCGCAGGTCGGCAATGCGACAGCCTCGGCCGAGTTCAACGTCTTCCACGACCCGGAGGCCGCGGCAGTCGTGCTCGACGCCTGTGCCGACCTCGACATCCCGCTCACGATGTACGGCCTGGACGTCTTCTACGAGCCACGGGTCAGCCTCGAGACGGCCCGCACCCTGGCGGCACCGGGTGGTCACGACGCAGCCGAGCTGGCCGGGCGCCTCATCGAGTTCCAGTGTGAGCGGTTCGGGTCACCGGACGCCACGATCGGCGACGCCGGTGCCGTCTGCGCCGTCCTGGAGCCGGGAGGAGTGCGCCGTGAGCGGCTCCCGGTGCGCGTCGAGCTCGCGGGCACCTGGTCCCGCGGACGCACGATCGTGGACAGGCGGGAGTGGTCAGGTGGCCTGGCCCACGACCCCCACGGCCAGGCCCGGTCCACCATCGACGTCTGCCTCGAGGTCGACGGCCAGCGCTACGCCACCCTGTGGCTCGACACCGTCAGCGGCGGGAGGCGCTGATGGGGCGGGTGGTCGTCCTCGGGTCGCTCAACGTCGACCTCGTCGCTGCGGTCGAGCGCCACCCGGGGCCGGGCGAGACCGTCCTCGCCGACGGCCCGCTGCACCGGTTCGCGGGCGGGAAGGGCGGCAACCAGGCCGTCGCGGCTGCCGCGACCGGTGCGACAGTGGGGTTGGTCGGCGCCGTCGGGTCGGACGACGCAGGCCAGGCCTACCTGCAGCGGCTTCGCTCCCGCGGGATCGACGTCTCGGCCGTGCGCGTCGTCGATGCCGCCCCCACAGGCCAGGCGTGGATCACCGTCGACGACGAGGGCGAGAACTCCATCGTGGTCATCCCCGGTGCCAACGCCCACGTCTCGGCCGACGACCTGCCGGACCCCTTGTCCGACCTCGAGCCCGGCGACGTCCTGCTGGTCCAGCTCGAGGTGCCGCTGCGGACCGTCGCAGCTGCCGCGCGCGCCGCCCACGGGCGTGGCGCCCGCGTGGTCCTCAACGCAGCCCCGTATGCCGCCCTGCCGCGCGACGTCGTGGCCCTCGCCGACCCGCTCGTGGTCAACGAGCACGAGGCGCTCCAGCTGGCCGACAGCGATGCCGCCCCGACCTCGGTGCTGGTGACCTTCGGCGCAGCCGGGTGCAGCTGGGACGGGGAGCGGTCGGACGGCATACCCGTGGACGAGGCGGAGGTGGTCGACACGACCGGCGCTGGCGACGCGTTCTGTGGGGCGCTGGCGGCGGCTCTGGCGAGCGGAGCGGACCGCGAGGCGGCCGTGAGGGCAGCGAGCCAGGCCGGCGCGGATGCGGTCCGTCACCGCGGTGCCCAGCTCGACCCCGAGCTCTAGCCAGACCAGCCGGACCGTCCGCGACGTCGGGCCATCAGTGGCTCACGAGACACGTGCAACCCCGCCCGCGTGCCACACGGGTGGCCAGGAGTCGAGAGGGCGGTCTAGTAGACCGAGACGTGCACGTGGTCGTAGTGGTTGGCCGTGGGGCTGCCACGGTCCGCCATGGCCTCCCAGGTGCCGCCCGGATTCCAGATGCGCTGACGCCAGATGAGGTACTTGATGTTCAGGGCCCCGGGATTGGCCTGCAGGAAGCTGGCGATCTCGTTGCCCTCGGCCGTGCTGCACATGATGTCGACGGCGTGACCGCTGCCGTGGTCTCCCGGGTCGCCGGCGCGGAATCCGCCGAACGGCCCGGAGCCGGGGAACTGCTTCTTGACGGCGTTGATGACGGCGATCGCGTTCGGCGTCATGCCACCGACGTTGGACAGGCCCGCGCGTGAGGTGTTGCGCGAGACCGCCGTGCTCGTGCGATCGGCCGTCGGGCTCGCTGAGGGCCGCGGCTTGCTGCGCCCGGCCGACTCGGCCTGCGCGGTGAACCCGATGACGCCGTAGCGGGTGACCCGGGCCGGTGCTGACACGGCCTCGGCCCGCGCCTCGACCGGGGGCCGAACCTGTGCGGACGTCAGCTCGAGGGTCGGGATCGACGCGGGGGCCGCGAAGGCGGTGGCCACGCCGAGAGCCGAGGCGGCGACGCCGAGACCCTTGAGCGCAGACCGGTGGCTGGGGCGTCGCCAGAGGCCAGACAGGACCGCGGCGCGGCGGGTCCTGGTGGCTCGATGGCGGCCGGAGCCGGTGGTGTGAGGGGAAGGCATCGCGGTCGAGGATACGAGATGGTAACGGCGCAGGGCGAACTCCCGGCGATTTCGGGCACGGCTTGACCAGGGGTGCCTGCAGTTGCCTCCGGTTGCCGCGCCGGTCAGGCGGGTCGGACGATGATCGCGACCTGGTTGCTGCGCACGCGGGTGAGGATCACGATCGCCTCGTTGTGCCCCTTCGCGGGCAGTCGCAGCTGTCGTCGCAGCAGGTCCGCGTCGACGCTGACGCCGCGCTTTTTGATGGTCAGCCGGTCGATGCCGTGGTCGCGGAGCCAGCCGCGCAACGCCTTGACGTTGAACGGCATCGCCTCCACCACGGCATACCGCTTGGCGAAGGGGACGTCGACGGACCGGCTCGACCCGACGTAGCCGACGCCGGCGTCCAGCTCGGCCCCGTCGGTCGCGGCCGTGAGTGCACCCACCAGACCGGCGCGCAGCACTGCCTTGTCAGGTTCGTAGAGCCAGCCACCCACGTCGGCGAGGTTCTGCAGCGGTGGAGCGGTGCCGTCCCCCTCTGCCTCGGTCACGACCACGGCTGGCCCGGCCTCGCGCAGCAGGGCGGCGGTGCGCCCACCAGTCCGCACCAGCGGTCCCCACCACACGGCACACTCGACGACGTCGCCCTCCCAGGACGTCCACTGCGCCTCCGCGCCCGGAGGCAGGGCCGCGTGCGGGAAGCCGGGGCTCAGCTTGGCCCCGGTGGCCGGCAGTGCGCGGGCCACCTCCTGGACGGTGGTCCAGCTCGGCGAGATCTCGGCGAGGTTGAAGATCCTGCGGGTCCGGCCGCTCACGTCGGCGACGCCGGGCGTGCGTCGCGCCGGGTCGAGCCACGCCCCCACGCCGCGCGCCCCCTCACCAGCCGGCGCGGTGAACTCCTCCGCCACCCCTTGGTATGCCGTGGAGTCCGGCCAGTGCCGCAGGTTCACCGCCGCGATCCCCGCGGTGACCTCGTCGGCGTCGATGGCCCTGACCCGCAGGTCGAGGCCCGCCATCGCCATGGCGTCCGAACCGATGCCGCACCCGAGGTCGTGCACCGTGTGGATGCCGGCGGCCCGGAAGCGCTGGGCGTGCTGAGCGGCCACCGCCAGCCGGGTCGCCTGCTCGAGCCCATCGGAGGTGAGCACCATCCCGCGGGCGAACTCGCCGAACTTGTCCTGGGCCTTGGCTCGCAGCCGGGCCTGGTTCAGGGCAGCTGCGACGAGGTCCGGCTCGAACCCCGCGGTGCGCAGCCGGTGCTGCAATCCCAAGGCGGCCGACTCGTCGTACGGCGGGAGGGACTGCAGCAGACCCCAGCCCTCGCCGGTGGTCAGCCGTCGCAGCAGGGCCAGATCCATGCCCGGCATTCTGTCGTACGCCCGGGTGGTGGGTGGACTACGGGCGTCGCCATTCGTAGGGGGTCGTGGTCGACACCTTGAGGAAGCCGGAGCGCTCGAGGATCGGCCGGGAGAACTCGGTCGAGTCGCTGTTGATGTAGCGCTTGCCGTGGCCGATGGCCGAGCGTGCCCGCGCGGAGGTCAGGGCTCGGTAGATCCCCCGTCCGCGGAACTCGGGCCGGGTCGCGCCGCCCCAGATGCCGGCGAACTCGGTGCCGGCGACGGGCTCGAGCCGTCCGGCGCTGACGATCTGGCCGTCGTGCTCGGCCACCCACATCTCCATGTCGTCGCGGGTCCGCAGCCGGTGCAGGACCTGGTCCGCGTGGTCCTTGGCTTCCTTGGCGTCGTCGCCGAACACCTCCGCCTGCATGGAGCACATCGCCCGGATGTCGCCCTCGTCGGTCACCCGTCGGATGGCGACGCCGTCGGGCAGCGCGAAGTCGACGGCGAGCAGGCGGGCCTCGCCGATCATGATCGACTCGGGTTCGTCGGGGGTGAAACCGCGTGCGACCAGGGCCTCGTGCAGGCCGGGGGCGTGGTCGTGGCCCCGGGACTTCCACTCGACGGCCGTGATCTCGGGCATCGCCTCGTAGTGCGCGAGGGCCCCAGCCACGAGCTGTGCGACCGACTCCCTCGTGGCCGGACCGGCGTCGGTGTCGAGGGTGCGGTAGGTGATGAAGCCGTGCCCACCCATGAACGTCGCGAGCACGAGGGGGCCGAGCCGGGCGGTGGCCAGTGACGACGGCACCTCCCGCTCCTCGCGCAGCTGCTCGTCGTACGCTCGCAGCAGCACGGCGGAGGTGTCGGCGGCGTTCTCGGGGGAGGTCCCGGCAGAGGTCTCGTGGGTGTCGGTCACGTGGCCGACACTGCCGCCCGCGGGGCCGACCCGGCAACTGGTTTGTCCGTCGCGCAGTCCTGCGTCGTCCGCTCGTGGCGAACGCGCCGACAAACTCTGGCACTCGAGTTGACCGAGTGCTAACCGCGAGCCTAGATTTGCGTTGGCACTCCGGTTCGCCGAGTGCTAACGCAGCCAGTCGGTCGATCCCCGCGACGGCGACCGCCAGGCAGTGACTTCTGTGCCAGAGCAACTTCTGTGCCAGAGCAAGCAGAGCACCACAGCACGACCAGCACCATCCACCTGTCCATCTTCGACATTCCCGAAGGGGAGGTCATCATCGTGTCGGTTTCCATCAAGCCGCTCGAAGACCGCATCGTCGTCAAGTCCGTCGAGGCCGAGCAGACCACCGCGTCTGGCCTCGTCATCCCGGACACCGCGAAGGAGAAGCCCCAGGAGGGCGAGGTCCTCGCGATCGGTCCCGGCCGGATCGACGACAACGGCAACCGCGTCCCGCTCGACGTCACCGTCGGCGACCGGGTCATCTACAGCAAGTACGGCGGCACCGAGATCAAGCACGGCGGCGAGGAGTACCTCATCCTCTCCGCTCGCGACGTCCTCGCCATCGTCGGCTGAGCATCCGCACCGCGTGAGTGACGTGCCCTGTATGCCGGCCTGCCGGCATACAGGGCACGTTGCCTTCAATCCCTCCTGAACCCGATTGCTAGAGAAGGACTTTCATGGCTAAGACGCTGGAGTTCAACGACTCCGCCCGCAAGTCGCTTGAGCGCGGAGTTGACGCGCTCGCGAACGCGGTCAAGGTGACGCTCGGCCCGAAGGGCCGCAACGTCGTCATCGACAAGAAGTGGGGCGCCCCCACGATCACCAACGACGGCGTGACCATCGCCCGCGAGATCGAGCTCGAGGACCCCTACGAGAACCTCGGCGCCCAGCTCGCGAAGGAGGTCGCCACCAAGACCAACGACATCGCTGGTGACGGCACCACGACGGCCACCGTGCTCGCCCAGGCCATGGTCAAGGAGGGCCTGCGCAACGTTGCCGCAGGTGCCGCCCCGGCCAGCCTGAAGCGCGGCATCGACGCAGCGGTCCAGGCAGTGAGCGCCAAGCTGCTCGAGACGGCTCGCGAGATCGAGGGCAAGGAAGAGATCGCCCAGGTCGCCGCGCTGTCCGCCCAGGACGAGACGATCGGGTCGACCATCGCCGAGGCGTTCGACAAGGTCGGCAAGGACGGTGTCATCACCGTCGAGGAGTCGTCGACGGCGACCACCGAGCTCGAGTTCACCGAAGGCATGCAGTTCGACAAGGGCTACATCTCGCCCTACTTCGTCTCCGACGCCGAGCGCATGGAGGCCGTGGTCGAGGACGCCTACATCCTCATCAACCAGGGCAAGATCTCGGCCATCGCCGACGTCCTGCCGGTGCTGGAGAAGGTCATCAAGACCGGCAAGCCGCTGCTGATCATCGCCGAGGACATCGACGGCGAAGCGCTGTCGACCCTCGTCGTCAACAAGATCCGCGGCACGTTCAACGTGGTCGCGGTCAAGGCCCCCGGCTTCGGCGACCGTCGCAAGGCGATGCTGCAGGACATGGCGACCCTCACCGGTGGCCAGGTCATCTCCGAGGAGGTCGGCCTCAAGCTCGACCAGGCTGACCTGGACGTGCTGGGCCAGGCCCGTCGCGTCGTCGTCACCAAGGACAACACCACGATCATCGACGGCGCCGGCAAGCCCGACGACGTCACCGGCCGGGTCAACCAGCTCAAGGCCGAGATCGAGCGCACCGACTCCGACTGGGACCGCGAGAAGCTCCAGGAGCGCCTCGCCAAGCTCGCCGGTGGGGTCTGCGTCATCAAGGTGGGTGCCCACACTGAGGTGGAGCTCAAGGAGAAGAAGCACCGCATCGAGGACGCCATCTCGGCGACCCGCGCGGCCATCGAGGAGGGCATCGTCGCCGGTGGCGGCTCCGCCCTCGTCCACGCCTCCACCGTCATCGACGACCTCGACCTCGAGGGCGACGAGGCGACCGGTGCGCTCATCGTCAAGAAGGCCTCGGCCGAGCCGCTGCGCTGGATCGCCGAGAACGCCGGCATGGAGGGCTACGTCGCCGTCTCCAAGGTGCGCGAGCTCAGCCCGGGCAACGGCCTCAACGCCGCGACCGGTGAGTACGGCGACCTGATCAAGGCCGGCGTCATCGACCCGGTCAAGGTCACCCGCTCCGCGCTGGTCAACGCCGCCTCGATCGCGTCGATGGTGCTCACCACCGACACGCTCGTCGTGGAGAAGAAGGAAGACGAGGACGGCCAGGGAGCCGGCGGCCACGGTCACGGCCACGGTCACTGACCGGGCGCAGCAGGTCGTTCAGGACTGACGACGCGCGGCGCTGAGCTGCGTGGCATACCTCACGAAGGCCCGTCCCCACTGCGGGGGCGGGCCTTCGTCGTGCGCTGACCCGCGTTGACCACGCGGATGCAGCCGAAGTGCTTGCGCTCACTATTCATGTAGTGAATAGTGAGCGTCATGTCGACAGGTCACGTCATCCTCGGGCTGCTGCGCAGGGGGCAGCGGCACGGGTATGACCTGAAGCGAGAGCACGACCAGCGCTTCCCGCAGGCCAAACCCATCGCCTTCGGAGTGGTCTACTCGACGCTGGACCGGCTGCACCGCCGCGGGCTCGTCGAGCCACGCGGGGTGCAGCGGGTCGACGGGCCCGATCGGATGGTCTTCGAGATCACCGAAGCGGGATCCGAGGAGCTGCGGTCGTGGCTCGCATCGACCGATGAGCCGTCCGAGCACGTCGCCAACCCGTTCGAGCTCAAGGTGACGATCGCGCTGCTGCTCGGCGACGAGGCAGGGGCGTCGGCGTTCCTGCGGGCCCAGCGGTCCGCACACCTGGCCCGGATGCGGGCCTTCACGGCTGCCAAGTCGGCCCGGGACTCGTCGCTGCACGAGGTCCTGGCCGCCGACTACGCCCTCGCGCACCTGGATGCAGACCTGAAGTGGATGGACGCGGCACTCCAGCGCGTCGGCACTCTGAGAGAGGAAATCGGGGTATGAACAAGGGGACCGTGCTCAAGGCGCGAGGTCTGACGCTGGCCTACGGGCTGACGCCGGCGCTGCGGGGGATCGACCTGGACGTGCGGCACGGGGAGATCCTGGCGGTGACCGGGCCTTCGGGATCGGGGAAGTCGTCGCTCCTCCTGTGCCTGGCCGGTGTGCTGGCTCCCGATGCCGGCACGGTGGAGTTCGGCGAGCGGGTCATCAGTGCCGAGAGCGAGGCTGCCCGCTCCCGCCTGCGACGTGAGCAGTTCGGCGTGCTGTTCCAGTTCGGGCAGCTGGTCGAGGAGCTGCCTGCGGTCGAGAACGTGGCACTCCCGCTCCTGCTCGGCGGGATGAAGCGGGCCGAGGCGTTCGACCGGGCGCAGTCCTGGTTGCACCGGTTCGGCGTCGGGGACCAGGCCGACCACCGGCCCGGGCAGATGTCGGGCGGGCAAGCCCAACGGGTGGCCGTGGCCAGGGCCATGGTCACCGAGCCGGCTGTCCTCTTCGCCGACGAACCGACCGGGGCCCTCGACTCGATGGCTGCCGAGCAGGTCATGACTGCCATTGCCGAGACCGCGCGGGAGACGGGCACCACCGTCGTGCTGGTCTCGCACGAGGCTCGTGTCGCGGCTTACGGCGACCGTGACATCGAGGTGCGCGACGGCCGGCTCTCCGGCGGCCTCGGCGTCAACGGTGCGGTGCTTGGTTCCGCGGCGTCGGCGTCGGCTTCGGCCTCGAGCCCGCGGGCCGGCTCATGACCTCCTCCAGGCCTTGAGGTTCGCGCTGACGGGTGGGCGCGTCGACCGGCTGCGCCTCGCGATCACGGCGCTCGGCGCCGCCTTCACCGCCTTCATCCTGCTCACTGCGGCAGTTGTGGTGTCGGTCCCGGAAGGGCGGGCTTACCGCGTCGAGGTGCTCAACGACTCCGGACTGCACGCAGGGGTCGTCGCCGCGCTCGTCCTCCTCAGCCTGCCTGCGTTCGTGCTCACCGGCCTCGGGGTGCGCGTCGGGTCACCCCGGCGGGACCGGCGCCTCGCGGCGTTCCGCCTGGCGGGTATGACGCCCGGCGAGGCCCGTCGCGTGGTCTCGTGGGAGACGGGGATCGCTGCGGCAGGGGGCTCGGCCCTCGCTGCTTCGGCCTTCCTGGTGGCCAGGTTGGTGCTCCGTGCCCCGAAGCCGTTCACCGCATCGGTCCGGGGCCCGGATGGTTCTCCTCGGCAGGTGCTCGTGGCCCCCGGTCCGGCCCTGCCGGTGGACGTCTGGCCGCACTGGTGGGCCGCCGCGATCTCGCTGCTCCTCGTGCCGGTCGGGGCCGTGCTGCTCAGCCGCCTGGCGCTACGTCGGGTCGCGCTGACGCCGTTCGGTGTCGTCCGCCAGGTCCGACGTCGCCCACCCGCAGCTCTCCCCGTCGTGGCGCTGGTCCTTGCCTCTGCGGCCTTCGCAGCCTGGCCGAGCATCCTCGGGCGGCTGGAGCTGCTGGAGCACCGGTCGCTGTCCACGTGGCCGCCGATGGTCCTGGTCGTCGTCATCCTGGTCGCTCTGCTGTTCGGCAGCGCGTCCGTGTCACACCTGCTCGGCCGGGTGCTGGCCGCGCGCCCGACTTCCGTCGCCGCACTGATCGCGGCGCGGCGGATGGTGGCCGACCCGTGGTCTGCGAGCCGGGCGACGGCCAGTGTGATCCTGGCGGTGCTCTTCGGCGCGGGTGCCGCCGCCTTCACGATGGAGGCAAACCTGCAGCGACCGGACACAGCCTTCTTCGCGAGCACGTTCGACGTCATCTCCGTCGTTGTCGGGGTCGCGCTGCTGCTCGGGGCCGCCGGCCTGCTGGTGATCCAGCTGGAGTCGATGATGCTGCGTCGCAGGGCGCTCGCGGCACTGGCCGTTGCCGGTGTGCCACGGTCGATGCTCGTCCGCGCCCACCTCATCGAGACGCTGCTGCCCGTGGTGCCCATGGTCGTGCTGGCTGCGGCGGTCGGGACCGTGGCGATGCGCGGTTTCACCGGCGGCGGGCGCCTCGAGGTCGCGAACGACGACTCGGGCAACTGGGACCTCGGCACCCACTTCGTGCCGATCCCCGTGGCGTGGGCCGACCTGGCCATGTTCGTCGGTGGCGCGGTGGGAGCCGTGCTGGTCGCCACGCTGGTGGGCGCCGCCACGATTGGCTCGTCGATGCACGCCAGGGAGCTGCGCGCCACCACCTGAGGGCTCGCCGCGACCTGGGCTCCGCGGCATACGATGCGGGAAGAGGGGTGGCGCAGAGCGAGGTGGCCCATGGCGGATCGGTTCGCCGAACCCCCCAGCTTCGACGAGTACGTCGTGGCCCGGGGCGCCGACCTGCTGCGGACCGCGTGGCTGCTGGTTGGCGACGAGAGGGGCGCCGAGTCCCTCGTCCGCGCCACGCTCGCGCGCAGCTGGCCGCAGTGGCACCACCTGTCCGAGGTAGGTGCAGGGTCCTACGACGCCGAGCTGCGCAAGTCACTGATGGCGAGCTACCTGCGGCCGCAGCTGCGTCGTCGCAGTCACGACGAGCCCGAGGGTTCCGCGGGGCCGCGAAACGCAGCTTCGCCCCCACCCACGAAGGCGGCCGTGCTCGCCGCCCTCGCCGGGTTGTCCCGTCGTGAACGCGCGACGCTCGTGCTGTGGTCCTTCGACGGCCTCAGCGAGGCCCAGATCGCCGATGCCCTCGACGACGGCGTCGCCGCGGTGCACCGCCACCGCCTGCACGCCATGGCGACCGTCGGCGCGCTCCTCGCCCTCGACGAGGAGGGTCTGCGTGCCCTCCTGGCAGGCCTGCCGCCGCAGGACCCGTCGATCAACGGGCTCCTCCAACCGCCGAGGTCGTATGCCGGGTGGCTGCGTGGTGCGCGCGGGTGGGCGTTCGCCGTGGCCGGCCTGGCGGTGGTGGCCCTTGTCGGGGGAGTCGTCTCGCGAGGTGGCGACGGTGGGCTCCCGACTCCGCCGACGCCACCACCGGCGGCCCTGAGCTGCCGGACGACCTTCGGTCCGCCGACCCCGCCCGTCGTGCGCAGCCAGCCGCTCAGCATCACCGTCGCGGCCGTGCTCGTCTGCGCCCAGACCGACGAGGGGTCCGTCTGGGCAGGCTCACTGCCGCCCGATGCCCCGGTCAGCATTCCGCTCGCCGTCGACGCACTGACCCTGCAGCCGCGCACCAGCGGAGCCGAGTGCGCGGACCTGCCTCAGGGGCCAGCCTTCCGGATGGTGTTGCAGGGCAAGGACGGCATCATGACGACCTACGCCAACGAAGGTCTCGCCTGCAACGGCTGGCCGGCCCTGGCGAGCTACTACGTCGCGCTGGCGGAGCAGTCGGCCGAGGAAGGACCGGGGCCCGGCGACACCGGCGCCGTCTTCCTCGGGTGCCCGTCGATCTTGGGGAGGACCCGCTCGGCGCCGGGCGTCGCCCCACCGAGCCTGCCGCGGGGGACCGTGCTGAAGGCGGCCACTGCCTGCCTGCACCCACGACCGATGCTCACGAAGGTCCCTCGGTACCGCGGGATCCGGGGCAACGTCATGGGCGGCCCACAGCTCGCGCAGCTCAACGCCGACCTGGCCAAGGCCGGGTCGAGCGCGGTCCCCGGCAGCTCCTGCTCGGCTGGGAGCTCGCTGTTCGTGGTGCGAGTCATGACCGACGATGGCCGCGTCGTCGAGCTCAGCAGCGTCTGCGCCGACCGGTTCACCGTCGACTGGAAGGCGAAGGACTCCTGGCCGGTCAGCGCCCAGACCCGCGACATGCTGCGAGCCCTGCTCGTCGTCGCCGACTGAGCCCCCTGATCAGGCGTCGCTGACCACGGTCAGCTGCTGACCGGCATACCCGACGGTCTGTCCGGGGCGCACCTGGGCGCCGCGACGAACCTCCACCTCGCCGTCGACGGTGACCTCACCGAGCTCGATGACCGACCGCGCCATGGCGCCGTCGTCGACGACGCCGGCGAGCTTGAGCAGCTGCCCGAGCCGAATGGACTCGTCACGGATGGGGACTTCCACGGGGCTGCTCACGCAGCCGAGTGTAGGTCGCTCAGCTGGCGGCGGGGACGGCGTGGCCGGCGTAGTACGCCTCGCGCTCGTCCTCGGTCATCGCACCCCAGACGCCGTAGGGCTCCCGGACCCGCAGGGCGTGCTCCCGGCACTGCTTGAGGACCGGGCAGGCCAGGCAGACTTCCTTGGCCTGGGTGTCGCGGGAGCGGCGCGCCGGTCCGCGTTCACCTTCGGGGTGGAAGAAGACCTCTGGGTTGATCTGGCGACACGAACCGTCGAGCTGCCATTCCCACAGGTCAGCAACCGGTCCTGGAAGCCGTGACAACTCAGCCATGTCGTCCCTCTTCTCCCTGCGGCACGGTGCCGCACGTCTCGGACGCTACCGCCCTCTGACCTGCGGAAACAGGGTTGGAACGTAAGGACTTGTTCAAGGCCGCGCACCCAGACGGGGGTTGTCCCGAATGCTGGACGGTGCCGCGGCGGGGCCTCGGCAGCCCGTCGTCAGCCCGTCGTCGGCCCGCCATCGGCCGCTTCCGGAGGTCCGTCCGGGGGTGGGGTCGGCGCCCGTTACGATTGGGCAATGAGCCTTGGTGTGGACCTCGATGACATTCGGCGCCTGCAGGAGTCCGCTCCCGCCCCAGCCCCGGACCCCGCCGTCGATCCCGCTCCCGAGCTCGAGGAGCACGACCCGTTCGGCAAGCTGGGCCTGACCTACGACGACGTCCTGCTCCTGCCCGGCGAGACCGACGTGATCCCGTCCGAGGTCGACACCACCGCACGACTCACCCGCGAGATCTCGCTGCGCACCCCGCTGATCTCCAGCGCGATGGACACCGTGACCGAGTCGCGGATGGCCATCGCCATGGCCCGGCAGGGTGGCCTGGGCGTGCTGCACCGCAACCTCTCGATCGAGGACCAGGCCTACCAGGTCGACCTCGTGAAGCGGACCCAGACGGGGATGATCAGCAACCCCATCACGATCGGCCCCGACGCCACCCTCGAGGAGCTCGACCGGATCTGCGGCGAGTACCGCGTCTCCGGCCTGCCGGTCGTCGCCCCCGACAACTCCCTGCTCGGGATGATCACCAACCGCGACCTGCGGTTCACCCCCGTCGCCGAATGGGCCACCACCCGCGTCCGCGACGTCATGACCCCGATGCCGCTGGTGACGGGCGCGGTCGGCATCTCCCGCGCCGACGCCACGGCCCTGCTGCGCCAGCACAAGCGCGAGCGGCTGCCCCTCGTCGACGACCAGGGCCGGCTCGCGGGGCTGATCACCGTCAAGGACTTCGTGAAGTCCGAGCAGTTCCCCGACGCCAGCAAGGACGACCATGGACGCCTCATGGTCGGCGCTGCCGTCGGCTACTTCGGCGACTCGTGGGAGCGGGCGACCACCCTGATGGAGGCCGGTGTCGACGTCCTCGTCGTCGACACCGCCCACGGGCACGCCCGCCTCCTGCTCGACATGATCCGCCGGCTCAAGGCCGACCCCGCCACCGCGCACGTCCAGGTCATCGGCGGCAACGTCGCCACGCGCGCCGGCGCCCAGGCGCTGGTGGACGCCGGCGTCGACGCGGTCAAGGTAGGCGTCGGACCCGGCTCGATCTGCACCACGCGCGTCGTCGCCGGAGTGGGCGTCCCGCAGGTCACGGCCATCCACGACGCGTCCCTGGCCTGTCGCCGGGCCGGCGTACCGGTCATCGGCGACGGTGGCCTCCAGTACTCCGGAGACATCGCCAAGGCGCTCGTCGCCGGTGCCGACACGGTCATGCTGGGTTCGCTGCTGGCCGGGTGCGAGGAGAGCCCCGGTGAGCTGATCTTCGTCAACGGCAAGCAGTTCAAGTCCTACCGCGGCATGGGTTCGCTGGGCGCGATGTCCTCCCGCGGCAAGAAGTCCTACTCCAAGGACCGCTACTTCCAGGCCGACGTCACCAGCGACGACAAGATCGTCCCCGAGGGCATCGAGGGCCAGGTCGCCTATCGCGGCCCCGTCTCCGGCGTCGTCCACCAGCTGGTCGGTGGTCTGCACCAGTCGATGTTCTACGTCGGCGCGCACACCGTCCCCGAGCTCCAGGCCCGTGGCAAGTTCGTGCGCATCACCTCGGCGGGTCTCAAGGAGAGCCACCCGCACGACATCCAGATGACCGTGGAAGCCCCCAACTACAGCGGTCGCTGACGCGCCCGAGCTGACCAAGCCCGAGGTATGCCGGGTGGCGGCCACCCGGCACACGTCTCCTACGCGTTCTGGTCGATCCGCGGGCGCGGGGGTCGACCTAGCGTGGTCGTGCCCTCGATGCGCGGGGGCACCGGGCCCGGAGGTGGACCATGCGCACATCCCACCGGCGACTCCTGACCGCGATGTCCGCGGTCGCCCTCGCCTCGACCGCTCTGACCGGCACCGCTGTGGGTGCCACCCAGCGCACCCAAGCCGCCACGACCGGTGAGCTGAGCGCGATCTGCCACGACCTGTGGGACGGCGTGTTCGCCGCTCCGAGCAGTGAACCGCTGGCCGCGTGCCAGTGGGACATGGCCCTGATCGGCGCCAACGGCGCCACCCGGGCGCTGGCGGACGGCTCCGGCGTGCGCGTCGGCGTCATCGACTCGGGGATCGACTTCCGCCACCCCGACATCACGCCCAACCTGGACCTGGCCTCGTCCTGCTCCTTCATCCGCAGCGACGACCCCGCCATCCTCGCCGGGCTGGCGAGCGCCTCGGAGGCCGGCAACGGCGACTGCACCAACAAGGCCGCTGTCTATGACCGCTCAGGCCACGGCACGCACGTCGCTTCCGAGATCGCGGCACCCGTCAACGGCATCGGCATCGCCGGGATCGCGCCGAAGGCCACCATCGTCGCGCTCAAGGCCTGCACGATGCCGGGCTACTGCTTCGCGTACGCCGTGGCCGATGCCCTGAGGGCTGCCGGCGACCTGCGCCTCGACGTGGTGAACCTGAGCCTGTTCGCCGACCCGTACCTCTACTACTGCGGCAACGACGCGCAACAGCGGGCACTCGCGGCTGACATCTCCTCGGCTGCGCGCTACGCCCGCCAGCGGGGTGTTCTCATCGTGGCCGCGAACGGCAACGAGGAGGCCGACCTCAGGCACCCGATCCTCGACGTCATCAGTCCTGACGGGCCCGACGACACCCCGATCGAGCGGGTCGTCCACAACAGCTGCCGGGTGCTGCCGGCTGAGCTGCCTGGTGCGGTCACGGTCTCGGCTACCGGCCCGGTCGGCTACCCCGGTTACACGATGAACATCGCGGGCTACTCCAGCGTCGGCGGCGACGTCGCGGCACCGGGTGGGGACTACTTCTCCGCCACCGGAACCGTTCAGGACGCGATCCTGGGTGCCGTTCCGCCTGACAGTGACATCTGGGCGGGCTTCGACCCCCTCGAGGCGGTTTTCCCCGGGATCACCGTCATCGACCAGGGGGCGACCTACGTGTACCTCAACGGCACCTCCATGGCGGCACCGCACGCGACGGGCGTCGCAGCGCTGCTCATCCAGCGCCACCCGGGCTGGTCGCCGAGCGCCGTCATGGCAGCCCTGGAGCGCGGCGCGACACCGATGGCCTGCCCTGCGGACTGGGAGCCGCTTGGGCCGTCCGACGAACGGCTCAGGTGCTACGGCGGCTCCGACGGGTGGACCTCCTTCTTCGGTCACGGCCTGGTGAGCGCCTCCGGAGCAGCCGGTTCGTAGAACGGTCGTCTCACGCGCCCGTGCGGGGCGGGCATACGCAATCTGGGTGAGTCGCGGGGCGCGTGGGCGACCTAGGGTGACGACACGAGCGCTACAGCGTTCAGGCAGGGGGATCGCCAAGGACGTCGTTGCAACCGGCCGGACACGGTCCGCTGTGACGATAAAGGGCGTCCCGTCGCCGGCCGCCCCCTCACTCGGCGACGGGACGTCAAGCGCGCACGCGTGCCGGACCGAGGGGGTGCGGTGCCAAGACCCCGCGCGGACGGTGTCGCACCGTGCATCGCGGCTCCCGATAGCCTTGCGCGGTGACTGAGATCGAGATCGGCCGAGGCAAGCGGGGCCGTCGGGCCTACTCCTTCGACGACATCGCCGTCGTGCCCTCGCGGCGCACCCGAGACCCGGAGGACGTGTCCGTCGGCTGGCAGATCGATGCCTACCACTTCGACATCCCGGTCATCGCGGCGCCGATGGACTCGGTGATGTCCCCCGACTCCGCCATCGCGCTCGGCAAGCTGGGCGGCCTGCCGGTGTTGGACCTCGAGGGCCTCTGGACCCGCTACGAGGACCCGACGCCGCTGCTCGCCGAGATCGCCACGCTCGACCCCGCCTTGGCGACCGCGCGGATGCAGGAGATCTACTCGGCCGAGATCCAGCCGGAGCTGATCACCGAGCGGTTGCGCCAGGTGCGCGAGGCCGGAGTGACCGCCGCGGGTGCGCTCAGCCCGCAGCGCACCCAGCAGTTCTGGAAGACCGTCATCGACGCGGGGGTCGACCTGTTCGTCATCCGCGGCACGACCGTCAGTGCCGAGCACGTCTCCGGTCGCGCCGAACCCCTCAACCTCAAGCGGTTCATCTACGAGCTCGACGTCCCCGTCATCGTCGGCGGGGCCGCTTCCTACACCGCAGCGCTGCACCTCATGCGCACCGGCGCGGCAGGCGTGCTCGTGGGCTTCGGCGGTGGAGCCGCGCACACCACGCGACGCACCCTCGGCATCCACGCACCGATGGCGAGCGCGATCGCCGACGTGGCTGCGGCCCGCCGCGACTACCTCGACGAGTCGGGCGGCCGCTACGTCCACGTCATCGCCGACGGCGGCATGGGCGACAGCGGCGACATCGTCAAGGCCGTGGCCTGCGGTGCCGACGCCGTCATGCTGGGAGCCGCGCTCGCGCGCGCCACCGACGCTCCTGGTCGCGGGCACCACTGGGGATCCGAGGCGCACCACCCGGAGCTGCCGCGTGGCGAGCGGGTCGAGGTCGGCGCCCTGGCGCCCCTGGAGCAGATCCTGTTCGGCCCGGGACGCACCGCCGACGGCAAGACCAACCTCATCGGGGCGTTGCGACGGGCCATGGCCACGACGGGGTACTCCGACCTCAAGGAGTTCCAGCGGGTCGAGGTCGTGGTCGCGCCCTACCAGCGCAGCTGACCACCCGGATGTGGGCAAGGTCGCCAACTTACTGCTGGTAACAAAGGGTTGCCGGACCTAGGCTGCGTGCATGGCTCCGGACCTGATCGCCGACCCCGAGACCGACCCCACCGCGACGTATGCCGTGGACCCGGCGCACGCCCGACGGCTCGCTCGCCGGGTGGTCGCGGCCCCCCGAGCTGCGCAGTTCGTGAGCCACACGCCGCTGACCGGGGCGCCCCTGGCGTCGCTGCCGGTGTCGACCCGGGAGGACGTCGTCGTCGCGGTCGACGCCGCACGGTCGGCGCAGCGTTCGTGGTCGCGCACGCCGATGGAGCTGCGTGAGCGGATCTTCCTGCGCTACCACGACCTCGTCCTCGAACGACAGGTCGAGCTGCTCGACATCGTCCAGCTCGAGTCGGGCAAGACCCGTCGCCAGGCGTTCGAAGAGGTCGCCGACGTCGCCCTGGTGGCGCGGCACTACGCCCGCTCCGCGGCGGCATACCTGCGCCCGCGCCGCCGTGCCGGGCTCTTCCCGGTGCTCACGCAGAGCACGGTCCACCACCACGCGCGGGGGGTCGTCGGCATCGTCAGCCCGTGGAACTACCCGCTCTCGCTCGCGATCACCGACGCCATCCCCGCGCTGATGGCCGGCAACGCCGTCGTCCTGCGCCCCGACCAGCAGGCCTCGCTCACGGCGCTCCGCGCGGTGCAGCTGCTGACGGAGGCGGGGCTGCCCGAGTCGGTCCTCCAGGTCGTCCTCGGCGACGGCCCCACCGTCGGGCAGGCGGTCGTCGACCTCACCGACTACGTCTGCTACACCGGCTCGACCGAGACCGGCCGAGCGGTCGCGACCTCCGTGGCGGGCCGTCTGGTCGGCTACTCGCTCGAGCTCGGCGGCAAGAACTCGATGTACGTCGCGGACGACGCCGACCTCGACAAGGCGGTGGAGGGTGCGGTCCGTGCCTGCTTCTCCTCGGCTGGGCAGCTGTGCATCTCGATCGAGCGACTCCTCGTGCACGAGTCGGTGGCCGACGAGTTCACCCGCAGGTTCGTGGCGGCGGTTGGGCAGATGCGGCTGGGGGCGGAGCTCGCCTATGGCACCGACATGGGTTCGCTCGTCTCGGCGCAACAGCTCGAGCGGGTGGCCGCCCACGTCGACGACGCCCGATCCAAGGGGGCTCGGGTGCTTGCCGGCGGCCGGGCTCGCCCCGACCTCGGCCCGTACTTCTACGAGCCCACCGTGATCGAGGGCGTCACCGCCGCGATGCTGCTGCGCGACGACGAGACGTTCGGTCCGGTCGTGTCGATCTATCGGGTGCACAGCGACGAGGAGGCGATCCGGCTGGCCAACGACACCGACTACGGCCTCAACGCCGCCGTCTTCACCCGCGACGTGGCGCGGGGTCGCCGCATCGCCACCGCCATCCAGGCCGGCACCGTCAACATCAACGAGGGGTATGCCGCGGCCTGGGGGAGCATCGCGTCCCCGATGGGTGGGATGAAGCAGTCCGGCGTGGGTCGCCGTCACGGCAGCGAGGGCATCCTCAAGTACACCGAGTCGCAGAACGTCACGGCTCAGTACGTCCTGCCGATCGCACCGGTCGCAGGCATGGGCGAGGAGACCTACGCCCGGCTGATGACGAGTGCGCTCACGGTGCTCAAGGCATTGGGTCGTCGATGAGGCTGGGTCGTCGGTGACCCCGAGCGCGCCTGACCGCGACTACGACGTCGTGGTCGTCGGGTCCGGTTTCGGTGGCTCGGTCGCCGCGCTGCGGCTGGCCGAGAAGGGCTACCGGGTCCACGTCATCGAGTCCGGCCGTCGCTTCCGCGACGAGGACCTTCCGAAGACGTCGTGGGACCTGCGCCGCTATCTGTGGGTGCCGCGCCTCAAGTGTTTCGGCGTGCAGCGGGTCCACCGCCTTCCCGACGTCATGATCCTCGCCGGGGCCGGGGTGGGTGGTGGCTCGCTCAACTACGCCAACACCCTCTACGTGCCGCCCGCGTCGTTCTTCGAGGACCGCCAGTGGGGCGACATCACCGACTGGAAGTCCGAGCTGTCCCCCCACTACGACACCGCCTCGACGATGCTCGGCGCCGTCACCAACCCGTGTGAGGGCGTCGTCGAGGACGTCATGCGCCGGACCGCCGACGACCTCGGCGTCGGCGGCACGTTCCGCAAGACCCCCACAGGGGTGTTCTACGGCATGCCCGGCACACGTGTGCCCGACCCCTACTTCGGCGGCGCCGGCCCTGACCGCACCGGGTGCACCGAGTGCGGCAACTGCATGGTCGGCTGTCGCGTCGGTGCCAAGAACACCCTCGTGAAGAACTACCTTGCCCTGGCCGAGACGCTCGGCGTGACCATCGAGCCGATGCGCACGGTCGTCCGTGTCGCCCCGCGGCGCGGCGGCGGGTATGCCGTGACGCACGAGGCGAGCGGCGCCTGGTTCCGGCGCGCCCGGCATACCGTCACTGCGGACCAGGTGGTGTTCGCGGCGGGGACGTGGGGCACCCAGAAGCTGCTGCACTCCATGCGCCAGACGGGGGTGCTGCCGCGGTTGTCCGCCAGGCTCGGCCACCTGACCCGCACCAACTCCGAGGCGATCAACGGTGTCACGATGCACCGCGTGAAAGAGGGGATGGAGCTCAGCCGGGGCGTGGCGATCACGACGTCGTTCCATCCGGACGCCGACACCCACGTGGAGAACTGTCGGTACGGTCCGGGCTCAAACGCGGTCGGTCTCGTGGCCACCCTGCTCGTGCCCGGGGGCTCGCTGCCGAGGCCCGTGATGTTCCTGCGCGAGGTGGCCCGCCACCCAGCCGTCTTCGTGCGCTCGCTGTCACAGCACCGGTGGAGTGAGCGCACCATCATCGGGCTGGTCATGCAGAGCCGCGACAACTCCCTGCAGGTGACGGGCGTGCGCGGCAGGTTCGGTGGACGGACGCTGACCTCGCGACAGGGGCACGGTGAGCCGAACCCGACCTATATCCCTGCCGGGCACGACGCCATGAAGGCCCTGGCGCGCAGGCTGAGGGAGGCGACCGGCGTCCCGACCTATCCCACCGGCGGCCTGAGCGAGATCGCAGACATCCCTCTGACGGCGCACTTCCTCGGCGGCGTCACCATCGGTTCGACCCCCGAGCGCGGGGTCGTCGACCCCTACCAGCGGGTCTGGGGCTACCCGCAGCTGCACGTGGTCGACGGGTCAGCGGTGTCGGCGAACCTGGGGGTCAACCCCTCCCTGACCATCACCGCGCAGGCCGAGCGTGCGATGTCGCTGTGGCCCAACAAGGGCGAGACCGACCCGCGACCGGCGCAGGGTGAGGCCTACCACCGTCTCGAAGCCGTGAAGGCCGCCAACCCCGCCGTCACCCGCTACACCCACGACAGCGCGAAGGTCTGACCGCAGGTGCGGCCGGCCGACACCGGCTGTCCGACGCGACTCACCGGCTCTGGTTGAGCCACTCTGGGGACCAAAGACGGCGGGCGACACAAACCCCTGCCTTGTGCCGACCACCGTCCCAGGTGGTG
>NZ_JBFUEI010000018.1:0-47781 GCF_056404275.1 Pedococcus sp. P2_D9
GCTGGGCTGGCATGCCCGTGGAAGCGCTCAACGCGACGTCCGACGACTTCGCCCGCATCGATCTAAAGCTGCCAGGCGCTCGTCCCGCCGTCCACCGACTGACGAATTTGGGCGTTCGGCCATCACGGCCTGCTCACAACTGTGTATCGGCGAGCTCGGAGGGTGTAAGCAGGGGTGGGCGCGACCTGCGCGCTCGTCAACGAGGAGGACCCCGTGGCCGCCGCACTCGACAGCGCCCAGTTGCTCGCCGCCCTCGAGCCGACCGTCGAGGAGAACCTCAACCGTCACCTCGAAGCCGCTCAGGACTGGATGCCGCACGAGTACGTCCCGTGGTCGCGCGGCCGCGACTTCGCCGAGCTTGGCGGCGACCCGTGGTCGCCGGACCAGTCGCAGCTCTCGCCGATCGCCCGGACGGCGCTGGAGGTCAACCTCCTCACCGAGGACAACCTGCCCAGCTACCACCGGGTGATCGACCAGGCCTTCGGCCGCGACAGCGCGTGGGGGACCTGGGTCAACCGATGGACCGCCGAAGAAGGGCGACACGCGTTCTGCATCCGTGACTACCTGCTCGTCACCCGAGGCGTCGACCCCAACGAGCTCGAGCGGGCCCGGATGGACACGATGGAGACCGGTTACGACTCGGGCGACAAGCAGCTGCTTAACCTCTGCGCCTACGTCTCGTTCCAGGAGCTGGCCACCCGTGTCTCGCATAGGAACACGGGCCGCTACACGGAAGAGCCCATCGCCGAGAAGCTGCTCACGCGGGTCGCCAAGGACGAGAACCTCCACATGATTTTCTACCGGAACCTCGTCCAAGCGGCGCTGGAGCTGACGCCGAGCCAAACCATGCGGGCGATCACCGACGAGGTCGTGACGTTCCAGATGCCCGGCTCGATAATCCCCGGGTTCGGACGCAAAGCCGTGCAGATGGCCATGGCTGGCATCTACGACCTGCGCATCCACCACGACGACATCGTGGCCCCGATGCTGCGTCAGTGGGGCGTCTGGGACCTTGAGGGCCTGGACGCCGCGGGTGAGCAGGCCCGGGAGGAGCTCGCGGCCGCCGTCGCCTCCCTCGATGAGGAGGCCGGCCGGTTCGTCGCCCGCCGCGACGAGCGTGCGGCGAAGCTGGCGGCCCGCCAGGGGGCCTAGTGTCGCTGTGGGTGCTCAGAGCAACCACGGTCAATGGCGTCCATGCATGTCGACCAGGCCCCCCGGAGGTGGGTCTTTTCGTCGCGAGACAGGCGACACTAGGGCGCTGCTGACGAGCTGTCCGGAGACGGATCCCTGATGCCTACTGGCATCGCAGACCGGCTCCTCTGGGATCTACAGGAATTGAGTCGGGTCGAACTCTTCGATGGGGATGATGCGGACGCGTGGCATCCGTTCGTTGAAGGCCCGTACGTCGTACTCCAGGTCGAAGGTTTCGAGCCCTTTCTCGCGCAGTTCCGAGAATGCGAGACTTCGGAACTCGACGAAGCCGACGACGCCCACCCGTCTGCCGTCGAGCAGGTCGTGCACTTGCTCGACGAAATCCCCGTCATTGCTGACCAAGAGCACATCCGCGTCGCGCTTGCGAAGTTCTCGAAGGGTTCGCTGAATGGCGACATCCACAACCTTCACGGCACTGTCGCCTGAAAGCGCAATTGGTCGATAACCCATCGCAAGCAAGGCTTGCACGAAGGCCATCGGAAGCTCGCCGTTCGCGGCAAGGAAGAACAAACCGTTCGCGGGATGTCCCCATCGCTCCCGCGCGAACTCCAGAAGACGCTCCCACCGAGGACGTTCCTCAGGGCGGGGACGCCGTCCCAACATGGAGCCCAAGGTGGCGTCGATGTTCTCCCCGTCGACGAGGACGTACGTCGGGCGAGGTTCCTCGGGCATGGATCGAGGCTACGGGTGCCCGTTGGCTTAGCGCTTGGCAATCCGATGATTCATTCATAAGACAGCTGGACGAGTCCTGCAGCCCGAGTCATACCCCCGCGTTCTGGCCGCTCAGGAGCCAGAACGGTGAAGCAGTCTGTCCGTCGTTGCTAGCACCCGAAAGACAGTGCGATGCAGAGGCACGGGCGGACCCGCCAGGTACATGTCGTGAGCGAGACCCAGTCGCGCGGTGATCGGGAGCGAGGGCATCCCCCTGGCGTTGACCCGACCTTCGCGGGCGAGACGGAAGAACTCATCGAAGAGTCGAAAGTGAGTGGAATCGGAGTTACGTCGGCGAGCCGTTGGCGACGCGCCAGTCAGTGCGGGTAAGCCCTTACCTGGCTCGGAAGTGAGCCTCGAAGTGCCAGGTCGGCTTTGGCTGCGGCGAGGCGCTGGTCGAGGATCCACCCCTCGAGTCAAAGGTGTGGTCGGCTGGGCGCCTGACGGATGCACGGGTTCAGCGATCGATTGAACCGTCATCGAGACCGGTGAGCGCGAGTGTGGGCCAGAGCTACGCAGTTTGCTGGAGGTGCGGGTCATCCCTTCGCGGGAGGATGCGCTGGCAGGCTGGATCGGGAGGATCGTCGATGAACGCCGCTCCGCACTTCGTCCGTCGGCCGCTATGGCTGTTCGTCCCGGCTGCGCTCGTCGCGGCCCTGGTATTGCCCGGGGCCACGACACAGGCCGCCTCGGTGAAGGCGCCCGAGAAGCTGAAGCCGAAGTTCACGAACGCAGCGGCGTTCGACGTGTCGCCGTCACTTCGTGAACTGGCAAAGGCCGCCAAGCACGGCGCAGCGCGGCCCGACGTGGTGGGCCGAGACCCGAACCTGAGGTCGGCCATCACCCGTGGCAGCGCGGCCGACGGGGCGCTGCAGTCCGACGCCTCGCCCAGCGCCCTCGCCATCCCGGGCACCCAGGCAAACTTCGAAGGTCTGAGCAACCAGGACAACTTCAACGTCTTCGGCGGCAGGGTCAACCCACCCGATCCCAACGGTGAGGTCGGCCCGAACCATTACGTGGAGATCGTCAACCTCGTCTTCGCGGTCTACTCCAAGAACGGCACGCGGCTGCTGGGACCCGTGGACACCGGCACGTTGTGGAACAACTTCCCGATCGACGAGTGCACGGAGCCGTCCGGTGACCCGGTCGTCATGTACGACCAGGTGGCCGACCGCTGGATCCTGACCCAGTTCACCACGCGCGGGATCGACTACCCGGACGAGCCGCTCAACCAGTTCTACAACTGCGTTGCGGTCTCGACGAGTCCTGACCCGACCGGCTCGTACTACCGCTACGCGTTTACCACCGGGTTCAACTTCCCCGACTACCCCAAGTACGGCGTGTGGAAGGACTCGTACATCATCACCACCCGCGAGTTCGGCATTCTCGATCCGAGCATCTACGGCATCGGCGTCTACGGGCTCGAGCGCAACAAGATGATCCTGGGCGATCCAGGCGCGCGTGCGGTGAGCTTCCTGATGACCGACAGCGCCGTGCCGCTCAACCTGATCGGCGACGGGCTGCTGCCACCGGACGTGGACGGAAAGGCCAAGCCCAAGAACGATGCCCCCGCGCCGATCGTAGGAACCCAGGACGACAACGCTCCCTATGGGGCGACCTCCGACGCGCTCAACATCTGGGAGTTCGACGTCAAGTGGCGCTCGACCCCGACGGCGTCGATGGTCCTCAAGACGCAGCTGCCTGTCGCCTCGTTCGACTCGGACTTCCCGTGTGTCGGTGGCTTCGGCTCCAGGGACTGCCTCCCCCAGCCGGGCATCACCAACACGGCGCAGTACCTCGACATCCTGTCCTACCGACAGCGGCCGACCTTCCGGCTGGCCTACCGCAACCTCGGAACCTCTGAGTCACTGCTGACGAACCAGTCGGTCGAGGCCATGCCGGGGGTTGCCGGCGTGCGCTGGTATGAGATCCGGCGCACCAACGGCGTCTACAGCGTGCGCCAGCAGGGCACTTACGCGCCCGCCGACGGCGTCCACCGGTGGATGGGGAGCATCGCGGCCGACAGGAACGGCAACTTCGGGCTCGGCTACAGCGTGGTCAACGGCACCAATGTGTTTCCTGGCATTCGCTACACCGGGCGGATGGCGGCTGACCCGCTCGGCCAGATGCCACTGGGCGAAGGCACCATCGTCAACGGGACCGCAGCCCAGACCACAGCCAACTCGCGCTGGGGCGACTACTCCGACCTGACCGTGGACCCCGTCGACGACTGCACGTTCTGGTACGTCAACGAGTACTACACCGCGGCCAGCGCGGCGTCGGCACCCAACGGAAACGGGTGGACGACTCGGATCGCCAGCTTCAAGCTGCCCGGCTGTTGACACCCGGGCGCCCCTGCGGCACAACATCCGACTGCACCACTCGGGCGGTGCTCCAACCCACCGCTGATGGCGATGGCGTCGGATGACTCGTTGGGGGAGGCTGTGGAGATGGGCCACCCACCTGACGATTCCTCAGTCGAACGCGCCCCCGATGGCACAAGGCCGGAGGTTGAGCTTGGGGCCGCTGCTGAGCGATTGCGCGGGGAGCGGGACGAAGTCTGCGCCCGACTTGCAAGCATGACAACGGATCTCGAATCCCTCTTCGCCGCATCCGCGGACTCGAACGCCGATGACGAGCACGACCCCGAGGGTCAAACCATCGCCTACGAACGCTCACAATTGGCGGCGCTCATTCAGGGGGCGCGGGACCATCTCGCCGGCATCGAGGCCGCCATGCTCCAACTAGAGCAGGGCAGCTACGGGATCTGTGAGGTGTGCCACCAACCCATTCCCGCCGCGCGGCTGGACGCCAGGCCAACCGCACGAACCTGCATTCAGCACGCCACGCCCATCAGAGGTTGAGGGAGACGCTGGTAGCTGAGTCCTTTGGTGGCCGCCGATCTCGAGACCAGGGACAGACTTGGCAGGAGAATCCGACGATCTTGAGGAGCGATGGAGAGAGCAGTGACTGCTGACCCGAGGTAGTTCAGGACGCGATCACCGTCCTCCACGCTCGACTCCAGGACTTGCAGACGACCCAACTCGTCTTCGCTGAGAGCGCCGCCTACATCGAAGGCAGCGGCGCGGCTGCTACGGGAGATGGCCGAATCCCCTACTGCGTCGCCTACGACCTCGTCGGCGAACGAATCCGTGCCATGCGTGCCTACGGCAGCATCGCGGAGTTCATGCCCGTTTCCGGCTAGGCCCCACTTGAGCGGCTGGCGAGGCGTGCTGCGAGCAGCAGCTGATCCCCTACCTGCGCCATGGTCGAGCACACTGTGACCCCCGGACCGGCCAGGCGCTCGGCCGGGGTGAAGGCGGCATACCCGATGCAGTGCATGCCTGCTGCCCAGGCCGCTGCGACGCCGGGCGGGCTGTCCTCGACCACCACGCACCCGCTCGACCCCACTCCCATGGTGCGGGCGACGTGGAGGTAGAGGTCCGGTGCGGGCTTACCGCGTGGCACGTCCTGTGCGCTGAAGATCCGCCCCTGGAAGCGTTCGTGCAGTCCGGTCGCGCCCAGCGTGCGCCGCATCTTGTCGTGGCTGCCGTTGGAGGCCACACAGGTGGCGATGCCTCGCTCGGTCAGCTCGTCGAGCAGCGGGACGATGCCCTCGACCGGTTCGAGCTCGGTGGCGTAGGCGGCGTCGTAGAGGTGCTCGAACTCGTCGTCCCAGCCGAGAGGGAGCGGTCGACCAAGCTCCCGCTCGACCTCGGCCTGGAAGTACGCCTCCGAGCATCCCAGGAACCGCTCCATCACCTCGTCGGCGCTGAGCTCCCACCCCAGGCTGGTCAGAACCGTGGCACCTATCCGCGCCCCGATCGGCTCGGAGTCGACCAGGACACCGTCACAGTCGAAGATCACCAGGTCCACAGCCACGCGGCCCTTTCAGTCTCGGAGGGGTGTACGGGGCGCTACTTGCCGATGCCGTCGGTCAGCCCGCGCAGGAACTGCCGCTGGCCGATGAGGAACAGCACGATCATGGGCAGCGCGGCCATGGTCAGCCCGGCGAACTGCACCGGCCAGTCGGTGAGCAGCCGGCTCTGCATGTCCATCAGCCCCACCGGCAGCGTCTTGAGGTCTCCGGTGCTGATGAAGACCAGGGCGAACACGAACTCGTTCCACGCGAAGAGCGCCTGCAACAGTGCCGCGGAGACGAGGATCGGTCGACACATCGGCAGGATGACCTGCCAGAACGCCTGGGTGGGCGAGCATCCGTCCAACGTGGCCGCCTCGTCGACCTCGGAGGGGATGTCGATCATGTAGGCCCGGATGAGGAAGGTCGTGAAGGGAATGCGGAAGGCGGTGTAGAGCACGATGAGTGCCCAGTAGCTGTCGTAGATGTGCAGCCGCTGCAGCAGGCCGAAGAGGGGGATGAGCGCCACGGTCGGCGCGAGCATGAGCCCGCCGAGCAGGAGCCCGAGGATCGTCCCCCCAAAGGGGACACGCAGACGCACAAGCCCATAGGCAGCCCAGGCGCTCAGGAGAACCGTGGTGAGGATCGAGGCGGACGTCACCAGGACGCTGTTGACGAAGTAGCGCACGACCCCGGCGCTGCCGGCCCTGCCGAAGTTGCCCCAGCGCAGCTCGCCCGGCAGGCCCCATGGGCTCGCGAAGACCTCCTGGTTGCTCTTGAAGCTGCTGAAGACCATCCACAGCAAGGGATAGAGGACGGCGACGACGATCAGTGCGAGCCCGAGCCACACAGCCAGGCGCGTTGCGCGGGCACCGACGCGACGAGCTGCCCGCGTCGACCTCCGCACTGCCGGGGTGTTCGCCGACACGGCCGGGGTCGGACTCGCCGCCTTCCGGCGGGTGGGGGTCGGGGTCGGTGTCGGGGTCGGGGTCGGGCTGGAGGCGGACATCACCATTGGATCCTCCGTCGGCGGCTGACGACGATCTGGACGGCGCCGATCGCGAGCGTGATCACGAAGATGACCGTGGCGATGGCGGACGCATATCCCATGTCGTCGTTGAGGAACGCGTTGCGGTAGAGCCAGGTGCCGAGCACCTGGCTGGAGTTCGAGGGCCCACCTGCGGTCATGACCATCACCTCGTTGAACACGAGGAAGGCGCCGGAGACGGTGAGGATGATGATGAGCGTCGTCATCTCGCGGACCATGGGCACGGTCACCGAGAAGAATCTCCGGATCGGGCCAGCGCCATCGACCTTCGCAGCCTCGTGGAACTCCTTGGGAATCCGCTGGATTCCGACAACGAACAAGATCGCGGTGTAGCCGATGGACTGCCACTGGCTCATCGCGATGATGCTGCCCATGGCGGTGGCGGGCTCCCCGAGCCACGAGTGCTGCCAGCTCTCGAGCCCCACCGCTCCGAGCAGGCGGTTCACGAGCCCGATCTCGGGGTTGTAGAGGAACGAGAAGAGAATGCCCGCGACGGTGATCGAGATGACAGCGGGGATGAAGTAGATCGTGCGGAGGATGCCCCGCAGTCGTTCGTGCACGAACTCCTCGAGCAGGGCCGCCAGGACGAGCGAGAACCCGACCTGGAAGACCAGTGACACGATCGCGAACACCGTGTTGTTCCTCAGTGCCGTCCAGAAGATCGGGTCGTGGAACGCCGTCCGGTAGTTGTCGAGCCCGACGAAGGTCGGCGCTACCGAGAACGCGTTCCAGGAGAACAGGCTCAGCCGCAGGTTGTCGACGATCGGGTAGTAGACGAAGACCAGCAGCAGGACCAGCGCGGGCAGGACCCAGGCCAGCGACCGCCATCGCATCAACGTGGTGCTCATGTCATGCCCTCCTCGGGTGGGCGTTGGTCGGTCGACGCTGACCGACCGTGTCGAGGTCGGACCGGGTGGTCCTCGGTCAGTGGGGCGGGCAGGTCCCATGATCCGCCCGCCCCACCTGGGGGGTGAGGTCAGCCAGCCTGCTTCTTGGCCTTGGCAGCGGCCTCCTGGACGCCGGTCATGACGTCCTTGCTCGTCTTCGAGCCGGAGATGACGCCCTCGATCCCGGAGAGGTAGGCGTTGGCCACCTCCGCGTTGGTCACCGTGTCGAGCCAGATCGCGAACTGGTTGGCCTTGCTGATGTCGGCGAGTGCTGACTGGAGCTGCGGGAACGAGTTCGCCGAGGTCGCCGACCCCTGGACGGGACTCAGCCAGCCGATGTCAGCCGTGAGCTTCGCGGCATTCTGCTGGGTGGTCATGAACTTGAGGACGTCGACGGCGAGCGCCGCGTTCTTGCTCTGGGCGTTGACCATGAACCCGTCCGGTGCGCCCGTCAGGGCTCCGACGTCACCGGCCGCCCCCTGGGGTGCGGGCAGCCGCATGAAGTCCCAGTTGTCGGCCAGCTCCTTCGGGGCACCGCCCTTGGCGGTCAGCACCTGGAACTCGACCGACTCCAGGTAGTGCATGGCGGCCTTGCCGTTGAGGAAGTTCGCCTGCCCGGCCTCGTGCGAGACGCCGTTGGCGTCCTTGCTGGAGCAGTGCGTGACGATGTCCTTGAACTGGTCGACCGCCTTGGCGTAGCCGGGATCCGTGAACGCACCCGTGGCCGGGTCGTAGTCCTTGGCGAGGGTGGCTGGTGCGACGTTGTACGCGTTGAGCTGGGTGATGTAGTGGATCGCGGGCCAGCCGTACTGGTTGCCGAAGGCGATCGGCGTGTAGCCCGCCGTCCTCAGCTTGTCGCAGGCCCCGATGAGCTCCTCGAGGGAGGCGGGGGCGCCGCTGATCCCGGCCTTGGTGAAGGCTGCCTTGTTGTAGGCCAGGTACTTCGCGTCGAGGTCGATCGGCACACCGAAGTTCTTGCCCTTGGTCTCGAACGCCTTGAGGGCGGCCGGCGAGAAGGTCTTGCCCCACTCGGTGTCGGGCCCGATGACCGAGGTCAGGTCGGCGGCCAGACCGGCACGGACGAACTTGTTGGCGAAGTCACCGGCCCACGAGAAGTAGATGTCGGGCAGCTGCTTGGACGCCGAGAGCACCCGGATCTTGTCCTTGTAGGGCTGGTCGCCGACCTGCTCGAGCTTGATGGTGACCTTGGGGTTGGCCTGTTCGTAGGCCTTGGTCACGCTCTCGAAGTACGGGGCGTACTTGGGGTCGGCGAACTTGGTGACCATGGTGATGGTGCCCGACTTCTCGGCTGGTGCGGTGAGGCTCTGGCTGCTGGCTCCTCCCGCACCAGGGTTGGCCGTCCCGGGCGCGCCGCAGGCGGCCAGGGCCACCGCGGTCGCGGCGGCGAGCACGGCGAAGGATGCGCTGCGCGTGGTGTGCTTCATGTGAGGTCCACTCCTTTGTGGATGGGGTTGAGCGGTGCAGTGAGTCCCTCGAGTGAGGTCTCGTACCCGAAGGCGCCGAAGGTGGCGCAGGTGCTTGAGGCGTATGCCGTCGCGGCGCTCAGGAGCGTCGGGAGCGGCGTGTCGGCGATGAGGCCGGTGAGGAGCCGGCCGATGAAGGCGTCCCCGGCTCCGAGGGTGTCGACGACGGGAGTGGCTGGTGCTTGGGCGTGCATGACCTGCTCGCCCTGGAGTGCCACCGCACCGCCGGCGCCCATCGTGACCGCGACGAGGCTCGGGCCGAAGTCCCGGATGCGCCGTGCCTCGTCGACGGCCTCGGCGACAGTGGCGAAGGGCAGTGAGCGGATGGCGATGTCGACGAGCGGTGCGTACTCCGCGATGTAGTCGTGCGGGCGCTCGGAGAAGTCGAACGAGAGCCGTGGCGCCGCGGCGGAGATGTCGGCCAGCTGGCCCTCGACCATGGAGCACTCCCCGGTGTGCACGATGGTCGCCGCTGCGACGGCAGCGAAGTCCGCCGGCGTCAGCAGGAACCTCGACACCCCGGGGTCCCCGTGGTCGAAGACGCGGTTCCCGTCGACGACCCGCACGTCCGCCGAGGCGTTCGGGCCCTCGACGATCCTCAGCATCGAGGTGTCCACCCCCTCGGCCACCAGGGCGTCCAGGACGGCGCGCCCGGCCAGGTCCGTGCCAACCGCACCGATGTATGCCGCGCCGGCGCCGCACCGACGCCCGTGCACGGCCACGTTGACCGCGTTACCCCCGGGGTAGAGCACCCCCCGTTCGAGGTACCGGTCGACGACGTTGTCGCCGAGGGTGAGCAGGGTGACGTTCATGAGGCCGTCCTTCAGTACGCCATGCGGCGGTAGTAGCGGCGGGTCGTCAGCGGGTGGTCACGGAGCACCTCGAGGTGGGCGCTGACCCGCTCGAGCAGGGCGGCCAGGATGACCGGCGACACGAGGGCCCGCGTGGTCTGCGAGATCCCGGGCAGCTCCACGTCAGCCGTGTCGAGGACGAGCAGCTTCTCGGTGAGGCCCGAGACGAAGCGCTCCACCCGGTCTGCCAGGGGCCGGGTGGCGTCCTCGCCCTTGAGGAGGATGACGCTCACCTCAGCCTCGACGAGCTCGAGGGTCCCGTGGAAGAAGTCCGAGGCGTGCACGGGGCGCGTCCGGATCCACTGCATCTCCTCGAGGATGCACATGCCGTAGTAGAAGGCCTCGGGCCACGTGGTGYCCGACCCGGTGACGATGTGCCACGGGTCGGCCGCGATCGCCTCGGCGAACGCGGACGCTCGCTGCTCGAAGGCGCCCTTGGCGTCGAGGAGGAGCTCGGGCAGACGTCTCAGCTCGGCGACGACGGCTGCGTGGTCCTCGAGCACGCCCGTGCGCGCCAGGATCGACAGCGACAGCAGGAGCGACTGGAGGTAGAACGACTCGCAGGAGGTGTCGTCCTCCGCGAAGTTCACGAGACTGACGTCGGCCTTGGTGCCCAGCGGGGTGTCGGGGTGGCCGGTGAGGACCAGCACCCGTGCGCCGGCAGCCTTGACGAACTCGAGGGCCGCGATGCTCTCGGCGGTGGTTCCGGACAGCGACGGGATGACCACCAAGGTGTCACGACCCACCGTGGCCGAGCCCGTCAGGACGAGCTCGGCCGGCAGCACGACGTCTGCGCGGAAGGTCGAACGGTCGCGGAGCAGAGCGGCTGCGGGCTGCATGAGGATGCCCGCGCCGCCGGCTCCGGCGAAGACCACGTTGGTCACGCCGGAGCCGAGCGCGTCAGCCACCACTGCGTCGATCTGCTCGGCAAGGCCAACGGCACCCGTCTGGATGCGCAGATACCGTGCCGGGTCGAAGTTGAGCAGGTCAGCGGTCATGCTCAGTACTCGACCTTGAACATGTAGCGACGCGTCTCGAGGTCGTGACCGCGGACCGACTCGTAGTGCTGGGCGAGGCGGTTGGCCAGCGCCCCCACGACGATCGGCGAGACGTCGCCTCGGACGGACTCGGGGATGCCGGGCAGCTCGAGGTCGCGCACGTCGACGTACTGCGCCTTCTTGCAGTACTGGTCGAGGAAGCTCTTGGCCCGCTCCCCCATGGGCCGCGAGGCGTCGTCGCCGACCCACAGCAGGACGGCGGTGTCGTCGTCGACCATCTCGAAAGCGCCCTGGAAGAACTCACCGGAGTTGAACGCCGCCGCGTGCTTCCACTGCATCTCCTGAAGGAAGCACATCGCCAGGCCGTAGGCCCAGCCGTAGCTGGGGCCGGACCCCAGGACGTACGTGATCGGCTCGTCCTTGAACGCGTCGGCGATGTCGGCGAGCTCCGGCTCGGCCTGCTCGACCGCGTGCCGGACGGCGGCGGGCAGAGCCGCAAGGGCCTGGTCGACGGCGTCGGTGTCCAGCTCGGCGCCGGTGGCGGCGAGCAGCTCGAAGGCGACGACCAGCTCGAACAGGTCGCTCTTGCCGGTGAACGCCCTGTCAGCCGCCTCGGCGAGGGGGCTGCCGGGCTTGGCGGCGGCGATGACCGTCGCGCCCGTGGCCTTGGCGGTCTTGGCGGCGGCGACCGTCTCCTTGGTCGTGCCGGTGTAGGACGCCAGCACGACCAGTGAGCCGGGACCCATGAGTGCGGGGACGGCGGTGTTCAGCTCGTCGCTCTGGACCTGGAAGGCCGGGAAGGACGCCTTCTGCTGGAGCAGGTAGTGGGCCGGGTAGCTGCAGATGATGGAGCCGCCGGCGCCGACGAAGTACACGTTGCGCAGCCCGCGCTCCACGACGTCGCGGACCACGGTCGCGATCGCCTCGCGCTCCGCGACGGTGGCCGTCAGCTTGTCGACGATGTCGGCGTCGATCGGCTTGAGGGGAAGGGTTTCGGTCATCGGTGCTCCTGGTTCCAATCCGCGAGAGTGACTCGCTTTTGATAACGTTCTCAACCTGATGAGTGAGAACGTTCTCAATCCGCTTGGCTCCTGTCAAGAGGGTTCCCGGAAATTGGTCAGATCCCTGCGTCAAGGCAGTCCGACACCGGCTAAGGTCAGGCCAGGAAGTCGGCGGTCGTGAGCCGCGGACCGGTCACCCGGGACCCGCGCGCCTGCGGCGACTGACCGGCATACCGGATGACTCGACAGGCCGCAAAACCGTTGGTATGACACGCATTCGAAGGAGCACTGTGAGCAGGAGCGTGGAACCGCGCGGCATCGCCACGGTGCCAGATGTCGCGCGTGAAGCGGGAGTCTCCACTGCCACCGCCGCCAGGGCGCTCGGCGGCTACGGCTCCGTGCGCGAGAGCACCCGCGAACGCGTGTTGGCCGCCGCGGAACAGCTTGGTTATCGAGCCAACAGCCTCGCGCGCAGCATGATCACCGGGTCGACGCGCACCCTCGGCGTCGTGATGTCAGACATCGAGAACCCCTTCTTCCGCCGTTCACTGCGCGGGATCGCCGACACGGCGCGGGCTCAGGGGTTCGAGGTGCTGCTGGCCAACACCGACGAGGAGCTCGACAAGGAGGAGACCGCTGTCAGGGTGATGACCGAGCGACGAGTTGACGGCTTGGTGGTGTGCCCGGCTGACGGCGGCGACAGGTCACATCTCAGCGAAGTGATTGCGGCCGGCATACCGGTGGTCCTGCTGGACCGGAGCGTGGCCGGCCTGCAGGCCGACACCGTCGGCATCGACAACCGCAAGGCCGCGAGGACTGCCACCGAGCACCTGCTGGCCCATGGCCACCGCGACATCGCGATCCTCACGGGTGGGACGCACGCGATGCTGGAACGCATGCTGCGTCCCGACATGAAGGGCGTCGAGCGGGCGTCAGCGACGACTGTGGGCGCCCGCGCCGCCGGGTTCCGCGACGCGATGACGGCGGCAGGTGTTGCGATCCGACCGGAGCTGATCTCCTCCGGTGGCTACCGACGCGAGGACGGGGAGGCTGAGACGGCCAGACTGCTCGCGCTGGAGGACCGGCCCACGGCGATCCTCGCCTTCGACGCCATGCAGTCGCTCGGGGCGTTCCACGCCATAGCGCGCGCAGGGATTCGTTGCCCGGAGGACGTGTCCCTGCTCGGCTTCGACGACACCGAATGGGCTGACCTGGTCAGCCCCGCGTTGACTGTCGTCGCCCAGCCGACCTACGAGATCGGGGTGGCGGCGTGCCGCCTGCTGTTGTCACGCATCGAGGGAGCAGGGGGCGCGGTGGCGCATCGACGGCTGCCGACCGAGCTCATCGAACGCGGCTCGGTAGGACCCTGGCCCTCGTCCTGAGGGGCGGGCTCGGGGTGGGGGGACTCACGCCGAACGGTCACATAGCAGGACACCCTGTCCATCCCGCGATGTTTCCGCAGGTCAGACAGGGTGCCACTCGGTGGAGCTGAGGGGATTCGAACCCCTGGCCTTCTCATTGCGAACGAGACGCGCTACCAACTGCGCCACAGCCCCTGATGCGGACGAAACAATAACACCAGCACGGGGCGCGACGGAAAACGGTCGTACCGCAGCTCAGGTCAGGCTCGCTCGCATCACCGTGTGACCCGTGTCGACCTGGCGGATCTCCACGGCCGCGATCTGCGCCACCGGAAGGGTGGACACCCCGACCGGGTGCATGATCCGGTCCGGCCGTGCGGTCCAGTCCCGCAGCTCGGTGGCTCGCCCGGCCCGGTCCACGACCCAGATCGCGTAGTTGATGCGGTAGTCACCACCCGAACTAGCAGCGCCTCCTGAACCACCTGAACCCCCGGAGGTCCGAGTGCCGCTCGGGCTACCGGTGCCGGTCGTGCTCCCTGCACTGCCCGTCTGGCGGGCGTACTGGCACTCGACACGCAGCTCGGTGCCGTTCGCGATGGGCACGACGTCGACGACGGCCGTCATCAGGGACGGCTCGACCGCCGTGAACGCCAACCGCCCCGCCACCACGCCCCCGGGCAGGGTCGACGCGGTCGTCGAACCGGTGCCGCCGGAAGGTGGGCCGTCCCGCCAGGCGTTCGAGGCGGCATACCCGCCGACGCCTCCGATGAGGAGGGCGGCCGCTGCGGCGGCCACGGGAGCCAACCAGGTGCTGCGACCGAGTCCGGTGGGACGGGTCGGGAGGGCGGGCATCAACGAGGCCGATGGCTCGAGGTTGAGGACGTCGCGATCGGCATCCACGCCGGCGGCACCGCCCGAACCGCCCGTGCCGCCAAGGTCCATGGCGAGGACCTCGCCGGGTGGCAGCTGCGCGAGCAGGCCCGGCAGCCCGGCCAGCTCGGCGACCGCGGCGCGGCAGGCGGGACACCCTGCGAGGTGCTCTTCGTACTCGCGGCGCTCCGCCACGGCCAGGGCGCCCAGCACGTAGGCGGCATCCCAGTCGGTGTACTCGTCGGGGGCGCTCATCGTCCGGTCACCCCTTTCTCCTGCAGGACCAGTCGCAGGCTGCGCAACCCGTAGTGGAGCCGCGACTTCACGGTCCCCTCCGGCACCCTCAGCTCGGCCGCGATCTCGGCCACGGTTCTCCCTTCGTAGTAGGCGGCAGCGATGACCTGCCGGTGCTCGCGCGAGACGGAGGAGAGCGCATCGGTGAGCAGCCAGCGGTCCAGGACCTCACCGGACCGGTCGCCGACGCCCGGTTCGACGAAGTCGATTCCCGCGACCTCGTGCCGTGACGCGGCACTGCGCCAGCGGTCCACCACCAGGTTGCGGACCACCGTGAACAGCCAGGCTCGCGCCTGTTGTTCCGAGCGGGTGCCGAGCCCGGGGTCGCGCCAGGCCCGCAGCAACGACTCCTGCACGACGTCCTCGGCGACCTGTGGGTCCCGGGTCAGCCGCAGCGCGAAACGCCAGAGCTCTGACGCATGGCGGTCGTGCAGGCCCTGCAGAGCCACTTCCCGCTGACTCGTCGCCACGTCCGGCATTCCTCCCGCCCAGTCGACACCACCGATCCTCCCCGCACCGGGGACTCGCCGTAAAGGACGAGACAGCGACGCGCGTGGTTCAGCGCGTGAACCCCGGGGGGCTCGGCTACGTTCCTCGGTCATGGAGATCAACGGACTTCCGGCCCACGTCCTGCTCGTGCACCTCGTCGTCGTGCTCCTGCCGCTGACCTCCGCCGCCGCGGTGCTCGTGAGCGCCTGGCCCGCCGCCCAGCGGAAGCTGACCTTCCTGGTCCCCCTCGGAGCCGTGATCGGCGCACTCGCCGTGCCCGTCACGACCCGGGCCGGCAACGACCTCGCCGCCAAGCTCGGCAAACCGCCCTTCCTCAAGGAGCACGAGAACTACGGCGACAAGGTGCTCCCCTGGGCCGCGGCCCTCGCGGTGACGACGCTCGCCCAGTGGCTCTACCTGCGTCGTGGCACGGCCACGGTGCCGCGGGCCCTGCTGGGCGTCCTCGTGGTCGCCAGCGCCGTGGGCACCGGGACCATGGTGGTCCTCACCGGTGACTCGGGCGCGCAGGCGGTGTGGGGCAACAGGTAGTCCACCCGTCCCCCACCGCGCCGCCTCTGGCGACGCGAAGGTCTGGCGACGCGAAGGTCATGCGACGCGCGGGTCAGGCGCCGGCGACCCGGCGCTCGGGGAGGTCCTCGTATGCCGCGTACTCGGTGTCCGCGTCGCCCACCAGGTCGGCGGACGTGGGGGCGGGACGGGTCACGCGGGACTTCATCGTGTAGGTCGGACGCGGCACGGGCACGGGATCCCAGGTCAGCGGGATGTCGTCCTCGTCCACGAGCGGACGGGCCGGGACGCGCACGGTTTCGGGCGTGACCGCGGCGGGCGCGGCCACCTCCACAGCGCCTCCCTGGAAGTCGAACAGCTCCGGCTTGGCCGGCTGCGCTGCGACGGGCTCGGCGTCGACGACCGCCTCGACCTCAACGGCGACCTCGACGGCGTCAACCGTGTGGGAAGCCATCGGTCGCGACTGGACCGGACGCTGCACCTGCTCAGAGCGCTCCGAACGGGCGGGGCGGGACGCGACACGGGAGTGACGTTCGGCCTGCGCGGCGGAGCGGGCCCAGGCCACGGCGCCGCCGACGGACACCAGCGGCACCAGGAGGGTGAGCAGCGGGAGCAGCGAGAGCGCCACGAGCGGCACGGCCACGACGACCGTCGACAAGGCGCCCACCATGATCAGGGCCCGGTTGCGCCGGGCCACTGCGGGGTTGGTCCTGGGAGTCGGCCGCTCGGCCTCCGAGGGCGTCGGCACCTCGACGTGGGCGGTCTCGGCACGCTTCACGAGCACCTGGGGACGCGCGGCGCGCGCCGGCGTCACGGCATACGAACGCGGTTGCGGCGTCGAGAGGTTGGTCGCGGGCAGTGGGCTGCGGCGCTCGAGGACCCGCATCGACTCGGAGAACTGGTCGACCGAGCGCGCGGTGGCGAGGTGCTCGCGACGACGGACCCAGTACTGCACGAAATAGGCAGCCCAAACCGCGATGATGACGAGGAAGACAAGACTGCTGGGCTGCACGGATACGAGGCTAGGTCTCTTGCGCGGGCGCACCGGGGACGTGGGGCGGTGTGTCGCCAATGTGACTGGTGTGGTTGGTGTGCAATCGCTCGAGCAGGGATTGTCCGCCCAGGTCCTCGGTCGTCAGGGCGAAAGTGCGGTGGTCGCGCCAGGCCCCGTCGATGTGCAGGTATGCCGCCCGCACCCCTTCGTCGCGAAAGCCCAGCTTGCGCACGACGGCCAGGCTGTTGGCGTTCTCGGGGCGGATGTTGACCTCGATGCGGTGCAGCTTCATGGCGCCCAGGGCGTGGTCGCCGGCGAGGGCCAGGGCCACCGGGGCGACGCCGCGGCCGGCGACTGACTCGTCCACCCAGTACCCCGCCGAGAGCGACAGCAGTGACCCGTAGGAGATGCCGAACAACACCATCTGACCCACGATGCGACCCTCGAGCCGGATCGTGAGCGGCAGCATCCGCCCGGCCCGCGCCTCCGTGCGGTAGTGCCGCACCAGCCCGGCGAACGAGACGTAGTGCGCTTCCTGGCTGGGCGAGGTGGCATCCCAGGGCCCCAACCACTCGCGGTTCCGGCTGCGCACCTCAGTCCACTCGGCCCGGTCCCGACGACGCAGCGGGTCGAGCAGCAGCTGCTCCCCGCCCGGGGTCCTTCCCCGGAGCTCGACGGGCCAGACGGCCATCAGTGGTCGCCGCCGCGAATCTGCGAGAGTGCGTGCGGCAGCACGGCTTCGAGCACCCCCAGCCCGTCGCGGACCCCTCCGGTCGACCCGGGCAGGTTGACCACCAGGGTGCTGCCCGCGACTCCCGCCAGGCCGCGCGACAAGGCCGCCGTCGGCACGCCGCCCGCGAGCCCGGCGCCGCGGATGGCTTCGGCCAACCCGGGCACCTCGCGGTCGAGCACGGCCCGTGTCGCTTCGGGGGTGCGGTCCGTTGGCGACAGCCCCGTGCCACCCGTGGTGACGATCACCCCAGGTATGCCGGCCAGGGCCTCCGCGAGCGCCTCACCGACGGCTGGGCCGTCAGGCACGACCACCGCGTCGCCCACCTCGAATCCCCACTGCCGCAACGCCTCGACGATGAGAGGGCCGCCGCGGTCGGGATAGACGCCACCAGCGGCGCGGGTCGAGCACGTGATGACGACCGCCGTGTTCACGGCTGCTCCACCCAGTCACCGGAACGGCCGCCGGACTTGGCGGTCACGCGGATGTCGGTGATCCGGGCGTGCTTGTCGACCGCCTTGACCATGTCGACGAGGGCGAGGGCCGCGACCGCGACGGCGGTCAGGGCCTCCATCTCGATGCCCGTGCGGTCGGCGGTGCGGACCGTGGCGCCGATGTCGACGCCGTCATCGGCCACCGCCAGGTCGACCTCGACCGCGTGGACCGCGATCGGGTGGGCGAGCGGGATCAGCTCAGGCGTGCGCTTGACGGCCTGGATGCCGGCGATCCGCGCGACCGCGAGCGCGTCACCCTTGGGCACGTTCCCGCCGCGGAGCGCGGCCACCGCCTCGGGCGACAGCAGGACCCGACCCGCTGCCGAGGCCTCTCGGGCAGTCACGTCCTTGGCGGAGACGTCGACCATGTGCGCCGACCCGTCCGGTCGCACGTGCGTCAGCCCCGGAGGCCGCGGACGCTCAGCGGGGTCGAGGCTCACATCCCCTCCCGGCCCAGCAGTGGCAGGCACATCAGCTCGTCGCCCGCTGCGACGTCCACGACGTCTTCGGGGATGACAGCCAGCGCGTCGGCCGCTGCGAGCGCACCGAGCATGTGCGAACCCTGGCCACCGGCCAGTCGGGCCCGGTCGTCGTCGAGGATCACCCGCACGAACTCCATCTTGCCCTTGACCGAGCCGAACGGCTCGGCGGCCACGGCGGGGACGTAGCCCGGCGGGTAGGACGGTTCGGGGCGGCCGGCCATGGCCCGGAGCGCCGGTGCGACGAACACGTGGAAGGACACCAGTGCGCTCACGGGGTTGCCGGGCAGGGTGAACACGGGGACCTGTTCCTCGCCGAGCACCCCGAAGCCCTGGGGCATGCCGGGGCGCATCGCGACCTTGTCGAACTGCATCGTGCCGACGCGGGACAGGACCTCCTTGACGGTGTCGAAGGCTCCCATCGAGACGCCGCCAGTCGTGATGATGACGTCGGCGCGGACGAGCTGGCCCTCGAGGGTCGCCATCAGTGTGCGGGCGTCGTCCGGGACCCCGCCGACCCGGAACGGAGTGGCGCCCACAGCGGTCACGGCGGCGGTCAGCATGACCGAGTTGGAGTCGACGATCTGGCCGAAACCCGGAGTCCGACCCACCTCGACGAGCTCGTCCCCGGTCGAGATGACGACGACCCTCGGCCGCGGGACGACCCGCACGCGCGCCGTCCCGGCCGCCGCCAGCAGGGCGATCTGTCCGGGACCGAGCAGGGTGCCCCGGCGCAGGACGACGTTGCCGGCCTCGACGTCCTCACCGACCTCGCGCACGTGCGAACCCACGGGACGGCGCTCCCGGATCTCCACCCGCACCACCCCACCGTCGGTCGCCTCGACCGGCACGACGGCGTCTGCGCCGTGGGGCATCGGAGCGCCGGTCATGATCCGCATGGTCTGGCCGGTGGCCAGCGACCACGCCTTGGTGTTGCCCGCCGCGATGTCGTTGACGACGGGCAGGACCACCGGGGACTCGGCACTGGCGGTCGCGATGTCCGCGGCGTGCACGGCATACCCGTCCATCGCGGAGTTGGTGAAGCCCGGCAGCGACCCACGGGCCTCGACGTCGGCCGCGAGGATGCAGCCCTGGGCGTCCAGAACCCCGAGGTCGAACGGACGGATCACCCTGACGGTGCTCAGGATTCGGTCCAGGTGCTCTTCGACGCTGATCACGGGGTGGTCGCTCCTTCTGCCTGAGGGAGGGTGCTGCCGTCGGGAATGGTGCGCGGCTCGTCCGCCTCGACCACCACGTCGCCCACACACCGGATCCCCGCGCCGAAGGTCACGTCACCGCGCACCGTGAGGGACGTGCACTCGATCATGGAGGGGGCGCCGCCCGGGAAGCGGGAGTCGAACTCGTGGATCAGCGTGTAGTGGTCGTCGAGGTCGACCCGCGGGTCGGGTCGCGGCGACTGTGCCACCACGTCGAACCCGTCACCGAAGCCGTAGAGGTCCGAGCGCAGCATGAGCAGCTCGTTGGTCGTCTTCACCGGTCGGAACCGGCGCCTGGGGACGTGCAGGGCGCGCGACCCGTCGAACACCTCGATCGCGGTCCCCATGGCCGACTCGACCTGGATCACCGGGGTCGAGTCCTTGCGACCCGGGTCGACAGTCTTGCGGTTGACGATGATGGGCAGGCCGAGGACGCCGTCCCTGGCCGACATCTGGGCGTCGAGGGCGTCGAGGTCCACCCACAGGTTGTTGGCGTGGAAGAGCGAGTGCCTCTGGGTGTCCTGGAAGTGCTCCTGGTCCTCCGGTGCCACCATGGCGCTCTCGCGCAGCACCACCCTGCCGTCGCTGCGACGCAGGGCCAGGTGGCCACCCTTGCGGTCGTTGGCAGTGCGCTCGCACACCTCGGACACGTAGGGGATGGACTCCCGTGCCATCCAGGCCGGGATCGCGGGGTCACACGTGGCCCCGAGGTTGTCGGAGTTGGACAGGAACGCGTAGCGAAATCCCTTGTCCCGCAACGCTGCGAGCACACCGCTCGCCACCAGGGCCACATAGACGTCTCCGTGCCCCGGAGGGCACCACTCGAGGTCCGGGTCGTCGGGCCACGACACCGGCGCGAGGTCGTCGACCCGCAGCTTGGGCTCGGCATTCTGCAGGAAGTCGAGCGGCAGCCCGTCGATGGCGAGGTCGGGGTAGCCCGCCAGGGCCGCGAGGGACTCGTCCCGGGTGCGGAAGGAGTTCATCAGCACCAGCGGGACCTTGACCCCGTGCCGCTCGCGCAGAGCCAGCACCTGCCGGGCCACGACGTCGAGGAAGGTCAGCCCATCGCGGACCTCGAGCACCGACTTCGGACCCGACAGCCCCATGCTGGTGCCCAGGCCACCGTTGAGCTTGATGACGGCCGTGCGGGACAGCGCCTCGGCCACCTCGTCGCCGTTGGCAGGGTCGGCGGGGTCGGCGTCGTCGACGGTGATGCTCTCGAGCGTCGTCACGTCGCGCAGGGGCTCGATGTCGTCCTCGGCGATCAGGCCGGTCCGGCCCGCCTCGAGCTGGGCGTAGGCCTCCTCGAACACGTGGATCGCCATCGGGTCGACCCCCCGCTCGGTCATGCGTGCGACCGCCTGCGCCAACCCTTCCTTGCTCATGACGGGCAGCCTAGTGGGACGATCTGGAGGTGCCCCTGTCCACCAAGACCGCCGTGCGACAGCGCCTGAGCGCCTTGCGCCGCGAACGCGTGCCCGGGCGCGACCGCGCCCGCGACGCGGAGGAGCTTGCCCTGTCCGCCCTCGAGCTCGTGTATGCCGGTGGGCTGGTTCGCGGCGACTGGGTCGCCGCCTACGAGGCCACCCCGCTGGAGCCGCCCACGGAGGCGATGATCGAGGCGCTGTCCGCGCGCGGCATACGGGTGATGGTGCCCGTGACCCTCGAGGACTGGGACCTGGACTGGCGCCAGGTGGGCAACGAGGAGGCAGGGGGCGCGGAGGAAGCTCGGGGCGCGGAGCAGCCGCTCGGCAAGGAGGCCATCGGCCGGGCCGCCGTGGTGTTCCTGCCGGCCCAGGGGGTTGACCGGTTCGGGACCCGGATCGGGCGGGGCAAGGGATGCTACGACCGGGTGATTCCCCGGACCAGCGCGCACCTGGTGGCCGTGGTCCACCCGTGGGAGCTGCTGGACGAAGACCTGCCGAGCGAGCCGCACGACCGCCGCGTGCACGCGGTCATGACGGCCGAGACGGGGGTCGTCGAAGTCGGGCCGGGGACCTCGAGCGCCCTGCCCACGCTGTCGGCTCAGTCGGGCGACTGAGCTCAGCTCGACGAGCCGCTGGGGACCAGGCTCAGCTCGTCGCCACCGGCGTCCCGGACGGCCTTCTCGCTGAACGGCCAGTCGAAGAGCTCGTTCTTGGCCCAGGCGTCGGTCTGGTCGTTGTAGTGGTCGGCGAAGGCGTGACCGCTGTTGCCGGTCTGGTTGACCCAGCGCGACTTGTCCAGGTTCGACAGGTCCACCACCATCCGCATCGACGGCGCCCAGTCGACGCCGTAGCCCTGGCCCTTCGTGCAGTCCTCGGGTGGCTCGGTCGTGGTGCAGGCGGCGTTCCAGCCGTTGGCGTCCACGATGGCCGAACCCCCCGGCATGTTCATGGGTCCACGGTTGAAGAGCTTGGCCACGATGCCGGGCACGTCCTCGCCGCCGAGCACCTGGTGCGTCAGGGTGAGCTGGTGCAGCTGGCCCCACTGCCACTCCCCGGGCTCCTTGCCCAGCTCCATCGTCAGGTCGAGCCGTGCCTTGACCATCGCCTTGCGCAGGATCTCCGACTGGCCCTCGGCGACCCCGGGGGTGCGCTTGTCGTCCCACCAGGCGGAGCGCGGCTTGCTCAGCAGCACCGAGACCGCCTGCATCCACTGGTCGCCACCATCGGCGCGCAGGTCCTTCGGGAGCTCGTCGTCGAACGTCAGGTCCAGCAGGCTCGACCAGACCGCGTTGTAGTAGGCCGCAGCCGCGCCGGACTCGCTCTTGCCCACCGGGTTCGTGTAGTCCCAGCCACGAAGCAGCTCCTGTGCCTGCTTGGTGAAGTCGTCGCGCCCCAGGTCGACCTTGAGCAGCGCCTTGACCAGGGTGGGTGCGAACTGGCTCCGGGTGTCGCCCTGGATCGACGACATGGTGGCGGGGGTGACCTTGGTGTTCTTCTCCAGGAGTGAGCGGATGCGCTGGCTCCGGAAGCCGTAGTCCCACTCGGTCGTGAGGAAGGGGTTTCCGCTCTCGGTCACGGCCTGGTTGGCCGCGACGATGAAACCCTCGGACGGGTTGTAGGTGTGGGGCATCGCGTCGAATGGCACGTAGCCCTGCCAGTCCCACGACGACACCCAGCCCGGCCTGATCCAGTAACCCGGGGCGGCCTCCATGTAGCGGCTGCGGATCGGGATCCGCCCCGGCGCCTGGTAGCCGATGTTGCCGGCCGTGTCGGCGTAGAGGAGGTTCTGCGCGGGAACGGCGAACTGCTCTGCGGCAGTGCGGAACTGGTCGAAGTTCTGGGCGGTGTTGAGCCCGAAGATCGCATCGGCGGTCTGGCTCACCTCGATGCCGGTCCACTGCAGCGCGACCTCGTAGGACCCCGGGCTCGGGCGCCCGTTGACAGGTGGACTCTCACCGGCGCTCGCGACGCTCTCGAGGGCGTCGGAGAGGATCGGGCCGTGGACGGTGCTGCGGACCGTGATGGTCTGCTCACCGCCGCCACCGATCTTGATCGTCTCGGTGCGCATGGTGAGCGGGACCTGCTTGCCGTCGCGCAGGTAGGTGTTGCCCCGCACCTGCTCGAGGAAGAAGTCGCTCACGTCGGGTCCGAGGTTGGTGAAGCCCCACGCGATCGACTGGTTGTGGCCGATGACCACACCGGGCAGCCCCGAGAACGAGTAGCCGGCCACGTCGAAGGGACAGCTGCTGCTGACCGACCGGCAGTGCAGACCGACCTGGTACCAGATGCCGGGGATCGAGACGCCGAGGTGGGGATCGTTGGCCAGCAACGGTTTCCCGGTGCTCGTGCGACTCCCGCCGACGACCCACGAGTTGGACCCGATCCCGTCACCGCGACCCATGGTCTCCGGGACCGCCGCGAGCGCACGCTGCACCACGGCATACGCGCGCTGTGCGTCCTTGCTGGTCTCCTTGGCGAGGTCGCCGGCCGGGACGGCCGAGCTCGCCGACGTCGAGGAGCTGCTGGGTGACCAGTCCTGGGGGGAGAGGATCGGCTTGTTGGTGTCGTAGGGATAGGGCGGGAACAGCTCGTTGATCTGGGCCGTGGACATCGAGCCCGCGAGCCGCGCCCGCATCAGCTCCGCGTTGTAGTCACCGCGCAGGTCCCACGCCATCGCCTTGAGCCACGCGAGGGAGTCGGCCGGTGTCCAGTCCTCGACCCGGTAGTCGTTGACCTTCTGGCCGAGGACGACGTACTCGAGGGACATGTTCGACGGGCTGCCCTGCCGGTGGATGTAGGCGTTCACCCCGTCGGCGTAGGCCTGCAGGTAGCGGCGCGTCTCGGGCTTGAGGGTCGGCAGCTCGGCCTCGGCGACCCGCCGCCAGCCGAGGGTGCGGATCACGAGGTCGGTCTTGAGACCGGCCTGGCCGACGAGCTCGGAGAGCCGTCCGGCGGTGATGTGGCGGCGCAGGTCCATCTCGAAGAACCTGTCCTGCGCGTGGACGAATCCCTGTGCCTTGAACAGGTCGTCGGCGCTGTCGGCGTAGATCTGCGGGATGCCGCGGTCGTCGCGCAGGACGCTCACCTTGCCGGTCAGCCCAGGGACCTTGATCTCGCCCTCGGTCGTGGGGAACGGACGACGCACCCAGGTGACCGCGAGTACCGCGACAATTCCGATGACGACGACGAGCAGGGCTGCCACAGCCACGGCAATGCGGCGGGCAAGAAGGGCGCGAGACACCCTGCGAGACTATCCGCACCACACCGAGGGAAAGGACGTGACGGGCCGTGCGCGCTGCGATCCCCCCGAGTGGGCTGCCGTGGTCCATCGCGTCCGACGCGTCGGGCTCGTTCACGCTGCACGACCTCACCCCGGCGCTGCTCATCGGCTCGGTCGTCCTGCTCATCTCGGTGGCCGCGGTGCGGCTTTCCCTCAAGTCGGGACTGCCCTCGCTGCTGATCTACCTCGGCATCGGCCTGGCCATCGGTGAGGCCGGCCCGTTCATCCAGATCCGGTTCGACTCCAACGAGCTCACCCAGGTGCTCGGCTACGCCGCCCTCATCCTGATCCTGAGCGAGGGCGGCCTGAGCACCAGGTGGGAGGGCATCCGCCGCTCGATCGGGCCTGCGGCCGTGCTGTCGACCGTCGGGGTCATCGTGTCGGTGGGCGTGGTCGCGCTGGCTGCGCGGTTCGTCCTGCACCTCGACTGGAACACCGCCCTGCTCATCGGCGCGATCCTGTCCTCGACCGACGCCGCGGCGGTGTTCTCGGTGCTGCGCCGCGTGCCACTCCCCCGGCGGATCACCGGGATGCTCGAGGCCGAGTCCGGTTTCAACGACGCCCCGGTGGTCATCCTCGTAACCGCCCTCGCCGCCCGGTCGGCCGACCCCGCGGACGCCGAGAGCTGGGTCACCCTGGCGCTCAAGGCGGTCGCCGAGCTCGGCGCCGGTGCCGCGATCGGCCTCGCCGTGGGTTGGGCGGGCGGCCAGTTCATGCGGCGAGCGGCCTCTGGTTCCTCGGGCCTGTTCAGCATCGGCGTGGTCGCCCTCACCGTCCTCGCGTATGCCGCGGCGGCCAGTGTGCACGCCAGCGGCTTCATCGCCTGCTACCTCGCGGCCTTGGTGCTGGGCAACCTGCGGCTCCCCCACGGGCCGGCGGTCCTCGGGCTCTCGACCGCCCTGGGCTGGCTCGCCCAGATCGGGCTGTTCGTGCTGCTCGGACTGCTGGCGTCGCCGGGCGAGATGGGTGACCAGATCGTCCCGGCGATCGTCATCGGCCTCGTGCTGCTGCTCGTCGCGCGACCGCTGTCTGTGCTGGTGTCGGTCTCGCCCTTTCGGCTCCGGTGGCCCGACCAGGTCTTCCTGTCGTGGGCCGGGCTGCGCGGCGCCGTTCCCGTCGTCCTCGCGACCGTGCCGCTCACCGTGGGCGCGAAGAACGTCCCCTGGATCTACGAGCTCGTCTTCGTCCTCGTGGTGATCTTCACCCTCGTCCAGGCGCCAACGCTGCCGTGGGTCGCCCAGAGGCTGGGCATCGTCGAGGACTACGCCACCCTCGACCTCGCCGTCGAGGCCACGCCCCTCGAGGAGCTCCAGGCCGAGCTCATGCAGGTGACCGTGGGACCGGCGTCCCGGCTGCACGGGGTCGAGGTGTTCGAGCTGCGGCTGCCCGAAGGCGCCAACGTGACGCTCGTGGTGCGCGCGGGCAAGGGCTTCGTGCCGGAGAACAACACGGTGATCCGCCGCGGCGACCAGCTGCTGATCGTCTCGACCGCCGAGGCCAGGAGCCGGGCGGAGAAGAGGGTCCGCTCGGTCAGCCAGCACGGCCGGCTGGCCGGGTGGAAGGACGGCGGCGGGAAGAAGTAGCCACCCCGGCCGGCCCGTGGCGGGGGCTCCTCCCGGGTTCAGCGGGAAGAAGCAGGCCTCGCGCGGCCTTATAGTTGGCAGTCGAGCCATGACAGTGCCAGCGTCGCGGCCCGCGACCGCCAGCCAGAACGCCCCTTTGGAGGAACCCGTGCCGACGTACTCCTACGCCTGCACCGAGTGCGACCACCGCTTCGACGCGGTGCAGTCGTTCACCGACGACTCCCTGACCGTCTGCCCCGAGTGCGACGGCCGGCTCCGCAAGGTCTTCAACGCCGTCGGGGTCGTCTTCAAGGGTGGCGGCTTCTACCGCACCGACTCCCGCAGCAGCTCGTCCGCCTCCGTCCCGGCCCCGTCGGGTGCGTCGGGTTCGTCGAGCAGCTCCTCCAGCGAGTCGTCGAGCAGCTCCTCCAGCGAGCCGAAGAGCACCTCGAGCGGGTCCGGGTCGAAGAGCACGTCGTCCGCCGCGTCCGCGTCGAAGTCCGCTGACGGTTCGGCCGCCTGACCCAACCCTCGGCGCCGCGGCGACCACGCGGCATACGTCGACATCGCCCGTCCCTGTCCACAGGGGCGGGCGTCGTCGCGTCCCCGTCCACAGGCTCCGGTGACGCACAGGCGCGGGCGGCCCGGCGCTGCGTAGTCTGCTGACATGACCTCGACGACTCCCCGCGCCGACCTGGGACTGATCGGAGGCTCCGGCTTCTACGAGTTCTTCGACGCCGCGGAGCGGGTGAGCGTGAGCACCCCGTTCGGCGAGCCGAGCGACGACCTCGTGATCGGGGAGGTCGACGGGCGGCGCGTCGCGTTCATCGCCCGGCACGGCCAGGGACACCGGTTCCCCCCGCACCGGGTGAACTACCGCGCCAACCTGTGGGCGCTGCGCTCGGTCGGGGTGCGCCAGGTGCTCGCGCCGTGCGCGGTGGGTTCGCTGCGCCCCGAGCTGGGACCGGGCACGATCGTCGTGCCCGACCAGGTGGTCGACCGCACCTGGGGCCGCGAGCACACCGTGTATGCCGCGGAGGGGCCGGTCGTGCACGTGGGCTTCGCCGATCCCTACTGTCCGCGCGGGCGGGCCGTCGCCGTCGAGTCCGCCACTGCCGCAGGCAAGTCCGTGGCCGACGCCGGGACCCTGGTGGTCATCAACGGGCCGCGCTTCTCGTCCAAGGCCGAGTCGACCTGGCATCAGCAGGCCGGCTGGACCGTGGTGGGGATGACGGGCATGCCGGAGGCGTCCATCGCCCGCGAGCTCGCGATGTGCTTCACGACCATCGCCCTGGTGACCGACCACGACGCCGGGGTCGACGGTGGCGAGGCAGTCACGCACGAGGAGGTCCTGGCAGTCTTCGCCGAGAATGTCGACGGGCTCAAGCAGGTGCTGCGTTCGGCTCTGGCCGCCATGCCCGCCGAGGAGTCCGATGCCGACGCGACCTGTGGATGCCGCCGCGCGCTCGACGGGATCACCCTGCCCTTCGCGCTACCGGGCTAGGCCGCGAGATGGCAGGCGACGGGCGGGTGGCTGGCGCGGTGGGGTGGCTGCACGGTCCGGGCCGGCGACGGCAGTGGCGGCGTCGCGTGGTCCGGCGTCTGCTCGCCATCCTCTGCGCGATGGGCGCCGCCTTCGGCATGCTCGCGGTGGCCCGTTCCGCCGACTCTCGTCCGGTGGTGCGCATCGTGGTGGCAGCCCGGCCCATGGCGGTCGGCGAGGTGGCCTCCCCCGGTTCGCTGCGCGAGGTCTGGTGGCCCGCCGAGCTGGCTCCGCAGACCAGCATCCACACGCTTGCCGAGGTGGTGGGGCGACCGATGACGGCGCCCCTCTCTCCTGGCGAACCGGTGACGAGGGCTCGCGTCAACCGCAGCTCCCTGCTCGCCGGCCAGCCGGTCGACAGGGTCGCAGTGCATGTCACGGTGCCCGATCACGGTGCGGTGTCGATGGTTTCGGCAGGCGACAGGATCGACCTGTGGAGCTCCGACGGGCCCGTGGCGCGCGCGGTGGTCGTGCTCAGTGTGGACCAATCCGTGACCACCGACTTCGGGTCGGTCATCCAGGGTCAGGGGTCGTCCAGCGGCTACGCGCTCGATGGGGGTGGCGTGGTCGTTTCCGCAGGTCAGGAAGAGGCGCGACGCATCCTCGCCGTTCCGGAGGACGCCCTCGGCCGACCCCAGCTCGAGCTCGTGCTCACCCATGACTGGCCCGAAACCGGCTGAATCCGCGTTCTGGCCCCCGCACAGCGACTGCGGAGGTCGCTAGCGTGTCGGCCGTAGGACCAACTTCTAGGGAAAGGTCGCGACACCCATGAAGGGTTTCAAGGACTTCGTCATGCGGGGCAACCTCGTGGAGCTTGCCGTCGCCTTCATCATCGGCGCGGCCTTCGCAGCCGTCATCACCGCCTTCACCAAGGTCATCATCGAGCTGCTCGCCAAAGCCGGCGGCGCACCGAACTTCGACAAGTGGCACCCGGGCGACCTGGTCTCCGTGGGGCCCTTCCTCACCGCCCTGGTGGCGTTCCTGATCATGGCCTTCGTCGTCTACTTCTTCGTCGTCAAGCCGTACGAGATGGCCAAGGCCCGGTATGCCCGGGTCGAGGAGGACGCTGCTCCGGACGAGAGCATCATCCTGCTGCGTGAGATCCGCGACGCCCTCAAGGGCCGCGCCTGAGCTTCACCCGTTGACCCTGAGCTTCACCCGTTGACACAGCGCGAAGGCGCCGGCCCTGAGGGGACCGGCGCCTTCGTCGTTTGACACCACCGTCCATCGGGAAGGCGGGTCAGTCGGAACCCCAGTGGGGTGGGCGTTGTTCGCGCAACCAGCGGTCATAGGCCAGCTCCTCGTGCTGCTCGCCCCAGCCGACATCGGTGTCGTCCTTGGTCTGCTCGGGCTTGGTGCGATCGGCCTTCTGGGGCCCGACCTTCTCGGGCTCGGCCGGCTCGGTCTCGGCCGGCTCGGTCAGCTCAGGCTCGGTCAGCTCAGGCTCGGTCGGCTCCGGCTCAGTCAGCTCAGGCTCGGCCGGCAGGGCGCTGGTCGGCCCTGGTCCGCGCTTGGCCCTGCGGCCACGGGCGCGGCGCTGGCGGGCACCCTCGTCGGTGGTCGGGCTGAACTCCTCCTGGGTCGTGCCGGCGTCCGACTGGGCCAATTCGTCGTCCCCGTCCGTCCTCTCGGACTCGTCCCCCATGGGCAGCATCTGCTGCGCACTGTGGCCGCGGGCCGGGGCCGCCGGAGCCACGGTGTTAGCTGCGGCCGCCGGAGCCGCGGGCCTCACAGTCGACGCCACGATCGGCTCCTGTGTCGGGCGGTTCGCGACGGCTTGCTGGACCGCAGCGTTCACCCGGGCGACGTCTCGGGCGGGATCGCGGAACAGGTCGGTCGTCCAGACCCGGACGTGCATCCACCCGAGCCTGCCGAGCTGTTCGCCGCGCAGCCGGTCACGGTCGCGACTGCTGCGCATCGCGGCATACGCAGGCCCGTCCGTCTCGACGGCGACGAGCACGTGACCGCGGTGGTCCGGGTCCTCGACCGCGAGGTCGATGCGCTGGCCTGCCGAACCATAAGCCTCGTGCACCACCAGTCCTGAGTCACGCAGTCGGCGGGCGAACTCGGCCCGCAGCGGGTCGACCCCGGCGTCGACGGGGCGGGAAATCGACCCTTCAGCCGCGGGAGAAGTCGATGTGCCACCCTGTCGGGCGACGCCATCGTCGGTGACCGGCGCGGGGAAGGTGCCGTCCGCGGCATACGCGAGGAAGTCACGGAGCATGACCGAACCGCGGGACTTGAGCCGCGCGGGGTCGAGGTCACTGGCGAGCAGCGACGAGACCACGGTCATCCGACGGCGGGAGCGGGTGATGGCGACGTTGAGGCGACGTTCGCCGCCCTCGAGGTTGAGCGGACCGAACCGGTGCAGCACTCGCCCGTGGGGGGTCTTGCCGTAACCGACCGACAGGATGATGGCGTCGCGCTCGTCGCCCTGGACGCGTTCGAGGTTCTTGACGAAGAACCGCTCGGGCCGGTCCTCGTCGAAGAAGTCGCCGACGCCGTCGGCCGCGTCGGAGGCCAGGGCGCGTCGGAGGGCGTCGTCGAGCCGGGTGGCGTGCCGGATGCCGAGCGCGATCACGCCGAGCGACTCGTGCGGGCGGGTTCGGGCGTGCTCGAGGACGAGCTCGACGACCCGGGCCACCTCCGCCTCGGTCGACTCGATGGCCTCCTCACCGGCCTGGACGATGCCCGACCCCTCGACCGACTCAAGGGTCACCACGGGGTCGGTGCCGGTGCCCGGGAAGGTGACCAGCGAGCCGTCGTACATCTCGCGGTTGGCGAACGCGACCAGGCGTTCATCGAGCGAGCGGTAGTGCCACGAGAGCCGGCGGGTGGGCAGCGCAGCAGTCAGCACGTCGAGGACGGACTCGAAACCCTCGGTCAGCGCATCCGTCTCCGGCGCTCCCTCCTCGTCGACGGCGGCAGTGAAGAAGCTGGTCGGCGGCAGCTGGCGTTCGTCGCCGGCCACCACCACCTGGTGCGCCCGCGAGATCGCCGAGACGGCCTGGGCAGGCGGGATCTGCGAGGCCTCGTCGAAGATCACGACGTCGAACCAGCGCCCGGGCGGCAGCACCGACGCGACCACGAGCGGCGACATCGCCCACGCCGGCTTGGCGGCCGTCAGCGTCTCGGCGGCCTTGGGCAGCAGGTCGCGCAGCGGGCGGTGCCGGCGGGACTTGCCCGCCTCTGCGCGCACCAGCGCCTCCTGGTCGGGATGGTCGGCCAGCACCTCGCGGAGCCGACGCCCGGCCCCGGCGCGCACCCGGTCGGCGCTGGCGCGCAGGTGGGCGTGGTCGGCGGCGACGTACTCGCGAGCGACCCGCTGCAGCTGGGCTCCGTCGTGCGCGCCGTAGCTCGGGTCGCGCACGATGAGGTCCTCGGACAGGGAGGTCCACCAGACGAACTCGAGCTCGGCAGCGACGTCGTCGGGCTCCACACCGCGGCGGGCCACGTCGTCGAGAAAGGCTCCCATGCCCGCTTCGCGCAGGGCGTCGAGCGTGCCGAGCACCTGGGGCACGACCGTCAGGCGGTCGGGGCGGCTGTCGAGCTCAGCCAGCCGCTCCCGGAGCTCGACCAGCGGCGCGCCGAAGAGGTCACCGCCGCGGTGGGTCGCCGTGAGCCTGCCCTCCAACCAGGTGAGGTCCGACGCGACCGATGCGTAGGCCGTGCGCGCCCGGTCGAGGTCGACGGGGATCTCGGGCCGGCCGCCGGCTCCGGCCATCTGCGCCCAGGCGTTTCGCTGGACCTGGGCGTCGAGCAGGGCTGCGTGCAGGTCGGGCGGGGGTGGGCCCGGGCGCAGCAGCGAGCGAGCCTGGCGGCGCAGGCGCCACCGCGAGTACCAGCCCAGGGCAACGCCATTCGTGTCGCGGTAGGCCTTGCCACCGGTTGCCGCAACGAGGTCACCGAGCGGGATGTCGAAGATCTCGGGCCGGAACACCTCGAGGGTGTCGCGCACCCGGCCCACCGAGTCGAGCACGTGGCCCCAGTCGCCCACGCGGTCGGCCTGCGGCAGGCTGACCTCCGAGAAGACGTCGTGCATCGTCTGCTCGAGGTCCTGCAGACCGCCCTGGCTGAGCCTGCTGGTGATGTCGCGGGCGCGCACCGCCTCCTCCGACGTCGCGATCCGCGCCCCGAACCACGGGTCGGCCCCCTCCTGCGTGGACCAGGCACCCAGGGACGCGGCCTCGGTCAGCTGGCGGCCGAGCTCCTGTACCCTCTGTCGGTCGAGGCCGGCGAGCTGTTCGCCTCTGACCCGCACGCGTGAGGTGGGCGGGTGAGCGAGGCTGCCCAGCCTCGAGATGGCCTCCTGCGCCTGGTGGGCCGAGACCCCCCACGGCTGACGCACATCGTGCAGGGCGGCAGCGTGCGCGACGAGGGTCGCGCGCCGGTCGACGAGGGCGTGCTCGATCTCGGTCGTGTCGGGGTCCTGCACCTGGGTGCCGCGGTCGAGGGCGGCCCCGAACTCCTGGGCCAGGCGCCGCTTGTTGCTCGCGCCGTCGTAGGCATCCAGGACGAGGTCACCCAGGCCCACCCCGTCGAGGCGCGAGAGCACCGCGTCGATCGCCGCGCGCTTCTCGGCGACGAACAGCACCCGCTTGCCCTCGCCGGCGAGGCTGGCGATGAGGTTGGCGATGGTCTGCGACTTGCCGGTGCCGGGCGGGCCCTTGATGACGAGGTGGGCTCCGGAGCGGACCGCGTCGATCGCTGCCTGCTGGGTGGAGTCGGCGTCGAGGATGAGCAGCTCGTGGGACGGATCGGAGTCCGCAGGCGAGTCCGGCACCGACGTCCTGACCGCGCGAAGCGCTCCTGGATCGCCCGCCAGTGCCGCCACCACGTCGTGGTCGGCCAGCGAATCTCCTTGTGCCGCAAGGTCAGCCACCATCGGGAGCTTGGCGTAGGAGAACGTCCCGACCACGAGGCGAGGCGAGACGGAGAAGTCCGGCACCGAGGCGCACAGCTCCGTCAACGCGGCATACACGGGGTGGGGGTCGAAGGCGCCACTCGCGTTGGCCATCTCCTCGAGGGCGCCGGTGTCGAGCTCCAGGCCCTGCTCGGAGCGCAGGTAGTGCTCGAGGACCGGGTTGAACTCGACGTCGTTGCCCAGGTCGAGGTCGAAGTCCTCTCGGGCGGCGCCGGTCGGCTTGAGGACGCAGGACCGCAGCAGCACCGGCGCAGCGGGGGCGCGCGAGGCGCCGCGCACGGTCCAGCTCGCCATCCCGATGGCGATGAACCCGGCCGCGATGCCGCGCTCCTCCGACAGCTCGAGGGTCTTGGCACGGATGATGCGGGCACGACGACGGGCCTCGTCGAGCGCCGCGGCCTCCCGGACCAGGTCGGAGAGCCGGGTCGGGCGGCCGGCGAGCAGCATGGCCAGCCCGCCGGGGTGCGCGGTGGTCAGGTCGAGGGTGCCGCTGGGCAGGTCGCGGTACCACAGCAACGTGTTACGACCGCCGAGGTCGACGAGGTGCCGCTGCCAGACCTTGACCGCCTCGGCCACGCGGGTGCCGCGGGGGTCGGCGTCAACCGTGGGTGCACCCTCCTGCTCGGTAAGCCGGGTGGGCGGGAGCGCGTCGCCGCTGGGCTGCGGCGCTGCAGGGGTCTCGTCGGTCGGCGGGGTCACCCAAGCAGGCTAACCAACCTGCTCGTGCCCACGGTCGGGCAACACGGGGTGGGACGGGAAAGCCTCACGCCGCGCCTCAGCCCGGGGTCACTCGGGCAGGACGGTCTCGGGCAGAACGGGGTCAGGTGACATCGACGTGGCGTGACCCGAGCCCGTGCCGTTCACACGGATGAGCAGCGACACCAGGGCCACGACGGCGGCGAGGCCGGCCGCGCAGGCGCCCAGCACGGCATACCCGAGGTGGCCGACGACGACGCCCGCGAGCGCACCGCCGCCTCCGGCTGCCAGCCCCATGACCAGGTCGGCTGCACCCTGGGCTCCGGCGCGCTCGGCGAGTGGCACCGACTTCACGACCAGCGTGGAGCCGGCGACGAGGGTGAACGACCACCCTAGGCCCAGCAGGAACAGCCCGGTGGCCAGTCCTGCCGACCACCCCGTGGGGGCCTGGGCGGAGAGCAGCCCCGCGACCACGAGGATGACAGCACCTGCGAGACCGCATGACCGGCCACCGAACCGGTCCACGGCCAGGCCGGTGAGCGGCGAGAACGCGAACATGCCCAGGACGTGCAGGCTGATCACGAGGCCGATGATCCGCAGGCTGGCGCCGCCGTGGTGCATGTGCAGGGGCGTCATCACCATGACGCTGACCATCACGGTGTGCCCGAGGGCCATGGTCACCAGGCCGAGCAGGGCGCCGGGGTGGGCCAGCAGGGTGCGCCAACCGCGGACGATGGAACCGTGTTGGCGCTCGAGCGGCTCGGTGGCGATGGCAGCGGCGCGCTCTCTGGCGAGCAGCAAGGGGTCAGGACGCAGCCGGGTGAACAGCAGGACGGCGCCGAGCACCAGGCCACCGAGGGAGAAGACATAGGGACCGGTCAGGGCCGGGATCCCGAGGAACCTCGCGACCGGCTCGCCCGGTCCGGCCAGGTTGGGCCCGAACACGGCGCCGATCGTCGTGGCCCAGACGACGGTAGACAGGTCGCGCCCACGGTGGGCCTCGTCGGCGAGGTCTGCCGCGGCATAGCGCGCCTGGCTGTTGGCGGCGTTGGACCCGCCGAACAGGGCGGCCCCGGCCAGGAGCAGTGGGAAGTTGCGGATCGCGCCCGCCATGATCATCGTCAGCGCGCCGATGATGCCGAGGGCGTAGCCGACCAGCAGGCCCGAGCGGCGCCCGCGCGCGGCCATGACGTGGGCCATGGGGATCGCGATGAGCGCGCCACCCAGGACCTGGAACGTGCCCCCGAGCCCGGCGAGGTCGGCCGATCCGCCGACGTCCTCGGCGAGCAGGGCACCGACGCCCGCCCCGGCGGACACCCCCACGCCGACCAGGACCTGGGTGCCGATCAGGGTGGTGATGGTGCGCCGTTGGACCGACCTGTCGGGGGCGTTCGCGTCGGGCCTGGGCACCGCGCCAGTATGCCGCCAGCTCCCGACACGACGCCTCCCCCGCCACGCCCACCTGAGAAGTCCGCCCGGCCCCCTGACCGGGCGGACTCCTCAGGTGGCGTTGGTGACGGTCAGGGTCGCGATGCCGGTGGCCGTGAAGGCGATGCTGACGGGCGCCTCGTTGTTGGCGATGGAGATGGTCAGCTGGGTCGCGGTCGCGCCACTGCCCGCGGCGATCGTGGCCGTGCTCGTCGCACCGGACCTCGTGGCGGTGACGAGGAGGGCGGTCGGCGTGGTCGCCGGGTTGCCCCAGGTGTCGAGCAGGTTGGCTGTGGCCACCCAGTCACGCTTGCCGTTCACGGCCGGGTTGCTCGCGGTGCAGGTCCTGGCCGCTGGCGGCTCGCTGAGGGCCTGACAGGTGACGGTGACGGCGATCAGCTTGCTGGTCACGGCGCTGAGGACGAAGTTCTTGGCGACCCCGGCGGCGACAGTGGTGGTGGCGGAGCCGGTGACGGTGCCCGTGCTCGGTGTCAGGGTGGCGTTCCCGGCGGCATGAAGGGTGACCGAGACGGTGGCGGCGCCGCCGGAGAAGGTCGCACTCGCAGGCAGGACGGCGGCCTTGCCCGAGGGGCTGGCGGCGACCGCGGCCCAGGTGAGCGCCTTGCTCCCCGTGTAGGCCGAGTCGACGGTGCCGTCGCACTTCTTCGCAGTGAGCGTGACGTTGAGGGCGGTGCCAGCGGTCGCAACAGCTGCGGAGACCGTGTAGGTGTCGGGGCCCGTGCAGCCAGTGGTGCCGGACGTCGACGACGACGACGCGGTCCACGAGCCGATGGATGCCACGACTGAGTAGCTGTACGTGGTGGCCGAGGCCAGACCGGTGTCGGTGCACGACCACGGAGAGGCGACCGGGGCACAGATCGTGGTCGCCCCGCGATGCACCGCATAGGTGGTCGACGGGAGCTGGCCGCTGGGCAGGGTGCCGATGACCACGAGGGAGGTCACGGTCGGGGAGCCCACGCTGGGCGCGGCCGGGGTCACGAGGGAGGCGGCTGTCGCGGTGGTGCTGCCGGTGCCGATGACCGACCACACGGCATACGCCGGGATGGCGCCGAGGGCGAGACAGACGGCGGCGGCGAGCAGCACGCGCACCGGGCGACGGGTCACGCGGCGGGAGGGTCGCTGGGCCGGAGTCACGGCAGCCGTCCGTCGGCCTGCATCGGGATGGTGAAGGTGGCGCCCTGGCAGTCCGACGACGACGCGGTCGTCATGCTCACGGCGTTGGCGAGGCTGAGCGAGGCGGTGCCACCGGCCGGCACGACCAGGGACGTGGAGCCGGGCAGCGAGACCGAGACGCCCGGCGTGGTGCACCCGGCGCTGGCGGTGACCGACCCGGCGAGCGCGAGCGAGGTCACGGTGACGGCGGCGGAGTTCGGGTTGCTGACGGTGACGAGGACGTCCGCGGCGCCACCAGGGTGCAGCAGGCCGGCCACCGTCGCCGAGACACCCAGGGCCTTGGGTATGCCGCTCGCAGCGGTGGCGGTGCCGGCCCCGAGAGCCGACCACGCGGCATACGCGATGCCGCCGGCCATGAGGAGGGCCGTGGTGCCGCTGCACGCAGCGGCGAGACGACGCAGCCAGCGATGGTGCGTGGTCACGAGTTGCCGGTGCCCTGACCCTGGGTGGCCAGACCACCGAAGGCGAGCGGGAACGAGACGTTCTTGCAGCCGTCCTGCGACGTGGCGGTGTTGAGCATCATGATCGTGAGGGGGATCATGATGCTCGACTTGCGTGGCACGAGATAGGTGCGCGCGCCGGGCTTGGTCGCCTGGTAGCTGCTGACGACGAGGTTGGTGGAGCCGGAGCAGGAGCCGTTCGCATCCTGGGGCGTGGCCGTGAGCTCGAGGACCTTGTAGTCCACGGCGTCCGGGTTGGTGACCTTCACCTGCAGCGTCTGCATCTGGCCGGGGCGCAGCTGGCTGACGTTGCCGACGGCGGCGAATGGAGCGTGCCCGGGCGGGCTCTGGGCCAGACCCGCACCGCTGCTCGCCACGACGCGCAACGCGCCCGGCTGGCGTGCGGGCTCGGCCTTGGTGCGCCAGTTCCCGCAGGCGGCGAGGAGGCCGAGGAGCACCACCACGCCGATCGCGACCGCGAGGATGCGGCGCTGACGCGGGGTGGTGGTCATGAGGTTGTCTCCCGAGGCGGTGATGAGCGGGGCGGTGACGAGCGGGGTGGTGACGAGCGAGACGGCGGTGGTTGAGTCGCGCGGTGGTCCGGCTGGCAGTCGAGGGGCGGCCCGGCCGCCCGGTGGCATCGGGGGGGTGATGCCACCGGACGGTGTTCAGGGGCGCGACGTCACGATCAGTTGCTGGAGAAGACCAGGTCGACGGTGACGTTCTTGCAGTTGTCCTGGTTGGTGGACAGGTTGTTCATCGCGATCGTGGCCGGACCCCAGGCGTCGACGCCGGAGCCGGACGCGATCTCGTGGGCCGTCGCGGCCGGCGGCACGATGGTGAAGTCGCTCGCGGTGCAGGCGGGCTTGAGGGCGTTGGCCTGCTTGGACCAGCCCGGGGCCACGGCAACGGTGACCTGGTTGATGTAGACGGAGCCGGCGTTCGTGTTGTCGAAGTCGCCGGAGACGTCGTGCGCGGGGCCACCCGGGTAGAGGCCGGTCACGGCTGCGCTGGCGGCGTTGATCTTGACGGCGACCACGCTGCCGGTGGAGGCAGAACCGGTGCCCGCGCCACTGGTGCTCCAGTAGGCGAAGGCGACCCCGCCGACGATGAAGGTGAGGGCGGCGCCCGTCGCGACGGCGGCGGCGCGCTTGCGGTTGAACTGCATCGGGGTTCCTCTGTTCGTGGACGGTGGCCGGCCTGGTGCGTGGCCCCTGTGAGGATGATTCGATCGCGTCGAACAGGCTCAGGACGGGACATCGAGCAATATGAACCCACGAAAGGGTCATTGGTTCTACTGGAAATCCCCCGGTTGGGTCTGCATTTGGTAAAGAACCCTCTGTGGTTGCCATTCGTGGTGTATAAGAGCGAAACGCACGCAAGGGCCTTGGTTGGCGTCCGCGAACAACCCGTGGGCACAAGAGGGCTCGTCCCGGCGCCCCGTCCCGACAAGCACGCGGCATACACAAACGACTGCCCGCTCGCTGGTGGGCGAACGGGCAGTCTGTGTGCCAGGCGGTCGTGACGCCGGGCAGTCTGTGGTGGGCACCGTGGGTGCCGCGCTGGTGTCGTGGCTAGCTGAGGTCCCTCAACGGCATGTATGCCGTGTTGATGCAGCCCGAGGCCCTGCCCACCTTGGCGAGGCCAGTGCGGTCGCCGGCGTAGAAGAGCGTGGGGGAGCTCGTCCGGATCGAGGGGTACATCTGCTGGTGGGTGTCGGTGACGTGCTGGAGCCCGACGGCGTGGCCGAGCTCGTGGGCGAGCAGGTTGCTGCGCCGGAGTCCGGTGCCGGTGCCGCCCTTGGTCTGCTGGAGCATCTGGGGGGTGTCGATGACGACGAACCCGCGCTGCGCCGCCACCGTGTAGGTGGTCCTGCCGCTGACCGTGCGGGAGACGTAGCCGTAGTAGAGGCCGCCCTGGCCGAGCGTGGAGCCGGCGAGCGAGTAGTTCGTCCTGGATGGCGTGGTGAAGGCGATGACGAGCTCGGCGGACTGCGAGGCCATCGACCCCACGCGGGGGACCTCGGTCGTGGTCCCCTTGTAGCTGAAGACGAAGGAGGTGTTCGCGGCAATCTTCGCCACCGCGACCTTGGTGTCGGCCAGGACCGTGGAGCGCAACGAGCTCGGTACTGCCGCCAGGTTCACCTTGTAGGTGATCGCCTTCTGGCAGCCGTTCCAGCGGACGACCCGCTTCGACCCGTCCGGCAGCGACGCGTACGTCAGCTTGTAGGTCGCGATCGCGCCATCCGCGGTCTGCGGCGCCGCGGCGACCACAGCGGTTGCCAGGGCCGCCGGGGCGAGGACGGCCCCGAGGACGGCGATGGGCTTGCGCATGAAACCTCCGTACGAGCGCCACGGACGTGACGCTGCGGGCATGAACCTAGGAGCGCACGTCCTGTGGAGGAGGTGGAAACGGTGCGACCTCATCCATTTGGCTGAGGCTGACCTAGCCAGATGGCGGTGACGTTCGACCTCGAGGTGTCGCCGACGTCACGGGACAGGTGTCACCTGCGTCAACGGTCGGGCGTCGGCGGACGGGTGTCAGCGGACGGGTGTCGGCGTCAGCGGGAGGCTGGCCCCGGACGAGCACCGGGCTGCGTCCAGCACCTGACCAGCGCTTCGGAAGAGCTCGGCCGCCTCGGCGAGCAGCCTGAGGGCCTCGCCGGTGTCGCCACGGGCCGCGGCCAGGTGGGCCTTGGCCTCGCTCACAGCGGCCGGCCAGGCGGTGCCCTCCCACTTCGCGGCCGACAGCTCCGCTGCCGCGAGGTGACGCTCGGCAGCGGGGAGGTCGCCCGCGTCCGCGCAGGCGATGGTGGCCGGGATCTCGAAGGTCACGGTGCAGAAGGGACAGAAGTCGGAGTCGCCCATGCTGTCCTCGGCCCGCTCGACCGCGATGCGTGCGGCGACGGGGTCGCGGGCGGCGAGCACCATCGCGCCGTGGATGCGCTGCAACAGGTGCGAACCGATCACCGACCACCGCGCCAGCGGCAGGGCCTGGCTGAGCAACCTGGTGGCCTCGGGTCGGTCGCCCTGGGCCAGTCGCACCTCGGCCAGTCGCTGGAGTGCGTGCGCCTCTCCCGCCGGTGCATCGGCGTCGCGGTGGAGGTCGACAGCCTCCTGAAGCTCGCGTTCGGCGAGGTCGAGGTCGCCCATCAACAGCGCCGCCTCCCCGATCAGGGCCGTGGAGAAGGCCACGCCGCGCAGGGCGCCGAACTGCTGCGACCGGCGCTGGAGGCCGCGGGCCAGCTCGATGACCTCGGCGTAGGGAATCCCTCCGTAGAGGAGGTACTCGGCGACGCAGAGGTGCGCGTCGAAGAGTGCGGTGGTCAGGCCTGCGTCGGACAGGGTGCGCCGCAGCTCGATGCGGAAGCGCTCGAACCACTCGCCGCGCTGGTGGGCGATGAGTCCTTGCAGCGCCACGAGGTCGACGTAGCGCCACGGGTCCTTGGGGGTGAGCAGGGACTCGCGTGCCTCGACGGCCAGGTCCCACGCCCCGTCGATGTCGCCGCTGAAGTAGGCCATGTTGCCCCGGGCCAGCAGGATGGGTCCGTCCGCGTCGTCGCCCAGCAGCTCCAGCCCGGCGAGCGCGGAGCGGGCGGTGTCGAAGTCGCTGGCGAAGCACGCCGCGCGCGCCAGCCGCGCGCGCACCAGCCGGTGCTCGACCCCGGTGGTCAGCGGCACCGCGGCGCGATAGCTGGAGACCGAGGCCGGGTCCCCGAGGGCCGTGAGCAGGTCCCCGCGCCGAGCCATCAGATGCCCGAGCATCTCGCCGGTCGCGTACTCGCGGACGGCGTCGACCAGGTTGAGCCCGTCTCGGTAGGCGCCCAACGCTCCCGCGGTCTCGACGGCCGGGAGGACGTAGGAGATCGCCTGTCGCGGCTGGCCGGCGGCGAGGTACTGGTGCGCGATCCGGGCGGGCGGGGCGCCCAGCCGGGCCAGCTCCCGGGCCACCTCGACCCGGGCTGCGCTCTGGACCGCTGGCGCCATCGCGTCGAGCACCGCCTCCCGCACCAAGGCGTGGCGGAACTGGTAGCCGGTCTCCGACCACTCGATCACGAGGCTGGACTGGGCGGTCTCGAGGTGCTGGTAGGCCTGCGCCTCGTCGGCGCCGGCCACCGCCAGGAACTCGTCGGTGGTGAAGGACAACCCGAGCAGCGCGGCTCGCTGCAGGGCCCGGAGGGCGTCGGGCGGCAGGCTGGCGATGGCCGCCGGTTCGCGACCGGTGGCCGCGGCCGAGCCGAGCTCGAGGGCGGTGAAGGGAAGGCCGCCGCTGACGGCCCAGATCTGTTGCTGGGTGGCTTCGTCGAGGTCGGGGAATCGTTCCTGGAGCAGGCGCAGGGTGGCCGCCTCGGGGAGGGGCGCGACCTCGATCCGCGAGCCGATGCCCCGCGCGACCAGGCTGGCGTGGACCTCCTCGAGGGCCGCGTTGTGGGCGGTGCGGTGCGCCAGCACCAGCAAGACCTGGTCGGTAACGGCGCACCGCGCGAGGTAGTGCAAGAGCCGCAGCGACGCCTCGTCGGCCTCGTGGATGTCGTCGACGACGAGGAGCAGCCCGCGACCCGCGGCTCCGAGCCGCAGCAGCTCGGCCGCCGCCACGAAGAGTCGCTGGTGGGCGCTCTCCCCGGACCACGTCACCTGACTTTCCGAGAGGGCTCGGTCGAGCTCCTCGCGGTAGCGGTCGTCGAGCCCGTCCAACAGGGCGGGGTGCCTGCGGCAGAGGTCTCCCAGCGCCTCGAGCACCGAGGCGTAGGGCCACGGCCCCTCGACCGCCGAGGCCGTGCCGCGGGCGACCCGCCAGCCCGCCCTCCGGGCCAGCGCCTCGGAGAGGTCGAGCACGCTGGACTTGCCCACGCCGGGTGGTCCGGTGACCAGGACTGCGCCGCCGTGACCGCCCTGCGCAGTCGCCAGCCGTTCGCGCAGGAGGTCACCCACCGCGCGCCGTCCGACCAGTCGACGCTGCTCGCTGCCCGCTGCCGGAGCGCCGGGTGGTGTCGCCGGCGCGGCCAGCGCGGCGCGCAGCGACTCGGCCTCCGCGCCCGGGGCGGTGCCGAGCTCTCGACGGAGAGTCAGCTCCAGTCGCTCGAGCTGACGCATGGCGGCCCTGACGTCACCCCGGTCGGCATGGGACCGCGCCAGCGCGAGGTGTGCCTGCTCGTCGGCGGGGTCGACCTCCAGCAGCTCCTCCCACCTGCCGGTCAGGCGCAGCAGCTCGCAGCGGAGCTGCTCGAGTGACTCGCGGTGCTCCTCTGCCCACGGCTCGTACACGTCGTCGGGGAGCAGGACCCCGGTGTGCAGGTCGAGGGCGGCCGAGGCCGCCTCGGCGCTGTGTCCTGCGAGCGCGGCTTCGGCCGCGCCTCGGAAGTCGACTGCGTCGATGCTGACCTCGTCGTCCGGCAGGAGCTCGACGAAGTCATGGCTCAGGACGATGCCCCTCCCCGCGGCCTCCAGCGCCCGCCGCGCGTAGTGGGCAGCCTGGTGGAGGCGGGGCCCCGCAAGGTCCGCCGACAGGTCGGGCCACAGGGCGTCCATCACCTGTTCGCGGTGCAGCCGCCGTCCCTTGGCCAGGGCAAGCAGCTTGACGAGCGCGCTGGCATTGCGGCGGCTCCACTGCTGGTCCGTGACCGCGGAGCCGCCGACGGATACCGAGAACCCCCCGAGGAGGCTGATGCGCGCGTCCATGGCCGGTGCCGATCTCAACGAGATGGCCTTCAACGCTAGCGACCGGTGCCGGGCATGTCAGCCAACACAAGTGCGCCCAAACCGGTGGCAACCGGGCGAGCCGGACGCGGTGGCAGGCTCTGGAGCAGGCTGACCTCGTCGCTCATGGCCGAGCTGACCTCGCGCAGCAGCTGCTGGATCTCGGTGGCGCCCCAGTCGTACGCGGCGATGCGGTCGCTCACCTCGAAGAGCTGCAGGGACAACGCGTCGCGCCTCGCCTGGTACCCCGCGAGGGCGATCGCCTCCGGCTGGTCCCCCGCCCACGTCGAGAGCAGGGCGTCGGCCAGCAGCTCCGCGTCACGCAGGGCGTCGGTCATCCCGTGAGTCGTGATGGGGTCCCGGAAGTAGCCGGCGTCACCGACCAGGGCCCAGCCCGCGCCGTGCGAGCGACGGATGTGGCCGTGCTGACCGCTCCAGCCGTGCAGCCGCCCGTCCAGCGTCGCGGCCCGCAGGCGGCGCCGCAGTCGCGGCGCCGCCGTGCCGAACAGCTCGGCGAAGGCTGCCTCCGGACCGTTTCGGCGCACCTGCCGCAGCCGCGCCGGGGACGTCCCGACGAAGACGTTGGTCTGTCCGTCGTTGGTCGGGATGAGCCCCGCCGCGGTCCCCGAGCCGTAGGCCCATTCGTAACCCTCAGTGGGCATTGAGTCGAAGTACCCGTAGAGCACCGCTCCGCGCGCCCGCGAGCGCCGCTCGACGGCGGCGTCCACAGCGGTGGCCACCGTCGACCTGATCCCGTCGGCGCCGATCGTCAGCTTCCCGTATGCCGTGAACGTGCCGTTCGCGGCGTCCACCCCGCGCACCCCCGTCACCCTCCCAACCGTGTCGGTGAGCACCTCGGTCACGGTGACCCCGTGCCACACCTCGGCTCCTGCCTGCGCGGCGGCGTCGACGAGGATCCGGTCGAGGACCTGGCGACGTGGCGCGTAGAGGGCGGTCACGCCCTGGCTGGCGCGGATCGAGATCCGGACCGGGGCGGCGTCCGGGTAGTGGAAGAGCGTGCGGGTGACCGGGGGGGTGCCCGCCGCGACGACGTCGTCGAGCAGGCCCCACCGGGACAGCTGCAACACCCCGGCACGCATGAGGCCGTGCGTCGACAGGGTGTCGGAGCCGTAGGGGCTTCGTTCGAGGAGCAGCACCTTCGCCCCGGCCCGGGCGAGCAGAAGGGCGGTCGAGGCGCCCGCCACGCGGGCGCCCACGACCACGGCGTCGTAGGTCTTCACGACGCCCACCCCTCGAGCCGCTCGTCGAGGGCTTCGGGGCCCTCGGCGGATCCGGACGAGGCGCCAGACGCGGCGCCGGACGCGGCGCCGGCACCCGCGCTCGCTCCGACGAGGTCGGAGACCACCATGGCAGCGTCGTGCCTCGCGCCGTCGACCATCCCCGAGTCCCGCCGGTGCTGGAACCGCTGCCCGACGACGTACACGCCCGGTGCCTCGGTGCGGCCGCGGTGCTGACGGATCGAGCCGTCGGGTGCGCTGATGGGCAGCTTCAGCCAGGGGTGGCTCTGCGTGTAGCCGGTGGCGAGCAGGACGGTGCCGATCCTCTCGGCCGCGAGGTCGAGGGTTGTCGGATTGCCTTGCAGCGCAATGCTTCGTGGACGCTCGGCCGGCCAGACCTCGCTGACCAGGCCGCTCTCCTCGATGTGCCGGTCGGCGACGTCGAGGAACCGGTGCATCCGGTTGTCCGCGCTACCCACCGAGTCGAGGAGGTCGTCGGCGAACCGCACCTTCTGCCCCTGCGCCTCCACGAGGTGACCCGCCAGGCGGACTCCCCGGGCCTGCAGGATGCCCAGGTCGAGGTCGCGGGGACCACTCTGGTGCCCCCTGCGCCCGACGAGCTGCATGGACGGCTCGCGTCGCGCAGCGTTGGGGTCGCGGACCTCCTCGATCGTGCGAGCGGTCCGACCGGTGCGTTCCAGCCACCAGTAGATGTCCATGCCGCGATAGCGGCGCGGCATGCGGTTGTGCCGCCCCACGGCCACCACGACTTCGCGGCCGGCAGCAGCGAGCTCGTCGGCGATCTGGACGCCGGAGGCTGACGCGCCAACCACCAGCACTCCGCCTGCGGGGAGCTGTCGGGGGTTGTGGTAGGCGGCCGCGGTGGTGAGGTGCACGCCAGCGTCCAGATCTTCCACCGCCGCCGGCATCCGCGGCTGGCCGCCGGGCCCGGTCGCCACGACCACGTGACGAGCAAGCCACGTCGCGGAGTCGGTGACGACGCGGTAGCCCTCCCCTGCGGTGCTCACCTCCACCACCCGCACACCGGACAGGACGGGCGCACCGAAGCTCGCGGCATACCTCTCGAGGTAGCGCACGAAGTGGGAGGCGCTCATGAAACCGTCGGAGTCGGTGCCGACGTGGACCCACCCGGGGAGGCGGGCCATCCAGTTCGGGGTGAGCAGGTGCAGCGAGTCCCAGCGGGCCGTGCGCCAGCTCTCGGCGACGCGGCCACGGTCGAGGACGACGTGGTCGCGGCCTTCGAGGGCGAGCAGCCTGCTGACGGCGAGGCCTGCGTGACCGGCGCCGATGACGACGGTGTCGATGGCGGACATGGTGGTGCTCCTTCTGGTCGCGCCCCGGGCCGGGATCGCCGGCCCGGGGGCGTTCCCGGGGTGGTTCGTTCAGCCGGTCACGACGGTGACGGTGACGGGCGTGGGGTTGGTGATGACGTCGTAGACGGCGGAGCGGCGGCGCGACTGCTCGACAATGCCGCGCAGCGTCTCGTCGTCCGCGTCGCCCTCGATGTGGAAGGTGACGCGGATGTCCTGGTAGCCGTTGCGGACCGAGCCGTCGGACAGGCCCAGGATGCCGAGCAGGTCGATGTCGCCCTCCACGGTCGAGGTGACCTTGGTGAGGGTCACTCCCCTGGCGGCGGCGATGTTGGCGATCCCCGCCGTTAGGCAGCCGGCCAGCGCGTGGAGGAGGTACTCCACGGGCGTCGGGGCGTTGTCGGCGCCGGTGAGGACGACCGGGTGGTCGGCGTCCACGACGGTTTCGGTCTTGTGCACCAGCTCCTGGCCGGCGCCGTAGAACCCGTGGATCCGCGACTGGCTGTGGGCGCCGGACAGCCAGGTGTTCTCGGCGCGGAACTGGAACGTCGCGATGTCGTTCTGCCCCTTGATCGCGTCGAGGGTGGCGAAAAGCGTTGCCACGTCGACGCCGTTGAGGGGTGCCCGCGTTGCGTATGCCGTGTTGCTCATGGTGTTTCTCCTCCGGTGAGCCCTTCGTCGGGCTCGGTTGTTGTTGTGAGGAGAGACGCTAGGAACGGCACCTTCCGCGAACCTTGCGGCGGCGTTCTCGGAGCGCGGCCCGGGCGGAAGGTCGCGGGAAGGCCCCGGGGTCACCCTCCTTGGCACCCAACCAAGGAGATGAAATGTCTGAGCTGACAACGCTTCTGCTCGAAGAGCAACGCCGGGCGGCCAAGGAGGCCCTTCACCCGGCACGGCAGATGGCCTACGAGCTGGCGCTCGCGAAACGGCTCGAGGGCCGTTCGCACTGGTGGTCCCGGTGGTCGACCCCCCTGTGGACCGGGTGGCCGAGCGGGAGTTCATTGAACAACGTGACCGCACGCCGCGCTGAAGGGCGGATGACCCCTAGTGAGGCCGAGTGCTGACGGGGCCCCCCAGAACGCGATCGGCTCCCGGGCGACTGATGCCCGGGAGCCGATCGACTGGTCGGTTGAAGGTCAGCCGACGGCGGTCACCACGAAGCTCACGAAGTGGTTGTCGCTGCCGTCAGCGCTGCGCACGTCGAGCCGGACGCTGCCGTCACCGGTGATCGGCCCGCAGAGGTTCTGGTCGATGATCATCTGACCGCCCGGCACCAGGGCCTGGACCATCGGGATCGGGCACCCGTTGCCGACGCCGGACCCGGTGGGGAACGTCCCCGCCGGGATGTGGATCTGCCACGAGCCGGTGCCCACGTGCGTCACCGTGAAGGCAGCCGTGCCCGACCAGATCGCGAGGCTGGCTCCCTGGAACTCACCGGCGAACGTCTTCGGGGCGTCGTTGCCAGCGGGTCCCTGAGGACCGGTGGGTCCGGCCGGTCCGGTTGCACCGGTTGCACCGGTTGCCCCGGTCGCACCCGTTGCACCCGTGGCGCCCGTCGGGCCTTGGGGACCCGCGGGGCCCTGGGGGCCGACGGGTCCGGTCTGGTTCCAGGCGAGGGTCTTCTCGGGGTGGCGGCAGTTGGTGCCGGCCGCGACGACCCGGAGGTTGCCGTTGGTCTTGTTGTAGCAGGCGTGAATGACTCCGTCGGAGCCCGGGATGAGGCCAGCGGCATAGGCCGTGCCTCCAGAAAGTCCGAGGCCGACGACGGCGGCGACAGCGATGATGGCGGTCCGTTTGGTAAGACGCATAGTGGTCCCTCTCCGTGCAAGGCATGAAAAATGGCAGGAGTGAGAGAGGGCCCCACGACTGCCCCGCTCAGAAGTGGATCGAGTCGGCGTCCCCGTCCGATCCGTCGATGACCCCCAGCATGATCCGACGCCCTGCGGCTGCGTGGCTTATTTGTCGTTTCTTGACGTTCGGCTGTGGCTGGTGAGTTCTGAGGCGTCAACCGCGCCGTTTGTCACCGATCTTCGCGGCCCTTGCCCGGACGTATGCCGTTAGCTAGCGCGATGGCGGGAGGGCGGCAGCTTGCTGGTTGATCCAGTCGCTGGCTGAGCGGGGTGTGATGCCACGCTCGCGCAATGGGGCGTCATCCCAGGTGATCTCGGACTGGTCCATCATGACGCCGAGACCGATGACGCTCGCCATGGCGTCGCCACGACCGCCAAGGAGCCTCATCATCAGCCGCGCCACGGGCAGTGGCGCACGCCGGACTGTGATCGACCTGCCGGTCGCCCGCTCGGCGACAGCCACGCATTCGTTGCGGCTGATGGCTTCCGGGCCCCCGAACTCGATGAGCTCAGGCGGGGCGGACTCCGCGGCAACCGCCGCCACCAGGGCCGCGACGTCCTCGGTGGCGACCCATCGGTGCTTCGTGTCCCCTTTGCCGAAGGTGGCGACCTTGCCGGCCGTCAGGTCGAAGCGCCCCAGCGGCGCGAGGTGGAGCTCCTGGAACGCGTCAGGCCGAACGACGACTCTTCGCATCGGCGAGGTCGCGAGCCGGCGCTCGGTTGCGGCCTTTGCCCGTGCCATGGGCATGTCCGGCGACCCATCAAGGCCGGCATAGGAGACATAGACGAACCGCCGGACGGTGCTGCCTTCCGCAGCGTCGATGAGGGCGGCCATGCCCTGCTCCTCGACCTCACGGATCGTGGGCCCCTTGGCCCCCGCAAGCCGTCGGCCGATGACGGTCGCGCTGGCGACCACGACGTCGACTCCCTCGCAGGCCGCGTGCAGCGAGGCTGGCTCTGTCAGGTCGCCCTGAACGACCTCGACCCCGGCAGCGCGAAGGGCAGACCCGTCCGTGCCCGCCCTCACCAGGCAGCGAACCTGCTGGCCGGCGTCGAGGAGGCGACGCACGATCCGGCCGCCAAGGTCACCTGTGCCACCCACCACGAGGATCATCGAACGGCCTCCCTGGATCGCCTGTGATGGCATCACACGGTTCGGATCAGGATCGTCCCGGCCCACGACCAAGGTCAACCCGCCAGGGGCCCGCCCGACCACAGCCGGCTCTCCCATAGGTGACCGGCGGACAAGCATCCCTTCGCTTGGGCTAACCTTCCTCTCGCATGGCCTCGACTGCTGTATGTCCAAGCGAGTCTTACAGCGAGGGTTTCGGCCATACCCCGCCCTCGTAGCTCAGGGGATAGAGCACCGCTCTCCTAAAGCGGCTGTCGCCGGTTCGAATCCGGCCGAGGGCACATCAACCGTGTACGACTTCGCCTGATGCTTGACGTTTGGGCTTCGGTTGATGCCTGACAGTGTTTCGGTTGATGGTTGACACCTACTTCGGCTGATCCTTGACACTCCCTTGATGAGGGAGATGAGCGTGGCTGAGCAGCGGTACAAGGCGGTTCTGGCGGTCATCAGTGACGGCCGCACGGTGAAGGAGGTCGCGGCCGCCTGGTCGGTCTCGCGGCAAACCCTGCACGAGTGGTTGGCCAGGTACGAGC
>NZ_JBFUEI010000019.1:0-37624 GCF_056404275.1 Pedococcus sp. P2_D9
CGCAAGGACCCCGACGGCTCCTACGACGTCTTCGGTCGCAAGGACCCCGACGGCTCCTACGACGTCTTCGGTACCAAGGCCGGCGCCAACGTCAGGCTCGAGGTCAGCAAGGACCTCAAGACCATCACGGTCGACACCGACAACCACGGCGGTGGCCCGCGCGGCTGAGGTCTCAGGCTCCCGCGGGCGGGAAATTCGATGTCGGTCACCCACGGCACAGTGATAGACAGCGCGAGTGAAGAACATCGTGGAGTACCAAGACCTGCTGCGGCTGATCGACGAAAGGTCAGCCGCCTTCTGCGCCGCGGTCTCCTCCGCGCCGAGCCTCGACGCGCAGGTGCCGAGCTGCCCCGAGTGGACGCTCTTCGACCTGGTCGAGCACCTGGGCGAGGGGCGTCGCTCGTGGGCAGCCACTGTCGCCGCCGGACCCGACGCAGCCGGAAAGTCCGCGGGAGACGGCGCGCCGGCGCCTCGTGACCGCGAGGCGCTGCTCGTCTGGATGGCCGAGTCGACGCAGCAGCTGGTGGACGCCCTGCACGATGCCGGCCCGGATCGAGGTGTCTGGATGTGGTGGGGCGATTCGCAGTCACCGCCGACCAGCGGTGCCGTCGCCCGGCACCAGGTGCAGCAGATGGCGGTGCACACCTACGACGCCCAGCTCACCGCGGACGCCGCAGAGCCACTCCCGGAGGAGGCGGCGCTCGACGGGGTCGAGGAGTTCCTGTTCACCTGCTGCGCCACGACGAGCGCCTGGCCGCACCAGCCGGCTGTCGTCGACTACCACGCCACCGAGGGCCGCTCCTGGCGCGTCTGGCTCTCCGCCGACGGCGCACGGGCGGCCCGCCTGCCCGACTCCGGCAGCGACGACCCGGACACGGTGGATGCCTCCGCCCGGGGCACAGCCAGCGAGCTGGTCCTCTTCTTCTACGGCCGCATCCCGCCGGAGTCCCTCGAGCTCGGCGGTGACCCACGGGTCTTCGACCAGCTCTTCGCCTGGGACCCCGGCGCCTAGGACCTGGCTCCCCGGGTAGGAATCGAACCTACGTCGCTTGTCCTGATTCAAAGTCAGGCGGGCCCTGCCAGCAGACCAACCGGGGAACGCCCCCTGCGGGGACCCGCCAAGGGTAGCCAAGCACGCGGCATACCTGGGCATCGCCGCCGACACCGATGACAACCTACGGTTCCGTAGGTTACGGTTTCGTACGTTGATGATGCCTCCGTGGCGACGAACCGAAGGAAGGTTCCCCCTGCGATGACGCCCCCCAACTCAGCCGCGCAGACCGCGCCCGCTCCCGCGCAGACGGCGCCGACCACCCAGGACCAGACGCCGTCCGTGGCACCCGAACGGAAGGCCCGAGGCGAACAGGTCGCGCTGGCGCTGTTCATCGGCATCCCGTTCCTGGCGCTGCTCGCGGCGGTGCCCGTCGCCTGGGGCTGGGGCCTCGGCTGGCACGACATCGTGATCGCCGTCGTCATGTATGCCGTTGCGGGGCACGGGATCACCGTCGGCTTCCACCGTTACTTCACGCACGGCTCGTTCAAGGCCAGTCGGGGGCTGAAGGTGGCACTCGCGATCGCCGGCTCCCTAGCCATCCAGGGACCGGTGGTGCGGTGGGTTGCCGACCACCGCCGCCACCATGCCTTCTCCGACCGCGATGGCGACCCGCACAGCCCGTGGCGCTACGGCGAGACGATCCCGGCACTGGCCAAGGGGCTGTGGTGGGCGCACACGGGCTGGCTCTTCGACGTCGAGCAGACGCCGCGAAGCAAGTACGCACCCGACCTGATGGCCGACACGGACCTGCAGAAGGTCGACCGGGCGTTCCCGCTGATCGTCGCCGGCTCGATGCTCCTGCCTGCCGTCGTCGGCGGGCTGTGGTCGATGAGCTGGCAGGGGGCGCTGACCGCCTTCTTCTGGGCGTCCCTGGTGCGAGTCTCCCTGCTGCACCACGTCACCTGGTCGATCAACTCGATCTGCCACACCATCGGCGAGCGGCCGTTCAAGAGCCGCGACAAGTCCGGCAACGTCTGGTGGCTGGCGGTCCTGTCGATGGGCGAGTCGTGGCACAACCTGCACCACGCCGACCCGACCTGCGCCCGTCACGGGGTCGAGAAGGGTCAGGTCGACTCGACGGCGCGGGTCATCTGGGCGCTCGAGAAGCTCGGCTGGGCCACCGACGTCAGGTGGCCGGTGGCCAAGCGCATCGACGCCCGCCGCCTCGCCGCCTGAGGTCTCGCGTCAGGGGGCAGTGGTGAGCAGCCGGCGGAATGCCACGACCTCCGCCTCCTGCCAGTCGGTGTGGTCGTTGCGCCAGCCCTCGCGGTCGCGAAAACCCTTGGTGTCGTTGGCCATCGCGTGCCCGATGACGTCGCTGTCCGCGATCGGGAACCGCCTCTGCAGGTCCTCGACGAGCGCCACGCCCGCGGCCAGCTGCGCCCTGCGGCGGAGCACCTGCTGAACCGCCCAGCGGGGGTCGTGACCGCTGGAGGACTGGACGAACTCGATGCCGATGGCGAGGTGGTTCAGCCCCACCGTGTGCCGGCACATCACGGTCGGCGGCACGAGCTCGTGGATGGTCCCGTCCTGGTCGATGACGTAGTGGGCGCAGGTTCCCGGGCGCTCACCCCGGTTGGGCAGGTCCGCCTCGAAGAGCGAGCGAGCGGAGGCGTAGGTGTCGCTCTCCGTGTAGTGCAGGACGATCACGCTCGGATCCAGCCGCCAGGTGCGCGTTCCATAGTGGCGTTCCGCGTATGCCGCGGTCTCGGCCCTGCGCTCGGCACCGAAGGTCAGGTGGTCCGTCACGATCCGTGGCGCAGTGGGGACGTCGAGACCCGGCACGGCCGTGGTCACCGACGGGACCGGCGGTGAGGGAGAAGCGACCGGCGGTGGGGCGGACTCGGCAGGCCCCAGGGGCCCTTGGTCGAGAGCCACACCGAGGAGGAGCAAGGCGGCCACGGCGGCAGCCGACATCGCCAACCGCCGCGCTCCACCGGCATACCGGGCGTTGCCCTTCACGACCACCACGCTACGCAGGCGGCATGATGGACCGTGTGACCGACGCCCACGACAAGACCACCGCCTCCGGCTCCCGCTCCCGCATGACGGGCAAGCAGCGCCGCGAGCAGCTCATCCAGGTCGGTCGGAAACTGTTCGCGGACAAGGGTTTCGAAGGCACGACAGTTGAGGAGATCGCCGCGAAGGCCAGCGTGTCCAAGCCGGTGGTGTACGAACACTTCGGCGGCAAGGAGGGGCTCTATGCCGTCGTCGTCGACCGAGAGATCGCCGCACTGCTCGGGGGCATCACTGGCGCGCTGAGCGCCGAGCTCAACAGTCGCGAGACGCTCGAGCGGGCTGCGGGCGCCCTGCTGGACTACATCGAGAGCAACACCGACGGCTTCCGGATCCTGGTGCGGGACAGTCCTGCCGGTCAGTCGACCGGATCGTTCGCCAGCCTCATCTCCGACGTCGCGAGCCAGGTCGAGCACATCCTCGCGGCCGAGTTCAAGCGTCGCAAGCTCGATCCCAAGACGGCTCCGCTCTATGCGCAGATGCTCGTCGGCATGGTCGCCCTCACCGGCCAGTGGTGGCTCGACTCTCGCAAGATGAAGAAGGCCGACGTGGCGGCCCACCTGGTCAACCTCGCCTGGAACGGCCTCGCYGGACTCGAGAAGAAACCGGGGCTGCTCACCGCGGACTAGCCTGACGGGCATGCGCTCGTTCCTGGTCACCGACGCCGTTCGCGACTACGCCTCCGCGCACAGCTCGTGGCGGCCCGACCCGGTGGTGCGCCGGCTGCAGGAACGCACGCGCGCCCTCGGCGGGCCTGCCAGCATGCAGATCGGTGACGACCAGGGGCAGCTGCTCACCATGCTGGCCCGCCTCGTCGGAGCGCGGTCGGCCGTCGAGGTCGGGACCTTCACGGGGTACTCGAGCCTCTGCATCGCCCGCGGGCTGGCTGACGGAGGCACCCTGGTCTGCTGCGACATCAGCGAGGAGTGGACGGCGATCGGCAGGCAGTCCTGGCAGGAGGCCGGGGTGGCCGACCGCATCGACCTGCGGATCGCACCGGCGCTCGACACCCTGCGGGCACTGCCTGCAGACGCCACCATCGACCTGGTCTTCATCGACGCCGACAAGGGCGGTTACGTGGACTACTGGAACGAGCTGGTGCCCCGGGTCCGGCCGGGCGGCCTGCTGCTGGCTGACAACGTGCTCTGGAGCGGTGAGATCGCAGACGACAGCGCCGCCGGCGACAACCTCGACGCCCTCCGGGCCTTCAACGACCTGGTTGCCGCCGACGACCGGGTCGAGACGGTCGTGCTCACGGCCTTCGACGGACTCACCATCGCCCGCAAGCTCTGACACGTCGCCGATGCCCGCGGGGGCGGGGGTCGGCGTCAGGACTCGACGCAGAACTCGTTGCCCTCGGGATCAGCCATGACGACGAGCTCGCCGTCGCCGCCGATGACGGAGGCGCCCAGGGCCACCAGTCGTTCGACCTCGGCACCGACCGACCCCACGGCGCGCAGGTCGAAGTGCTGCCGGTTCTTCGCGGTCTTGCCTTCAGGGACGCGCTGGAACCACAGGGTGGGACCGCCCCACCCCGCGGGCTCGACCCACGCCCGGTCGTCGGTGCTGTCCTCGTCGACGTTGGAGCCGAGCGCGGCCGCCCAGAAACCGGCGACGAGCAGGGCGCTGGAGCAGTCGAAGGTCACGGATTTCACGAAGGAGGTCATACCCCGACCGTAGAACGTCTCGCGCTCCAGGGGCAGCAAGGAGCTCTGGCCCCGACCCTTTACCCGGTTCAGACCTCCGGTCCGCCACCGTCCCGGCGATGGGCCACGGCGAAGATGCGGCGGAACGGAAAGATCACGCCTATCGGCGTCCGCGGGTATGCCGCGCGCAGCCTCGCGTCGTAGTCCGCCAGGAACGCCTCGCGCCGGGTCTCGTCCGTCAGTGCGTCGAGCACGGGTCGCAGCCCGGTCCCGCGCACCCACTCCAGGACCGGGTTCGCCTGTCGCGCCTCGGGATCGAGGACATGCTGGTAGGTCGTCTCCCACCCGTCGACCTCGAGTCCGACACTCCCGAGCAGCTCGACGTAGGCGGACGGCTGCTCGACGGCCAGCCGATCGAGAGCGGGTCGGAGGAGGTCGGCGTCCGGGTGGTCGCGGGCGACGTCGCGCATCAGCGCGTGCGAGGGGGCGTCGAGGTTGCCCGGCACCTGCATCGCCAGCCATCCCCCGGGAGCGAGGGCAGCCGCCCAACGGGTCAGGAGGTCGAGGTGGCCCGGCACCCACTGCAGCGTGGCGTTGGTGACGATGACGTCCGGGGCCGCCCCCAGGGTCATCGGATCCCATTGCGCCACATCGGATTCCACCCACTCGATGCGATCGGTCACATCCAGGGACCGTGCCACCGCAAGCATCTGGGGGGAGTGGTCAACGCCCACGATGCGGGCGTCGGGCCAGCGCTCGGCGAGTGAGAGGGTCAGCGGACCGTTGCCGCAGCCGAGGTCGACGACCAGACGAGGATGCCTCGCACCGACGCGCGCCAGCAGGTCGCCGAACGGACGCGACCGGTGGTCGGAGAACTTGGCGTACTGCTGGGGATCCCACGTGGTGCTCATGACGGCGACCTCTCAACGGTTGTCTTGACATCAAGATACTTGACGGAAGGTAGAGTTGTCACCATGTCGACTCCCCCGCCCGACGACGTCGACCGGATCGTCGAGGCGTGGCGTCGTGAGCGCCCGGACCTCGACGTGGCGCCGCTGCAGATCCTGTCCCGCGTCTCCCGGCTGGCCCGACGGCTCGACCTGGACCGCGTCCAGGCCTTTGCCCGGCACCAGCTCGAGGGGTGGGAGTTCGACGTGCTCTCGGCCCTGCGGCGCGCTGGTTCGCCCTACCAGCTCTCGCCCGGCCAGCTGATCCGCCAGACACTCGTCACCAGCGGCACGATGACCAACCGCGTCGACCGGCTCGAGCGCCGCGGGCTGGTCGGTCGCACGCCCGACCCCCACGACCGCCGCGGCGTCATCGTGCGCCTCACGCCGACGGGGCAGCGCACCGTCGACGACGCCATGGCCGACCTGCTCGACCGCGAGCGCGACCTGCTCGCAGAGCTGTCGAGCAGTGACCGCGACGAGCTGGCCGCCATGCTGCGACGCCTGCTGTCCCCTTTCGAGGCCTGAGCCGACTCGGTCGAGAGTGCACGACACGCTGACGACCGGGCTGCCCGTTCAGCGTGTCGCGCACTCTCGACGCGGCCACCCCCAGGACGAACGCGAGCTCAGCCGACGATCTCGGCTGCGGCCAGCCACTCCAGCTCGAGCCCCTCACGCTCGTCGACGATCTCGCGCAGCTGGCCGTTCAGGGTGAGCACCTTGGCGTGGTCCGTCGCCGACTCGGCCATCTCGGCGTGGATCCGGTCCTCGCGCTGCGCCAGCCGGGCGAGCTGTTTCTCGATTCGCGCCATGTCCTTGCGGGCGTCGCGCAGCTCGGCTGGGCTGTTCGTGACAACCGGGGCAGGTGCCGCAGGTGTCTGCGCCGAGCTGGGTGGGGTGGGCAGCGTCGGCGCGGGGGCGGCTCGTCGCAGCTCGAGGTACTGCTCGACGCCACCGGGCAGCTCACGGAGCTTGCCGTCGCCCATCAGGGCGAGCTGCTTGTCGCACGCCCGCTCCAGCAGGTAGCGGTCGTGCGACACCACGAGCAACGTGCCCGCCCAGCCGTCGAGGACGTCCTCCAGGGAGGTCAGCGTCTCGATGTCCAGGTCGTTCGTCGGTTCGTCCAGCAGCAGGACGTTCGGCTCGTCCATCAACAGCCTGGTGAGCTGGAGCCGGCGGCGCTCGCCACCGGACAGGTCCGAGACGCGAGTCTGCTGGCGACCGCCGGTGAAGCCGAGCCGTTGCGCGAGCTGCGACGCGCTGATCTCCTTGCGTCCGAGACGGATGTACTTGCGGACGTCCTCGATCGCCTCGATGACGCGCCAGTCGGCATACCGCTCCAGCTCACGCACCTCCTGGGTGAGGTAGGCGAGCTTGACGGTCACGCCCTCCTTCCGCTTGCCCGAGGAGAGCGGGACCTGACCGGCGATGGCGCGCAGCAGGGTCGACTTGCCGGCGCCGTTGACGCCGACGATGCCGACGCGCTCGCCCGGAGCGAGGTGCCAGGTGACCCGGTCGAGCAGCAGCCGCTCACCGAGGGTCACCGACGCGTCGACGAGGTCGACGACGTCCTTGCCCAGCCGGGTCGTGGCGAACCGCATCAGCTCGACGTCGTCGCGCGCGGGTGGTTCGTCGGCGATGAGGGAGTTGGCCGCGTCGATGCGGAACTTCGGTTTGGTGGTCCGCGCCGGCGGACCGCGTCGCAACCAGGCGAGCTCCTTGCGGAGCAGGTTGTCGCGCCGCTCGGCGGTGACCGCCGCCATCCGCTCGCGCTCGGCCTTCGCGAGGACGTAGGCCGCGTAGCCACCGTCGAAGGCGTTGACCTTGCCGTCGACGACCTCCCACGTGGTCGTGGCGATCTCGTCGAGGAACCACCGGTCGTGCGTGATGGCGACGACGGCGTTGTCCGGGCGGGCACGGTGGCGCACCAGGTGTTCGGCGAGCCAGGCCACGCCCTCGACGTCCAGGTGGTTGGTCGGCTCGTCGAGGAACAGCACCGTGGGGTCCTGCACCAGCAGCGCAGCCAGTGCGAGGCGCCGACGCTCCCCACCGGACAGGGGCCCCACGAGCGCGTCGAAACCACCGACGGCCTCCGCACCGATCCCGCCGAGGAGCCCCGTGAGGACGTCGCGGATGCGAGGGTCGCCGGCCCACACGTGCTCGGCCAGGTCGCCGAGGACCGCTTCGTGCACGGTGTGAGCGGGGTCGAGGACGTCGTCCTGGGCGAGGACGCCGACCCGCGACACCCCCGCGTGGGTCACCCGACCCGAGTCGACCTGGAGGTGGCCGGCGAGGACCCGCAGCAGCGTGGTCTTGCCGCCACCGTTGCGTCCGACGACACCGATCCGGTCACCACCGAGCACGCCGAGGGAGACCTCGTCGAGCACGTGGGCGGTGCCGAGGGCGAGGGTGGCGCGCTCGACGCTGATGAGGTTGGCCATCTGCTGCCGCTCAGCCCGGCCGTGGGGCGCTGATGACGTGGGCTCCGTGCGCCGGACCGGTCGCGCGGCGGACGTCCTGCACCGCGCCCGACGCCGTCAGGGAGACCGCGAGGTCGAGGGCGGCCTCGTTGGACTCGGCGATGAAGGCGACCGTCGGGCCCGATCCGGACACGACGCCGCCCAGCGCACCGAACTCCAGCCCGGCGTCGAGGACGTCCCCCAGGGCCGGTCTCAGCGAAATCGCTGCTGCCTGAAGGTCGTTCGACAGGGCGGCACCCAGGGCGCGCGCATCGCCCGAGCGCAACGCCGTCATCATCTCGGCGCTCGGCGAGGGGTCGGGCACGGTGCGGTCACCCCTCAGACGGTCGCACTCGGCATACACGGCCGGGGTCGACAGGCCGTCCTCGCTGAGGGCGAAGACCCAGTGGTAGCTGCCCCGGGCCAGCACCGGCGCCAGCCGTTCGCCGCGCCCCGACCCCATGGCGGTGCCCCCACCGAGCAGGAAGGGCACGTCGCTGCCCAGCCCCGCCGCGATCTCCTCGAGCTCGGGACGGGTCAGGCCGGTGCCCCACAGCAGGTCGCACGCGACCAGCGTGGCCGCGGCATCAGCCGAGCCGCCGGCCATGCCACCCGCCACGGGGATGTCCTTGCGGATGGTGATGTGCACGGGTTCGTCGATGCCGCTCACCTCGGCCAGCCGCTGCGCGGCGCGGGCGGCGAGGTTGGTGCCGTCGACGGGCACGCCGAAGGACTGCGGCCCCGACACCGCCAGCCCCCACTGGGGGGCGCTCATCACGGTCACCTCGTCGAAGAGGTTGACCGCGTGGAAGATCGTGGACAACGGGTGGTACCCGTCCTCGCGGGGGGGCCCGACGAGCAGCTCGAGGTTGACCTTCGCCGGGACGCGCACCGTCACCGAGGACGGCGGCAGGGCGGCTGAGGTCATGGCCGCCACCCTAACGGGGTGAACGGGTTCGGCGCGGACCAGCACATCTGCACAGAACCTTCACACCATCTACCCCTCCCCCACCGGGACACTCTCCTAGTCTCGAGAACGTGAGCACCAAGCCCCGCGTCCTCGTCGTCGAGGACGAACCCACCATCGCCGACGCGATTGCCGCGCGCCTGGCCGCCGAGGGCTTCGACGTCGAGCAGGTGCACGACGGCCTCGTCGCCCTCGACCGCGCCGCAGCCTGGGACCCGGAGGTCGTGGTGCTCGACGTGATGCTCCCCGGCCTCGACGGCCACGAGGTATGCCGGCGGCTCCAGGCCGCGCGACCGGTGCCTGTCCTGATGCTCACCGCGCGCGACGACGAGACCGACCTGCTGGTCGGCCTCGGGATCGGGGCCGACGACTACATGACCAAGCCGTTCTCGATGCGTGAGCTGGTGGCCCGGATCAGGGCACTGCTGCGGCGGGTGGAGCGGGCCGCGGCGACGAGGCAGTCCCCTGCACCGACGGTGCAGGTCAACGGTTTACGCATCGACGGCGCCCAGCGGCGGGTGTGGTCCCGGGAGGACGAGGTGCACCTCACGCCGACCGAGTTCGACCTGCTGGCGTGCCTCGCCGCGCGACCCGGCACGGTCCTGACCCGAGAGGCGCTGTTGGCCGAGGTCTGGGGTTGGGCGGACGCATCGGGCACCCGCACGGTCGACAGCCACGTGAAGTCGTTGCGCCGCAAGCTCGGGGCCGACCTCCTGCGCACCGTCCACGGAGTCGGCTACGCCCTGGAGGTGGGCGCGTGAGGTACGACCTTCGCCCCCTCGACGCGGTCCGCTCCATCAAGGTGAAGCTGGGCCTGCTCGTGGCGGTCACGATCACCGTGGCGTCGGTGCTCGCCGTCGTCGGCACCCGCGCGGGGCTCTCGCCGTGGGCCACCGTGCCGGTCGCGGTCCTGGCAGCGCTCGGCATCACCCAGCTCCTGGCACGGGGGATGACCTCGCCGCTGCGTGAGATGACACACGCGGCCCAGCAGATGGCGCAAGGCGACTACTCCCAGCGCGTGCGCGCCACGTCCGGCGACGAGGTGGGCGAGCTGGCCCGCGCCTTCAACAGGATGTCGGCGACCCTCGAGCTGGTCGACCGGCACCGGCGTGACCTCGTCGCCAACGTCTCGCACGAGCTGCGCACCCCGATCTCCGCGCTGCAGGCAGTGTTGGAGAATCTCGTCGACGGCGTCTCGCAGCCCGGCCCGGACGAGCTGCGCCTCGCGCTCGCCCAGACCGAGCGCCTCGGCCGCCTCGTGAGCGACCTGCTCGACCTGTCGCGCGTGGAGGAGGGCGTGACGCCGTTGCGGTTCAAGGACGTGCGGCTCGCCGACCTGCTCGAGGAGGCCGTGGCCCAGGCCCGGGTCGACGGGTTGCGCTACACGGTGGTGGTGCGACCGGAGTCCCTCACGGTCCCGGCCGACCCCGACCGCGTGCACCAGCTGCTCGCCAACCTGCTCGACAACGCGTCCCGCCACAGTCCGGCTGGTGGCCTGGTCCGGGTGAGCGCCGAGCTCGCCGACGGCGACGTCCTGGTCGCCGTCGCTGACGACGGGCCCGGGATCGCGGCCTCGGACCGGCGCGCGGTGTTCGAGCGGTTCACGACCAGTGCCGCACACAACAGCGGCACCGGTCTCGGCCTCGCCATCTCCCGCTGGGTCGCCCAGCTGCACGGCGGGACCATCGCCGTCGCCGACAGTGACCACGGCTGCCGCATCGAGGTGACCCTGCCCGCGGACGTGACCCGTCCGATCACGACGAAGGAGCCCATCATGAGCACCCTGACCCCACCGGCCCCCGCGCCGCTGCCTCCCGCCGCACCACCGCACGAGGGGCTCGGGTCCTACTGGCCGGACGCACCACGGCGAGGCCCCGGCATCGTGGCCTGCGCCGTGGCTGCCGGTGTCCTCGCGGCCGTCGTGGTGCCCAACCGCAACCTCGGGGTCGGCACCACCCTCGTCTTCGGTGCCGTCGCCGCCACCGCGCTGGGGGCCCGCGCCCTGCGCCCCGGGTCTCGTCGGTGGAACCGGCTGGACAGCGTCGACGCGGCCCTGGTGGCCCTGCTCCTCGCGACCCTCTTCGTCAGGGACGCCGCGTGGATCACCATCCTCTGCCTCCTGGCAGGCCTGGCGCTCGTGGCCGTGAACTCGACGCGCGCTTCCTCGATCCTGGGTCTGCTGGGCACGGCGGCATCCGTTCCCCTGGCCTCCATCCGCGGCCTTCCGTGGCTCGGCCGCACGCTGAAGCCCCGCACCAGCGTCCAGGCCTGGATTCCCGCGGCCCGCGCGACGATCGTCTCGGTGGTTCTGCTCCTCGTCTTCGGCGCCCTGTTCGCCTCCGCTGACGCGTTGTTCGCATCCTGGGTCGACGCCATCACGCCCGACATCACCTGGCACGACCTCCCCGCCCGGATCGTCCTCGCGGTGTTCATCGCGGCCGGCACCCTCGCCGCGGCATACGTGAGTCTTGCTCCCCCAGCCGTCGACCGGCTGCGGCTGCCCCTGCGACCCAGCCGGCGGCAGTTCGAGTGGATGGCACCCGTGATGGCCGTCAACGCCGTCTTCGCGCTCTTCCTGGTCGCGCAGGCGACCGCCATGTTCGGCGGCCACGACTACCTCCAGCGCACCACCGGACTGACCTACGCCGACTACGTCCACGAAGGCTTCGGCCAGCTGACGGTGGCCACGATCCTCACCCTCACGGTCGTCGGCTGGGCCGCGCGCAAGGCCACCCTTGGGCGCGCCCGCGACCTGGCGCTGGGCGCCTTGTGCCTCATGACGATCGTCGTGGTCGTGTCGGCGCTCTACCGGATGCACCTCTACGAAGAGGCCTACGGCTTCACCCGGCTCCGGCTGCTCGTCTCGGTCTTCGAGGGCTGGCTCGGCGTCGTGGTCGTGCTCGTGATGGCCTCAGGCCTGGTCCGGGCGCGTGGCTGGCTGGTCCCGCTGGCGGTGCGGTTCGGAGCGGTTGGTCTGCTCGGGCTCGCGGTCCTCAACCCCGACCTCTACATCGCGGAGCACAACCTCTCCCGCACCAACGCGACGGCCCCGATCGACTACGCCTACCTCGCCGAGCTCTCGGCCGATGCCGCGCCCGCGCTGGTCGACCTGCGGAACCCCTCGGTCAGCTGCGACCCGGGAAGCGGACTGAAGACGGACGACTGGTTGTCGTGGAACATCTCACGGTCACGTGCCCGCGGACTGTTGGCCGCGCACCCCGGCGCTGGCATAGCGCGCTGCCTCGTGGGCTGAGCTCGCGGCGGGGAGCTAGGAGAGGACCGGGAGGGCTGAGCGGGCGGCCGCGATCGCCGCGAACTCGTCGATCCCGAGCTGCTCTCCCCTGGTCCGAGGCTCGATGCCGGCCGCACGCAGGCACTCCTCGGCACGGGGGGCCGAACCGGCCCACCCGGCCAACGCGGCACGCAGCGTCTTGCGTCGTTGGGCGAAAGCCGCGTCGATGCACGTGAAGGTGTCGCGCCTGCTGGCGGTGGTGGACGGGGCAGGCCGGCGCTCGAGGGCCACGAGGCCCGAGTCGACGTTCGGCACCGGCCAGAAGACGCTGCGGGGCACGGTTCCCGCGAGCCGGACCGCGGCATACCAGGAGGCTTTGACGCTCGGGACGCCGTAGGCCTTGGAGCCGGGGCTGGCGGCGAGGCGCTCGGCCACCTCGAGCTGCACCATGACGAGCACCCGTTCAAGGGTGGGGAAGGCCTCGAGGAAGTTGAGGACGACGGGCACGGAGACGTTGTAGGGCAGGTTCGCGACGAGCGCCGTGGGTTGGGGGTCGGGCAGCTCGCGCACCTGCATCGCGTCCGCCTGCACGAGCGTCAGCCGGTCCGCGTATGCCGGTGCGAGCCGGCTCACGGTGCCCGGCAGCGCCTGGGCGAGGTTCGGGTCCACCTCGACCGCCGTGACGTGCCCGACCTCGGGGAGCAGCGCGAGGGTGAGCGACCCGAGGCCGGGGCCGACCTCCACCACGGAGTCGGCGGCGCTCACCCCGGCCAGCCGCACGATCCGCTTGACGGTGTTGGCGTCGATGACGAAGTTCTGGCCCCACTGCTTGGTCGGGCGCAGCCCCAGCTCGGCCGCGATCTCCCGGATCTGGGCGGCTCCGAGGAACCCGCTCTGCTCGACCATGGCGCCGACTCTAGGGGACTCTCCCCCGCCTCACCTTTATCGGGTCATGGGACAAAGGTCCGCCTCACCCGACAAACGTTTTCGGGTGAGGCGGACCGTTCCGGGGTGAAGCCGGGAGTAATGACGTCCAGGTCAGGCGGCGTGCGCGCAACCCCACGGGCCGAGACCGGCCTTGGCGTAGTAGCGGTTGGCCACGGTGATCTGCTCCGCACGCGAGGCCAGGTCGGCACGCGGGGCGAAGTCGTCTCCACCGTTGGCCAGCCACGAGGAGGTCGCGAACTGCAGACCGCCGTAGTAGCCGTTGCCGGTGTTGATCGACCAGTTGCCACCGGACTCACACTGGGCGATCCGGTCCCACATGGCGGCGTTGGACAGGTTGATGCCCGCGCCGGACGTGTTGCCTGCGCTGGGAGCAGGGGTGCTCGCCCGCGCCTTGGTGCCCACGGCGACGAGCGCCGCGACGGGTGCCTGCGTGACCGTCGTGGCGACGGCCTTCTTGCTCTCGACCTTGCCGTCGACCTTGACGATCTTGTAGGTGACGACCTTGGCGCCCGCGGAGCCGGCCTTGAGCGTCTTGGTCTGACCCTTGTAGAGGGTGGAGTCGCTCTTCCTGGTGACCGGTGCCGCGATGGCTTCGGTCGCCTTGACCTGCGTCGCGCTGACGCGCAGGACGGCGATCTTCAGACCGGCGGTGACGGCCGTGGTGGGGGCCGGGCTCACCCGGTCGTCGGCGTCCTTGGTGATGTGGAGCTCGGAGAGCACGTCGGCGACAGTGGCACCGGTGCTCGTGACCGAGCGGTTCTTGCCGTCAGCGCGGACGACGACGTCCTTGGGCGTGGTGACGGACAGGGCCAGGCCCTGACGGCCGAGCGACATCGAGCGCGAGGCCGAGAGCTTGGCCGAGTCGGCACGGATGCCGAGCTCCTGCAGCGCTGCAGCCACGGTGGTGGCGGTGGTCCAGTAGTCCTGCGTGCGACCGTCGATGGTCACGGTCAGCTTGCGGCCGTACCGGACGACGATCTTCTGGCCGTCGGCGAGCTGGGTGCCGGGCGCCGGGACGACCACGTCGTGCTCATGAATCGCGATGTCCTGCTTCTTGAGGACGTCGCCGACGGTGCTGCCGAAGGCGTGGACCGTCGAGGCCTTGCCGTCGACAGAGAGGGTGACGGACTTGTCAAAATGCGAGACGCCGACGGCGCCAGCGATGAGGCTGGTCACGACCGCGGCTTGGGCGATGCGACGAACGGGACGGGTGATCACGATGCTCCAGAGTTCGTACTCCCCGGGCATCGGTGTGGCGGCGCGTCCTGTGCCCGGAGGTGCAAGGGGCAAAGAATGAGGGGCCGCTCCGAGCCGCCGTCGTGGCGGTTGAACAACCCCTGATCGCGTCGCCGGAGGGTCCGACCCCGGCCAACAGTCATCAACCATGACCGCCTTTTCGGCAAAGGTCAAATTTTGATAACGGTACGTTCAGCACTTGGCCAAGTCACAGGCGTGGCATTCGCCCGGCCTGATACCGGCGATCCCCGCCCCCGAACTGGAGGGCTCACCAGGGGCCGTAGACCGCCTCGGACGTGTCGCTGACGGCTTGGCAGAGGGTGGGCACGGCGACGCCGAGGACCCCCGCCATGGCCCGGATCGTGTGGGGCACGAGGTAGGGGGCGTTGGTCGCGCCGCGCCAGGGCGCCGGCGTGAGGTAGGGGGCGTCGGTCTCGACCAGGACCCTGTCGAGCGGGGTCACCGAGAGTGCGTCGCGCAGGCCCTTGGCGTTCTTGAAGGTCACCGTGCCCGCGAACGAGAGGTAGTAGCCACGCTCCGCGCAGGTCCTGGCCATCGCCATGTCGCCGGAGAAGCAGTGCATCACCGTTGTGGCCGGCGCGCCCTCCTCCTCGAGGATGCGCAGGACGTCGTCGTGGGCGTCGCGGTCGTGGATCTGCAGGGCCTTGCCCGTGCGCTTGGCCAGGTCGATGTGCCAGCGGAACGAATCCTGTTGCACCCCAACACCTTCAGGGCCTGTGCGGTAGTAGTCGAGACCTGTCTCGCCGACGACCCGCACCCTTGGGTGCGCAGCGAGCTCCTCGATCTCCGCGTATGCCGCCTCGAGACTTCCAGCCTCGGCCAGCCTGGGCACCTCGTTGGGGTGGAGGGCGACACCACCCAGCATCGCCGGGTGGCGGTCGACCATCTCGACGGTGAACCGGGCACCAGGCAGGTCACACCCGATCTGGACCAGCCGGTCGACACCCACGGCCGCGGCGTCGGCGATGACCGCGGCGACGTCAGGGGCGTCCTCTCCGTCCCGCGCGATGTCGAGGTGCGTGTGGTTGTCGACGACCGGGATCGGGAGCGGGTCCGGGGCGTCGGGCACCCTGGTGGGGCCGCTGCGCTGACCCGGGTCAGGCGTCGCCGTCACCGTTGCCCCCGGAGCCCTCAGCGGGGTCCTGCGGGTCGGCCTCCGGAGCCTCCGGAGCGTCGTCACGGAGTCGCTCGAGCTCCTCGTCCACCACCGCTTCGTCGAGCTTGGTGAAGATGGGTGTGGGCTTGACCACAGTGGCCCCGACCTGCACCGGAACCGACTCCCACCGCGGCGTCCGGGTGTACTCGCCAGTCACCACCGGGTAGCTCCGGTCGGCGTCCTCGGGGTCGAGCCCGGAGACGTCCTGCAGCACCGGCATGGGCATGAAGGTGCCCTCGCCACCGAAGGTCGCGTGCACCGCGTTGGACGACGACGGGAGGAACGGCGCGAGGATGCGGTTGAGGTCGGCCACGCACTGCGTCAGCGTGTGCAGCACGGTCCCCAGGCGCTCGCGCTCGTCCTCGCCCTTGAGCTTGAACGGTGCGGTGTCGGTGACGTACTTGTTCACCTCGCCGACGGTCCGCATCGCCTCGGCCACCGCAGCCTTGATCCGCTGCCTGGCCAACAGGTCCCCGACGACCCCGAATGCCGCGAGCACCTTGGCCCGCACCGCCTCGTCGACCGGCTCCAGCACGCCGGGCTGCGGGATCTCGCCGAAGCTCTTGGCGACCATGGAGGCCGTGCGGTTGACGAGGTTGCCCCACCCCGCGACGAGCTCGGAGTTGTTGCGCTGCACGAACTCGGCCCAGGTGAAGTTGGCGTCCTGGTTCTCCGGGCCCGCCGCACAGATGTAGTAGCGGATCGCGTCCGGGCCGTAGCGGTCGAGGACGTCGCGGATGTAGATGACGTAGCCGCGCGAGGTCGAGAACTGCTTGCCCTCCATCGTGAGGTACTCGCTCGACACGACCTCGGTCGGCAGGTTGAGCACCCCGAACTCACCGGGCTCGCCCCCGCGAGCCCCGCGACCGGCATACCCGAGGAGCTCGGCCGGCCAGATCTGGGAGTGGAAGGTGATGTTGTCCTTGCCCATGAAGTAGTACGACAGCGCCTCGCTGTCGTTCCACCACTCGCGCCACCGCTCGGGGTCGCCCTGGCGGCGGGCCCACTCGATGGACGCGGACAGGTAGCCGACCACGGCGTCGAACCAGACGTAAAGCTTCTTGGCCGGGTTGTCGCGCCACCCGTCGAGCGGCACGGGGATGCCCCAGTCGATGTCGCGCGTCATCGCCCGGGGGCGGATGTCGTCGAGGATGTTGAGGCTGAACTTGATGACGTTCGGCCGCCACGTGCCGCTCGCCTCACGGCCCTCGAGCCACTCGCGCAGCGCGTCGGCCAGCGCCGGCAGGTCGAGGAAGAAGTGCTGGGTCTCGATGAACTCGGGCGTCTCACCGTTGATCTTGGACTTCGGGTCGATCAGGTCCGTGGGCTCGAGCTGGTTGCCGCAGTTGTCGCACTGGTCGCCGCGGGCCTCGGGGTAGGAGCAGATCGGGCAGGTGCCCTCGATGTAGCGGTCCGGCAGCGTGCGGCCGGTGGAGGGGCTGATCGCGCCACTCGTGGTCTGCTCGACCATGTAGCCGTTCTTCCAGACCTGGGTGAACAGCTCCTGCGCGACGGAGTAGTGGTTCGCAGTGGTGGTGCGTGTGTAGAGGTCGTAGGAGCAGCCGAGGTCGGCCAGCTCGGCGGCGATGATGGCGTGGTTGCGGTCGACGAGCTCGCGCGCGCTCACGCCCTGCTGGTCCGCGAGGACGAGGATCGGGGTGCCGTGCTCGTCCGAACCGCTGACCATGAGCACGTCGTGGCCCGCCATCCGCATGTAGCGGCTGAACACGTCGGAGGGCACGGCGAACCCGGCCACGTGGCCGAGGTGCCGCGGGCCGTTGGCATACGGCCAGGCGACTGCAGACAGGACTTTGCTCACGTGCGAATCCTAGGGGTGGGCGCCAAACGGGTTTCCCTCGCGCCGGTATGCCGCCCGCTCCCCCGGCGCGCGCCGGCATGCCGCCCGCTCCCCCGGACTTTCGGGCACTCGCCCGAAACCTCGCCACCTCCCCCCAGCCGACCCCCGGACTTTCGGCCACTCGCCCAAAACCTCGCCAGACGTGGGCCCTGTGGATATCGCCGGGCCGACCGTCGCTGAGGCACCACAGTGGATCGATGCCCCGACGACGGCTTCCGAGCCGAGAGTTCAACCCGCTCGTTCCGTTCACCCGGGCGGAGGCGCTGGCCGCCGGCATCAGCGACGACGAACTGGCTGGGCGTGGCTACCAGCAGGTCTTCTGGGGAGTGCACCTGGCCGCCGGCGTGACCCCCACCCTCCAGCTGAGGTCACTGGCAGCACTGACCATCTGTCCCGCGGAGGCCCTCATCACGCACCACACGGCAGCTCGGCTCTGGGGTGGGATCGCGCCCGACTCGTCCGACATCCACGTGACCGTCCCGCGTGTTCACCGCCCCAAGGTGGCGGGCATTCGTCCGCACCGTGTCGTCGCCATGCCGTCGAAGGCGACCCGACGCGGCCTTCCCGTCACGTCCGCCGAGAGGACGTTCCTGGACCTGGGCCGGTCATGCAGCCTGGTCGATCTGGTGGTGCTCGGCGACTCGCTGGTCAGAGCGGGCGCCACCACACCCGACGCGCTGGTTGCAGCGGCCGCGAAGTGGGGCGGCTCCCACCATTCGTTGGTATGCCGCGCGGCCTCCTTGGTCCGTGAGCGCGTCGACTCTCCGATGGAGAGCCGACTGCGGATGCTCTTGGTCCTGGCCGGCCTACCGGAGCCGGTCGTCAACTTCGAGGTGGTGAACTCCGGTGGCCGGGTGAAGTACCGCATCGACCTGTCTTTCCCTGAGCACAAGGTCGGCATCGAGTTCGACGGGCGCCACCACATCGAACGCGTCGAGCAGTGGGAGGGCGACCTGGTGCGCCGCGAGGACCTCGAGGCCGACGACTGGAAGTTCGTCATCGTGGTGGGGTCCCAGGTCTACAACGACCCCACGGCAGTGCTCGATCGGGTGGTGGCGGTCATGCGTTCGCGGGGCATGAGCACGGCGCCACGCCTGTCGCCCGAGTGGCATCGGCAATTTCCGGGACGCGCGACGTCCTGACGGGACCGGGCCCAGACTTTCGGCCACTCGCCCGAAACCTCCCCGGCCTTTGCCGCGAGCCGCCCGGACTTTCGGCCACTCGCCTGAAAGTTCGCCGCTCCCGGCCGGACCGGGCCCGGACTTTCGGCCACTCGCCCGAAAGTCGGGGCACGCCGGCCGGTGTAGTGGCTTTCCCTGATGTGGGCGACGGGCGCGCTGAGGACCGTGAAGGGATCAGCCAACCCGGGAGGAAAACATGCGCGTTCGCTTCAAGGTCATCGCCACCCTGGCCGCCACCGCGGTCTCATTCGTCGTCATCGCACCTGCGCAGGCCGCGCTCTACAGCCACGACCGCTTCGACTTCACCTTCGCCGAGACCTTCGACGAGTGCGGCATCACCATCGACCACACGGCTTCAGGTCACGCGGGCTTCTCCATCCGGACGATCAAGGGCACCGACGAGGCCTACCTCGGCTGGCAGAACCTCTCCGCCGTGGACACTTTCACCAACCCGGCCACCGGCCGCTTCTTCACGATCAGCGACCGCAGCACGTTCCGCGAAACCCGGGGCACGCACGTCGAGGGCAACATCTGGGCCTTCGACTCCAAGCTCTCGGGCGCCTCGTTCACGGTGCGCGACGACTCGGGTCAGGTCGTCGCCCGCGACTCCGGCACCCTGCGCATGGTCACGATGTACGACCTGCTCGGCGACGCGCAGCCCGGTGGTGAACAGGTCGGCGACCCGGTCATCACGGCGATGAACGGCCGGTCCACCGAGGTCGACTTCTGCGCCGACCTGGTCGGGCCCCTCCTGGGCTGAGCGACGTCGGCTGAGCGACGTCGGCTGAGCGACGTCGGCTGAGCGGCGCCACCGCTGGGACGCACGATGCCCGGTATGCCGCGCGGGCGGCATACCGGGGCATCGCTGGCAGGGTGTGCCGGGCCAGGTCAGCTCTTGCGAAGGATGTCCCGCAGCACCGAGGGGTAGTCGGTGATGATGCCGTCGACGCCCCAGGAGATCCCTCGGCTCATGTCGCCACCGAAGTTGACCGTCCACACGTGGATGTCCAGGCCGAGCTCGTGGGCCCGGGTGACGATGCCCTGGTCGATGTTGCCGAGCGCGGGGTGGACCGAGTCGAGCCAGGTGCTTGCCGCGACGAGCTGCTCGTCGGTGGGGCGGGTGTAGTAGAGCAGCCCGACCGGCACGTCCGGCGCCAGGTCGTGGTAGGCGCGGAGCCACCCTTCGTCACCGGCTTGCATGATGACCCGATCGGCAGCCAGCGCCTTGGTGAAGGCCGGGATCGAGCGCAGGTTCTTGTCGATGTCGCGCTCGATGCCGGGGAAGGCCCACGGGTCCTTGGCCTCGAGCAGCATGCCGGCTCGGGAGCCGACCGCCTCGACCCACTCGCGCAGGGTGGGCACCTTCTGGCCGGCGTACTTGGCGCTGAACCACGAGCCGGCGTCGAGCTGCTTGATCTCCGCGAGGGTGAAGGTGGACACGTTCCAGGGCGAGCGGTCGGGGAAGACCTGCTCGACGTTCGTAGTCCGGGCCAGGGTGAGGTCGTGCATGATCACCAGCGCGCCGTCGCTGGTGCGCATGATGTCGTTCTCGATGTAGTCCGCGCCCTGCTTGAGGGCGAGCTCGACCGAGGCGAGGGTGTTCTCCGGCGCCATGGCGCCGGAGCCACGGTGGGCGATGACGGCGACCTGCGGCGAGTCGGCTGCGGTGGCCGTCCCGGGCGCGATACCGAGCACTGCGGCGGCTGCCGCCAGCACGAGGGCGATTCTGTGCGTTCCCTTCATGGGGTCCACAACTCCTTCGGTGTGGTGGATTGTCCGGATGTAAGCGGTTACATCCGGATTCCGGGAACCCTTCCAGAAGGAGAGCCGATCCGGGGAGATACCCGCGCGCCAATCGGTGAGCGGTCGTCGCCGAGCACCCGAGGGACCGCCGGACGGTCAGTCCCGCTGGCCCATCCCGGCGTCGCGGGCCCGGATGATGACCTCGGCGCGATCGGTGGCCTGGAGCTTAGACAGGATCGCGGAGACGTTGTTGCGTACCGTCTTGGGCGCAAGGTAGAGCTCGGCCGCGATCTGGCCGTTGCTGCGCCCTGCGGCGATGAGGTCGAGCACCTCGCGCTCTCGGTCGGTGAGCATCGGGAACTCGGGGGCCCGGTGCTGCGAGGACGGCGACAGCAGGTCGCCGATCCGTGCGGCCAGCGACGCGCCGAACACCACGCCTCCCCCGGCGACCGCGATGATGGCGCGGACCACCTCGTCCTGCGCGGCCCCCTTGACGAGGTAGCCGCGCGCTCCGGCCCGCATCGCCGACAGCAGGGTCCCGTCGTCCTCACCCATCGTGAAGACGAGGACGCCGACCGACGGTTGCGCGGCCAGCACCTGGCGGGTCGCCTCGATGCCGTTGACGTGGGGCATCTGGATGTCCATGACGATGACGTCGGGACGGTGTTCGGCCGCCAGCGCCACGGCTTCGGCGCCGTCGGCGGCGCGCGCGACGACCTCGATGTCAGGGTGCGGTGCGAGGAGGGTCGCCAGGCCGTCCCTGAAGATCGGGTGGTCGTCGGCGATCAGCACCCTGACGGCGCCGCCACCCGGGATCTCACGGTCGTCGCTCATGCGCCCCCACCCGTCGGCAACCACGCCCGAACCGTCGTGCCGCCGCCAGGCGGGCACAGCACCTCGTAGCGACCACCCAGCTCCTCCACCCGCTCACGCAACGACCGCAGACCCACCCCGACGACCACGTCCGCCGCGATGCCGCGGCCGTCGTCGTGCACCTCGACGGCGAGATCGGCCGGACCGGTCGCGAGCGAGACGGTGCAGGTGCGCGCGTGCGCGTGCCGGGCCACGTTGGTGAGCGCCTCCGACACGATCCGGTATGCCGCGACCTCCACAGCCGCGGGCAGGCCGGCGACGTCGTCGGCGCGGACGGAGACGTCGAGTCCCGCCGCGCGGGTACGGTCCGCCTGCTGCTCGACAGCCGCGAGCAGGCCGAGGTCGTCGAGCGCCGGCGGCCGCAACCCGTGGACCAGCCGTCGCACGTCGGCGAGCGCCTCGGTGATCTCGGCTCGGGACTGCACGACCAGCCGGTGCGCAGTCTGCGGGTCGGTCGCCACTGCGTTGCCCGCGGCATCCAGTCGCATGGCCACTCCGCCGAGCACCGGGCCCAGGCCGTCGTGCAGGTCGCGACGGATCCGCCTGCGGTCCTCCTCCCGCGCCAGCACCAGCTGCTCGCGCGACTCCTGGAGCTCCCGCGCCAGCAGGCTGCTCCGCACGGCGATGGCCGCCTGCCGGACGACGTCGACCAGCAGCACGCGGTCGCGGCGCGAGAGCATGCCGCGGATCCCCCCGTCGGGCAGCTCGATCGACCCGATCCGCTCACCCCGGTAGGAGATGGGGAACGAGCGGCTCGCTGACGGCTCCGTCCCGTGGGTCGCCGCGAGCCCCTGGCCGCCAGGCCCGAGGACCTCGACCCGCACGAACGGCACCCGGAACGCCTCTGCCACCGTCGCGGCCAGCGCCGGCAGCTGCTCCTCGAGACCACCCGACTCCTCCAGCCGCTCGGCCAGGGCCGAGACGACCTCGTACCGCTCCCCCCGCCTGCCCAGCACCCGGCGGCGCACCTGTGCGGTGAGCCACGACCGCAGTGGCCCGTACGCGGCGACGGCCAGCACGAGGACGAGCACGGTCACCTGCCGCTCCTCGAAGCGGTCGCCGAGCAGGGAGGCGGCCGCCGCCACGACAGCCAGATCGAGGAGGACGAACAGGGCGGCGATGCCGCCATAGACGAGCGTGCCGCCGACCAGGGCGTCGACGTCGCCGGTCTCGGGTCGGACCACGCCGATGACCACGGAGACGCTGGTCGCCACCAGCGCGAGCACCAGGGCAGCGAACCCGACCGGCCCGTTGAGGTCGAGCAGCATGACGCCGCCGGCCAGCAGGCAGACGATCGCGGCCCACAGCAGCCAGCGCAGCTGGGTGCGCTCGACGCCGGTGGAGCGTGCATGTCGCGCGAACACGGTGGCGGCAGCCAGTGGCATCGCGAGCATGGTCAGCACCTGGCTGACGTGGATGGTCGCGGTCGCAGCCGACCCCGACAGCGGCAGCGCGATCTGCGGCAGGAGCGCCACCACCTCGTCGGGGAGACGGCCGTCGTAGATCACGGTGTCGGGCGCGAGGACCAGGCTGAGCGGGAGGGCCAGCGACATGACGAGGGCGGCAAGGCCGACCCACCGCCACCGCCCGGACGGCAGGCGACCGGTCGGGTAGAGCACCAGCACCAGCGGAAGCGCCACGAGCAGCAGCGACCCGGCCTCGGAGACCACCCAGTAGGCAAGTCCCGTGAGCGGCAGTGGCGGCCGGTCGTGCAGTCCAACGACGGCATACGACTCGCAGAAACCGTCGAGCGCCCAGAAGGCGCCGGCGCCGGCGAGGACCAGTCCCACCACGTGCCACGGGCGGAACGCGAGGATCGCGGCGCCGCACAACCCGACGAGGGCGCCGATCGCCCCGCTGACGACGCCCCGCTCGGAGACGTAGAGCGCGCGCTGTGCGTCCGTGGACTGCGCGTCGAGCACCACGCAGCCGACCACGAGGGCCACCAGCACCAGCACGAGCAGCGCCGGCACGACGGCACGCCGTGGGCCGGCGTCGACGCCTCGCGAACCCGGTTTCCCGGGCGCGGGCGGGCCCGACGCCTCGGCGCGCAGGGCAGGCACAGCGGTCACCTCGCCAGTGTGCCAACGCCGGTGTCCCGCCGTCAGGGGATTGGTGTCCCGATCCGTCGGGACACCTTCGGGGACCGGAGACGGGACGCCGACCCCTGCCGCCCGGGTCGCGGGGCGCCACAGAGTTCTCGGCAACGGCACCGACCACGTGCCGGCCGCACCACCACAACCACAGACACCACCACCCAGCAAGGAGACCCACCATGTCGGTCACGAAGACCTCCGCCCCCGCTCGCTCTGACGTCGCCGCCGCGACCACCCAGGCGCCCGAGGCGACCAACCCGCGTCCGTACTTCCGGCACGGCACGATGCTCACCGTCGGAGCGCTCGCCTGGTCGAGCATGATCGTCGTGTTCGGGCTCAACAGCGAGACGACTGCCTACCAGTACGCCCACAACGCGAGTTCGTTCCTCTTCCAGGTCGGAGTCCTCAGCCTGGTGCGGGTCCTGTGGCGCACCAAGGCCATCGGCTCCGGCAAGGTCGCCCGCAGCGTGCTGCGCATGGAGACCGGTGCCCTCGCCCTGGCGATGGCCTCCACCGCCTCGGACTTCTTCGGGCTGACCAACCTCGACAACCCTGCGTCGCTGGCGCTCGACATGTTCTGGCCGATCTCGATGCTCGGCATGTTCCTCATCGGCATCCGCATCGCCATCGCGGGCCGCTGGAAGGGCCTGTCCCGCTTCTACCCCCTGGTCGCCGAGAGCTGGGCCGTCGTGACCGTGCCCACGATGGGCATCTTCGGTGAGGGCGCGGCCCGCTGGGTCGGCGCGGCCCACCTCGTCGTCGGCTACGCCGTCCTCGGCCAGATCGTCGCCCGCAAGCGGGCCGACGGCAGCTGAACCCACCTCCCACCTTTATCGGGTTTAGGGACTTGGGTCGGCTTCACCCCGGAACGGTTCCGGGGTGAAGCCACCCTTTGTCCCTAAACCCGATAAGGATGAGGTATGCCGCGCGCGGACTCCGCGCGCGGCATACCTGCGTCGGGTGGCCGGAGAAGGTGACAGCCGCGGAGGCGGAACCGCGCATTTCGCACCGGCGTCGAATAGACATGTCTTCACAGGTGCGCCGCACCCGCACAGGAGGTGGCCGATGATCGCTGCACTGACCGGCATGGGGTTGTCCGCGGCAGCGGGGCTCAACGCCTACATCCCGTTCCTCGTCGTGGCGCTGATCGCCCGGTTCACGGACTTCATCACGCTGCCGCAGTCGTATGCGTGGATCGAGTCGTGGTGGGCGATCGGGATCGGCGCGGTGCTGCTGCTCACCGAGGTGGTGCTCGACAAGATCCCCGCGATCGACACCGTCAACGACGCGGTTCAGACGTTCATCCGGCCGAGCATGGGTGGCCTGATCTTTGCCGCCACGTCGGCCGCCGAGGGCCTCGACCACTCGTCCTGGATGACCAACAACCCGTGGGTCGGCGTCATCCTGGGCGTGGTCACCTCAGGTCTGGTGCACGGTGGGAAGACGGTGGCCAGACCGGCCATCAACGCCGGCACGCTCGGGTTCGGGGCGCCGGTGGCGTCGACCGTCGAGGACGGTGCGTCGATCGGGCTGAGCCTGGTGGCCGTGTTCATCCCGGTGCTGGTGATCCTGTTCCTCGTCCTGCTGGCGTGGCTGCTCGTCTGGCTCTGGCTCAAGGTGCGGCGATGGCGCAGGAGACGAGATCGCCGCGCCGCACTCGTATGAGCCCACCCGTCAGGGTTCGTCCAGCCCGCAGCAGCAGACTGGGCGCATGACCGTCGCCGCCGAAGCCCCCACGCGCCGATCCCTCGTCTCCGAGACGGTCCTCGTGCTGGGGGTCAGCCTGGGCGCGAGCGGTGTCTGGGCCCTGCTGTCGCTCGTCAACAAGCTGACCCAACCCGTGGCGCTGAACCGCCAGACGACGGCCATGAACTCCTCCGTCACGCCCGACCGGCCGTGGCTCGACCTGACCTACCAGCTCGTGGGCATCGTCCTCGCCCTCGTCCCCGTCGCCCTGGCCTTGCACCTGTTGTCGCGCGACCGCCCGGACGCCCGGCACGCGATGGGCGCGGACCTGCGCCAACCGGGACGCGACCTGCTCCGTGGCGCCTTGCTCGCCGCCGCGGTGGGGCTGCCGGGGCTCGGGCTCTACGCGGCGGCAAGGGCGCTCGGGCTCAACACCACGATCGCCGCGGCGAACCTCTCGGACCAGTGGTGGACCATCCCGGTGCTCGTGCTGGCCGCCGTGCAGAACGCCGTGCTCGAGGAAGTCGTCATGATCGGCTACCTCTACACCCGGTGGCTCCGTGCCGGCTGGTCGCTGCCCGTCGTCATGGTCACCTCGGCGCTGATCCGCGGGTCCTACCACCTCTACCAGGGCTTCGGCGGGTTCGTCGGCAACCTCGCGATGGGGCTGCTGTTCGGCTGGGTCTACACGCGCACCCGACGGGTCGGCCCGCTCGTCGTGGCCCACACCCTGCTCGACGTCGTCGCCTTCGTGGGTTATGCCCTGCTGAAGGACCACCTCGCCTGGCTCAGCTGAGAGCCGGCTTCCCCCGCGAGACGGCCGCGTCGTAGAGCGCCTTCTTCTTCAGGCCCGTGGTGGCCGCCACGTCGGAGCAGACGTCCTTGAGCCGCTCACCGCCCGCCACCCGCTCCTGTATGCCGGGCAGGGCCTCCTCGACGGTCGTCACAGTCGGCGTCGCCCCGGCCACCACCACGGTGATCTCGCCCCGGACCCCGTCGGCCGCCCAGGCCGCCAGCTCGGCGAGCCCTCCGCGGCGGACCTCCTCGTAGGTCTTCGTGAGCTCCCGGCAGACCGCGGCGCGGCGGTCCGGGCCGAAGGCGTCCGCCATCGCGACGAGGGTCGCGTCGATGCGGTGCGGCGCCTCGAAGAAGACCATCGTCCGCCGTTCGTCCGCGAGGGCAGCCAGGCCGCGCGCCTTCTCCCCCGCCTTGCGCGGCAGGAAGCCCTCGAAGCAGAACCGGTCCACCGGCAGACCGGAGACGGCGAGCGCCATGAGCACTGCGCTCGGGCCGGGCACACACGTGACGCGGATCCCCGCGGTGACCGCGGCGTCGACGAGCCGGTACCCGGGATCCGACACGGACGGCATACCGGCATCGGTCACGACGACCACCCGCGCGCCGGCGCGAAGGCGCTCGACCAGGTCGGGGGTGCGCGACGCCTCGTTGTGCTCGTGGTAGCTGAGCACCGACCCGGCCGGGGAGATGCCGAGGTCGGAGCACAGCCGCCGCAGCCGGCGCGTGTCCTCCGCCGCGACGATGTCGGCGTTGGCGATCTCCTCGGCGAGACGCGGGGCGGCGTCGCGGGGGTCGCCGATCGGGGTGGCTGCGAGGACGAGGATGCCGAGGCCCGAAGTCGCGCCAAAAGTCGCGGCCGAGGTTGCGGCGGAAGTCGCGCCCGAAGTCGCGGCCGTGGTCGCGCCCGAGGTTGCGGCGGGAGTCGCGGCGGAGGTCACGTCGCCATCCTGTCAGGGGTGCCGTAGTTCCTGTGCATACGATGGCGCGCATGACCCGGATCGAGCTGCTGCGATCACGGCTGCTCGGATTCAGGCCATCGGACACCCTGTGGGGGTGGCTCGGCCCGCTGTTCTTCGCGGTCGTGGGCGGTGGCATGCGGTTCTGGTCGTTGGGCCGTCCGCACCAGCTGGTCTTCGACGAGACGTACTACGTCAAGCAGGGTGTCTCGATGCTCGAGTACGGCGTCGAGATGCGCGTGCCGGGCACCATCAAGAAGCCGGACGAGCTGTTCACGCAAGGCACTCCGGATGTCTTTGGGACAGAAGGGGATCTGGTCGTCCACCCACCCGTGGGCAAGTGGATCATCGCGGCCGGGGAGCACCTGTTCGGGCAGACGTCGTCGTTCGGCTGGCGGTTCTCGGTGTGCGTACTGGGGACCCTGTCGATCCTGATGATCGGGCGTGCTGCGCGACGGATGTTCGGGTCGTCACTGCTCGGCACGATCGCGGCGTTTCTCGTCGCCTTCGAGGGCCACCACTTCGTCCAGTCACGGACCGGGCTGCTCGACCTCATCGTGATGTTCTGGGCGCTGGCGGCGTTCTGCGCGCTGCTCATCGACCGTGACCGGGCCCGGGCCCTGCTCGCCGAGCGCGCGGCCGGGCTGTCGAACCATGCGCTCGCCTCCGGGCTCGGTCCGTGGCTCGGGGCCCGTCCGTGGCGGTGGGTGGCGGGCATCTGCCTCGGCCTCTGCGCCGGGACGAAGTGGTCGGGGCTGTTCTTCCTCATGGCGTTCGGGCTGATGACGGTCCTGTGGGACATGGGGGCCCGTCGCGCCGTCGGGGTGCGGCACTGGTTCTCGGGCATGGTCGTGCGCGACGGACTGTGGGCAGCCCTGGTCATGTGCACGACGGCTCTTGCCACCTACCTCGCGTCGTGGGTCGGCTGGTTCGCGTCCAGCGGCGGCTACGACCGTCAGTGGGGCAAGATCCACCCGTCGCACGACACTCCGTGGGTGCCCGATGCGCTGCGTTCGCTGTGGCACTACCACCAGGAGATCTACAAGTTCCACGTCAACCTGCACGACAACCACCCGTACCGGACCAACCCGTGGTCGTGGGTCATCCAGGGACGTCCGACGTCGTTCTTCTACGAGGGCCCGAAGCGCGGGGTGGACGGCTGCCCAGTCGCCCAGTGCTCCAAGGCGATCACGTCGATCGGCACCGTCTCGATCTGGTGGCTCGGCGCGGCCGCCATCCTGGTGCTGATCTTCTACTGGCTGTTCAAGCGGGACTGGCGCGCCGGCGGAATCCTCGCCGGGCTGGCTGGCGGCTACCTGCCCTGGTTCGGGCTCGAGGAGCGCACCATCTACTCCTTCTACACGGTGGCGTTCGAGCCGTGGATCATCTTCGCGGTGGTGTTCGTGCTGGGGCTGGCGCTGGGGAAGCGCACCGACTCGTGGCGACGCCGGGAGATCGGCCTGTATGCCGTGGGCGCCTACTGTGTGCTGACGCTGGCGATCTTCGCGTTCTTCTGGCCGGTCTACACCGCGCAGGTGATCCCGCAGAGCCAGTGGTCGCTGCGGATGTGGTTCCCCAGCTGGGTCTAGCGGATCGGCTGTCACTCCCCGGCGAGCAGGCGCAGCAGCCGGGCGGCCTCGGCCTGGACCGCCGCCCGTCCGGCGCCGAGGTAGCAGCGGGTGTCGACGACGGTCGGGTTGTCGGCAAGGTGGTCGCGCACGGCCGCAGTGAACGCCGAGTTGAGGTGCGTCGCGATGTTGACCTTCGTCATGCCGTGGGCGACGGCGGCCACCAGGGACTCGTCCGCGACGCCCGAGGAACCGTGCAGCACCAAGGGGACCGGCACGGCGGCGCGGATGCGGGCGATCAGGTCGAGGTCGAGCGTCGCCGTGCGGCTCGTCATCGCGTGGGACGAACCCACCGCGACCGCCAGGGCATCCACCCCGGTGTCAGCGGCGAAGGCGGCTGCGTCCGCCGGGTCGGTGCGGACCCCCGGCGCGTGCACGCCGTCCTTGCCTCCGATCTCTCCCAGCTCGGCCTCGACCGAGACCCCGGCGGCGTGGCACCGCACCACGACTTCGCGGGTCGTCGAGCGGTTGCTCGCGTCGTCCAGCTTCGACCCGTCGAACATCACCGAGGTGAAGCCCAGCCGGATGGCCTCGTCGACCAGCGCCACACTCTCCGCGTGGTCGAGGTGCAACACGCAGCGAGCCGACGACGCCTCGGCAATCGCCTTGGTGGCCAAGGCGATCGGCGCCAGAGCCCCGTGGTAGCGAGCAGCGTTCTCACTGATCTGGAGCACCACCGGCAAGCCGGTCTCCTCGGCGGCGCCCACGAGGGCCTCTGCGTGCTCGAGCTGGATGACGTTGAAGGCCCCGACACCGCGGTGGCGGGTCGATGCCTCGGTCAGCACGTCGGCGAGGTTCACCAGGGTCATCGAACGTCCTCCACGAGGGTTTGGGTCTCCAACCGGGAGATGTCCGTCGGATCCACCACGCCTGCGACTGGCTGGAGCACCGCTGCGCCCGACCATGCCACGGCATCGCGCAGGACCTGGTCGTGCGGGCGACCTTCGGCGAGGCCGGCGGCGAGGGCGGCGACCGCCGCGTCGCCGGCCCCCGTCGGGTTTCCCGCCAGCGAGGCGTCCAGGCGGGCGTGCACGGCGGTGCCGTCCGCGGCATACCAGGTCAGTCCGTCGGGGCCGGCGGAGACGACCACGTCACGGGCACCCAGGGCGCGCAGCGCCGCGACGCCGGCGACCACGTCGTCGGTCGCCGTGGCTTCGGCAAGCTCGACGCGGTTGGGCTTGACGATGTCGGGCCCGGCCTCGAGGGCCCTGCGCAGCGGCTCGCCGTCGGCATCGAGGATGACGGCGGCCCCGGCGTCGCGACACAAACGCACCAAGACCGAGTAGCCGTCGTCGGGGATGCCGGGCGGCAGGCTGCCGGCCAGCACCACGACGGACGCAGCGGTCTCGGCCAGCAGGTCGCCGATGTGGTCGAGCAGGGCGCGCCAGGACTTCGGCGACTGCTCCGGCCCGGGTTCGTTGAACACGGTCCCGTCGCCCTCCGAGGCCGAGACCACCGTGAGGGTGCGCCGCGCCTCGCCGTCGGCGTCGGCGAAGCAGTGGCGCAGTCCTCGGGCTTCGAGGTCCGCCCGGATCCGTGCGCCCGTCGCCCCACCGGCGCACCCGGTAACCACGACATCGTGGCCGCACGCCACCAGGACAGAGGCGACGTTGACTCCCTTGCCACCCGCGCGCTCGGTGACGGCCCGCACCCGGTGACTGGTATGCCGCGTGAGCGCGTCGACCTCGTAGGTCACGTCGAGCGCGGCGTTGGGGGTGACGGTGAGGATCACACGGCGTCCCAGATGAGGCAGGCGGCCCCGAGCGAACCGGCCCGGTCGCCGAGGGCGGCGCGCTCGATGGCCGGGGGACGCTGGAAGGTGAGACGGGCGGCGACGTCGGCGCGCAGCGGCGCGAGCAGCACTTCGCCAGCCTGGGACAGCCCACCTCCCACGAGGACGAGGTCGATGCCCGTGAGGGTGACCGTCATGACGACCGCCCGGCCGAGCACGCTGATCGCATCGGCCCAGACCGACGAGGCCAGGGCCTCCCCCGCCGCGGCGCGGGCGGCGATGACCTCGGCGGAGATCGCCTCTGCGGGCTGCTCTGGGGGCTGGTCTGGGGGCTGCCCCTGGGACTGTCGCCGGGAGCGCTCGGCGTAGGTCCGCTCGATCGCGCCGGCGGAGGCCAGCACTTCGAGGCAGCCGCGCTGGCCACACGGACAGGCGGGCCCCGACGGGTCGACCACGACGTGACCCAGCTCGYCGGCCCAGCCGTCGCCGGAGACCACCGCGCCGTCGAGCAGGAGGGCTCCGGCGATGCCGGTGCCGAGGGGCATGAAGAGGGCCTGCCTGCGACCGCGCGCCCCACCCAGTCGCGACTCGGCCAGCAGGCCGGCCCGGACGTCGTGTCCCACGACGACGGGCACCTGGAGCAGGGACTCGACGCCGCCGCGGATGTCGAGGTCCCGCCAGCCGAGGTTGGCGGAGTAGACGCCGATCCCGCGCACCTCGTCGACCAGGCCGGGGACGACCACACCGCACCCCACGAGGTGCACCGCGCGGTCACGGGGAGCTGCGGCCAGGAGCTCCTTCACCGTGGCGGCGACCGCGCCTCCGAGGTCGGCCCCGATGTCGCTGGGGGTCGGCCTCGTCGTCTGGACGACCACGCCGTAGTCGCGGTCCACGAGGGCGGCCTTGATGCGGGTGCCCCCGATGTCGACGGCGGCCACCACCGCAGCGGCAGCGGCAGCGGCAGCGGGGAGCTTCTGGGACTGCCCCGCCATGGTGGACCTCGCGCTCATAGATTCATTCGGTGCCTGAATTATCTCGTCAAGCCACGGTCGGATGTCAAGGCCCGATGTCAGGGCATGTCAGGGCGCGACCACACTCGGATCCTGAAAGACCGTGTCGAGCGAGTAGTGCGCCCCGCCCCGGGCCGCGGAGGTGAGGCCGAGCGTGGAGCCGACCACGCGGCATACCTCGGCGCTGGTGTTGAGGCGGCGCTCGACCACGAGCTCGGCGACGGGGACGACCAGCTGCTCCTCGAACCACGCGAAGTAGCCGCCGAGGACGACCAGGCCGGGGTCGAGGACGTCGACGAGGATCGACACACCCGTGCCGAGCCCCTCGGAGATGGTGGCCAGCGCGGCCAGGGTGCGGGCATCGCCGTCCAGGGCACGTCGACGGAGCTCACGCAGGCGGTCCTCGAGCGGCCGTCCCGGGTTGTGCACCACATCCGACTCGTCCGCGGCGAGTCGCAGGAAGGCGGCGAGCCCGACCATCGTCTCCCAGCAGCCCCGACGTCCGCAGACGCACTGGCGGCCGGCCGGGTCGAGCGGCAGGTGACCGATCTCCCCGGCAGAGCCGTGGGCGCCACGCAGGATGTGGTCGCCAGAGATGACGCCTCCACCGACCCCCACGTCGCCGGAGATGTACAGCAGGTCACTGACTCCGCTTCCCGCCCGCAGGGCGTGTTCGGCCACGGCAGCGAGCTTGGCGTCGTGCTGGATCGAGATGGGTGGATGTCCTTGTCCCAGAAGGCGTTCGACCTCATCGACGAGGCCCACGTCGCGCCATCCCAGGTTGGGCGCGAGCCGCACGACACCGCCGCCGCTGTCGATGAAGCCGGGAGCGGCGATGGTGATGGCGACGCACTGCACTCCTGCTGCGCCCAGTGAGGCCAGGGCCTCGCCGAGGAGCTCCGACACGCGGGCGATGGTGTTGCCTGCAGGGAGGTTGGCGGCATCGATCGGCCGCGTCGACTCGCGGATGACGGCGCCCGAGAGGTCCACCGCGATCAGGCTGAGGTAGTCGACATTGATCTCGACCCCGAGCCCGCACACCCGTCGTCCGTCGAGGCTGACCGTCAGCCCTGGACGGCCCACGGCCCCGGCCCTGTCGGGCTCCCCCTCGACGACCAGTCCCCGGTCGACCAGGTCGGCGATGAGCGTCGACATGGTGGCCTTGGACAGGCCCGTCTCGGCGGCCAGTCGTGCCCGAGACCTGCCCCCTCGGTCACGGAGGTGCCGCAGGATCAGGCCCATGTTCGCGCGACGCATCGAGGCGGGGTCGGTGCGGCCTTCGGCCTCCTGCACGCACAGCCTCCTGACCTGGCACGGGTCTCGGCGACCCCTCCCGGAGAAGGCTAGCAAGAGTTAGTTCACCGCGTGGTCCAACTCGTCAGGCGCCCATCCCCGCCAGCGCGAAGAACTCCTGTCGAGAGCCGGGATCGTCGCGCAGCTGGCCGTGCAGCGCCGAGGTCACGGTGCGTGAGCCGGAGGCGCGCACCCCTCTCAGTGACATGCAGAGGTGCTCCGCCTCGATGACCACCCCGACCCCACGCGGCGACAGGTGCTCCTGCAACCAGACCGCGACCTGCTTGGTGAGCCGCTCCTGGACCTGCAGGTCGCGGGCGAAGAGCTCGACGACGCGAGCCAGCTTCGAGAGCCCGAGGATGCGGTCGCCCGGCAGGTAGCCGACGGTGGCAGTCCCGTGGAAGGGCAGCAGGTGGTGCTCGCAGAGGGACTGGATCGGGATGCCCCTGGCCAGCACCAGCTCGTCGTAGCCCTCGTCGTTGGGGAAGGTGGTCAGCTCGAACTCGCGAGGGGTGAGCAGCTCGGCATACGAGGCGGCCACGCGACGCGGCGTGTCGCTGAGGTGCACCGACGCCGGGTCCTTTCCGAGGGCCAGCAGCAGGTCCGCGACCGCTCGCTCGGCCGCTCCCAGGTCCACAGCTGTTCGCTCGTGCACCACCCGTAGCCGGCCCGCCGGGGGGTGGTCGTCCTGGTCGGCGTCCCGCGCTGCGACGGATTCTAAAAGAGACATGGTTAGACATTAGAAGACGATGCACGAAACCGCAATGCGGCACCGGGACACCGCTGGTTGTGCCGGGGTTCACCCAGGGGTAGCGAACTCGTCGATTTGTCCGCTTAGCGTCCGGGGCATGAGAGCACTACGAGTTGTTGCCACCACAGCCATTGCGGCTGGCCTGTGTCTGTCCGCCACTGGCGTGGCCCAGGCCACTCCCGACGCCGCTGGTCGGGGCGTGTTGCCACAGAAGACGCAGTTCGACCTCCAGGCCCACCGTGGTGGGATTGGCATGACCACGGAGGAGTCGCTGCCCGGATTCGCCAAGGCGTTGCGGCTGGGCGTGAGCACCCTGGAGCTCGACGCCCACGTCACCAAGGACGACAAGGTCGTGGTCAACCACGACCGGCAGATCAGCGCGCAGAAGTGCAAGGACACTGCGCCGGCGTTCCCGGGCGACCCGACGTATCCCTACGTGGGCAAGTACATCAAGGACCTCACGCTCGCCCAGATCAGGACCATGGACTGCGGCTACCAGCAGCTGCCGGGTTTCCCACAGCAGGAGCAGATCAAGGGCTGGCGCATGGCGGAGCTCAAGGACGTCCTGAACCTCGTGAAGGAGTACCGGGCCAACCAGGTCAAGCTCAACATCGAGACCAAGGTGGAAGCCGGTGCCCCTGAGCAGACGGCCCCACGTGAGCAGTTCGTCCGCCGGGTCTACGAGGAGATCCACGCCTCTGGCATCGAGCGACAGGTGACCATCCAGTCCTTCGACTGGGGTGCACTGAAGCTGATGCACACCCTCGCCCCGACCTGGCCGCTCGTCGCCCTGACGAACTACGACTTCCTGCAGGTCGGCAAGCCTGGTGCTTCTCCGTGGCTGGGCGGCGTCGACTCCGATACCTACGGAGGTGACCTGGTCAAGACGGCCGAGGCTGCGGTACCCGGTCTGACGGCGGTGTCGCCGAACTACGGCTTCCCGCAGAACGGCACGGTGGGCGACCCCACGTTCCGCTTCTACCCGGACAAGGAGATGGTCTCCGAGGCGCACCAGCGCGGCCTGAAGGTCATCCCGTGGACGTGCGATGACAACGCCACGATCGAGGCGCTCATGGACATGGGTGTCGACGGCATCATCACCGACTACCCGAACCACGTCCGAGACATCATGGCCGAGCGCGGCATGCGACTGCCGAAGGCCTATCCCGCTCCCTGATCCTGCTCGAGTCGAGGCGGGGCACCTTGCGGTTCGAGGTGTCCCGCCTTGTCGGGCACCGTGCTCCCTCTTCCGGGCCACGCGGCGGTGTCATCGGCAGGCGGGCATGGTGTCCAAATGACAACAGAAGAACCCCGCCCGACCGAGCATGCGAACCCACCGACACTCGACGCCAGACGGCGCCTCTTCGAGCACACCCTGACCACTCGAGGTCATGCTCTTGGCATACGGCACTCCGCCCAATTGGATTCACCGGCAGTCAGGGGGTAGCCGAGGCTGCTGGACGACTGGATGTGGAGGTTGACGGCGTGACCGCAGCCTCCTGCTGGTCTGATGGCTGGTTGCGCAGGCGCGCCAAAGCCTCGCGGGCGTGTGACTTGACGGTTCCCACGGAGATGTTGAGAGCCACAGCCGTTTGGGCCTCGGTCAGGTCGTCGAAGTAGCGCAGCACCAGCACCGCTCGTTGGCGCGGCGACAGCCTTCGGAGGTCGTCGAGGAGTGCGAGGCGGTCAAGGTTCTCGGCACTGGCGTGGGACGACGCTTCGGGGATCAGGTCGGTCGGGACCTCGCGCCAGCGGCGACCGCGCCAGCGGTTCACGGACTCACGCGCGAGGACCTGCCTGACGTAACCCTCCGGTCGGTCCTCGATCCGTTGCCACTTGGGCACCACCTTGATCAGGGCTGACTGCACGAGGTCCTCCGCATCGTGATGGTTGCCGGTCAGCAGGTAAGCGGTCCGCAGCAGGGCTCCTCGGCGAGCGACCACGAATTCCTCGAAGCTGGCGTAGCCGGTCATGACCGACCGCCCGTGCGGAGCGCCTGGCCGATCAGAGCGCTGGCGAAGCTGACCCGATCGGGAGCCCCCGATGCGACCACCAGACGACGGTGCGCCTCATCGACCGGCAGCTCGCAGCGCTGGCTCGAGGGGCAGAACGGAACGGCGGCGTCGAACTCCTCGGCAACCACTGTGACCTCGCCATTGGTCGGGTTCTTCCGCTGACCGAGCAGGACGTCGGGACCGATCACGCCGAGGAGGTTGCAGAGTGCTGGTACGTCAGCCGGCGAACTGTTCAGGGTCTTGGCGTCATAGACGTTGAGCGTTGAACATGACTTCGAGTCGTCGCCGAAGTTCGTCGGTGGGCCCTGCGCGGGCCAACTGGCGACCGCAACGTCAGAACCGCTGTAGGGCAACCGATACGGGTTGACTCGGGTGGGCGCCTTACCCGGCTCCCACAGCCATCCGTCGCCGTCACTGCCTCCCGCGACCAGGCCGTAAAGGTGGTTGTTGTCGACCCACAGACCCCCCACGCGCGTACCGAACCCGAACGCGGACGTGTGGGTCTGGCCGCTGACCAGGTCGCGGACGACCGGCTGCAGGACCACATCCTCTGCCCCCGGACGCGACGTCAGGTGCGTGTAGGCCAGCCTGCGTCCGTCGGGCGACAGCGCGACCCTCACTCTGTCAAGCGCCTCGGGATCGTCACGAGGCAGGTCGATCGAGAGCTTGCCGAACCTCCCGGTCCGGGCGACCAGGCCGACGGCCTCGGGCGAGCCGCCACCCTCGTGCGGGACCAGCCAGACTGCGGCCAGCGGTCCCGGAGCTTCGCCGAGCTCCGGCAGTACCGCCCCCGTCGGGTACTGGATCGGAAGCGGGAAGGCAACGCTCGTCGCCGGCACAAGGTCGATTTGATCGCGATCGCCGAGTCGTAGACCGACTCCCGTGCCGATGGTGCCCACGACCAGGGCAGCGGCCGTGAGGGCCACGAGCTGCCTGCGCTGAGTCCGCTTTCCGCGCGCCCAGAGCTCCGCCGGTGGCGCACCTCCCGTCGGTGCATCGTCGGCCAGGTCCACCAGTAGGTCGCGCAACGTGTCCATGGGCTTCTCCGATCCAGAGTCTCACCCAGGAACACGCCACGGGAGAGGCATTCGGAGGGGTGCGCTACCCGACATAGTCATCGCAGTCAGAGGGGTTGCGGCTGGTGGCTCGACGAGCCTGAGAGCCGGTGGATGGCCACAGCCGAAGGGTGCCGTCGCGCGCCAGCCGAAGGTGGGATTGCCCTTTCCCGCCATCTGAGCGTCCGCCCATGCCGCGCTCCGAGCGGCGCGACGCTCCTATGCTTCGTCAAGCAGCTGTGGCCTGGTTTTCGAGTGCTGCGATGACCAGGCCGAAGACCTGCTGCTGGGCCTCGGTGGAGGCATTGATCGCGGAGCGGCGAGCAGCCAAAAGCACTGACAGTGCTTGGCGTTCACCCCCGGCGCGAGGTGTTCCCAACCGCGGTCGGGCCATCGCTTCCCGGGCAGCGCGGATCGCATCGAGCGGATCGGTCTTCGCGCCGTTGCCACGCGCAGCTCGCTTCGGCCGGTCCAGCTCGATGACGATCTCCGACATCTCCAGCAGGTGACGGCTCAGACCGGCGCCGTGACCGCCGGTCCCCTTCGATCGCCCAAGCCCGCGGCATCGGGTGGTTGTTGGCGAACTCCACCAGCTCGGCATAGCCCTGGGCTGTCGCCTCGACGGTGATCTCGTCGAGGACACCACCGGTCGCAGTATCGACCACGGCTGCGGAGTGGGTGTGGACGTGGGTGTCGACGCCGATGACGACATCGACCACCTCGCGCAGATCGGTCAGACTGTTCATGCGTTCTCTCCTTCGCCGGACGGGATGTGGTTCCGGTCCGGGACGGAGGCTCGGCAGGACTGTGATGAGACACATCCGGCGCCGCTAACGCCGGGTGGTCAAGCTCCTGATCAGGCCAGCTCCTCCAACCGGGCCGGGGCCGGTGACCACGAGCGGACAGGTCGCAAACAAGGCACGAAGGCCAGTCTTTCCGGGGGTCACACTCGCGGTCACCAACCACAGCCCAGCACCATCAGGCTGCGTTGGCGATCCTCACAGTCACTCCGCCGCGTGCGTCCGTCCCTGGCGAGGCGACGTTGGCGTGTGCGGCTGGCATGCCCGTGGAAGCGCTCAACGCGACGTCCGACGACTTCGCCCGCATCGATCTAAAGCTGCCAGGCGCTCGTCCCGCCGTCCACCGACTGACGAATTTGGGCGTTCGGCCATCACGGCCTGCTCACAACTGTGTATCGGCGAGCTCGGAGGGTGTAAGCAGGGGTGGGCGCGACCTGCGCGCTCGTCAACGAGGAGGACCCCGTGGC
>NZ_JBFUEI010000020.1:0-18229 GCF_056404275.1 Pedococcus sp. P2_D9
GTCTTGAGGTCCTTGCTGACCTCGAGCCTGACGTTGGCGCCGGCCTTGGTACCGAAGACGTCGTAGGAGCCGTCGGGGTCCTTGCGTACGGACGTCACAGTGACGGCCGAGTCCTTGGCCTTCACGGCCGCCTTGACGTTCGCGAGCTCGGTGCCGGTGACAGGGGTGTGGTTGCCGCCCCCGGGGCCGCCGCCGGGGCCATGACCCCCGCGTCCGCCACCGGCGTTGGTGGTGATGGTCTTGAGGTCCTTGCTGACCTCGAGCATGACGTTGGCACCGGCCTTGGTGCCGAAGACGTCGTAGGAGCCGTCGGGGTCCTTGCGCACGGACGTCACAGTGACGGCCGAGTCCTTGGCCTTGACGGCTGCCTTGACGTTGGCGAGCTCGGTGCCGGTGACCGGGGTGTCGTTGTTGGGGTTCGCCGAGCCGTCGGGTGCCTCGGTGTTGGCTGCGTACCCGACGGCGGCCGATGGAGCAGAGGACGGTGAGGCGGCGTTGGACAGGGCGGCGCCCGTGGCGACCAGCCCGAGGGCCCCGACGAGGGCGCACGCGCCGGTGATGATCCTGCTGTTGGCCATGGTGGCTCCTAGGGGTCGCTCACGGCCACTGTGGCCGAGTAGATGCTGCGAGCCTCGGGGGCGCACCTGTGCTGAACCTGTGGTGACCCTTCGCCGCACCTAGGAACCCGCGCTCAGCCCAGCTCCCGGCGAGTGCCCCGACCCTGACCCGGCCGTTCGCCGACCCCGAGGGCAGTGACGGGCAAACCGGGGTCGGGTCAGGGCTGCACCCGATGGGCGGCGAGGTCGCAAGAGCGCACAGTGGAGGAGTCCGGGAGAGGCCCGGCGCGACACCGAAGGAAGTGCTCCACCCATGAACGACATCCACTCCACCTTTGCCCAGCAGGGCCTGGTCCGACCGCGCGGCGAGCGCGTCCTGGGCGGCGTGGTCGCTGGGCTCGGACGACGCTTTGGTATCGCCCCGTGGCCGGCCAGGATCCTCTTCGTGCTGCTGCTCATGGTGATTCCAGGCAGCCAGATCCTGATCTACCCGATCCTGTGGATCCTCATGCCCTCCGAGGCCACGACGGTCGCCCCGGCGTACCAGGGTCCCGGCCCCGCCGCCGCCCCGGCCTCCTGAACCCCAGCACCGGACACGAAAACGCCAGCACCGGTCATGCCCACGACGAGAGCGTGGTCATGACCGGTGCTGGCGTTCAACCGCCTGCTAGGGCAGCGACAGGGTGTAGTCGTTCAGGGTGAAGGTCGTCGGCTCGCCGGTGTACGAGACCTCGAAGCCGTACTCGACCTCGCCGAGCACCTGCGACGACTTCAGCCAACCCTGGGCAACAGCCCACTTCAGGATGTGCGCCAGGTCGACACTGCCCTGGTTGGTGACGTTGTCGCGGATGAACCACAGGCCGGACCCGTTGGTGTACGCGTGGTAGGCGACGCCGTCGATCGTGGCTTGGACGCCGTGGTTGACCCCGTACCAGTACTGCCAGTTCATGGTCCAGTTGTTCCAGACCATGACCTCGGTGCCGAAGTTGTCGAGCCACAGGTCGTAGGCGGCGTTCCACTGCTTCCCCTTGGCCGGAACCGTGCCTCCCCCTGCGGGAGTCGTCACGTTGAAGGTCGACGGCAGCGAGGTGAGCGACGACAGCGGGTAGCTGACGTGGCGCTGGGTGTCCGGGTAGGTCTTGACCGAGTCGTCGGTGCCGGTGCCCGGCTGGTTGGACGTCACGGACCACCGGTTCCACGCGCAGGCCGAGATGCTCTGGGGTCCGGCATCACCGCTCCACATGTTGTTGTTCACGAGGTAGCCGTTGTTGTTCCAGGACCCGTACGAGGCGGACGACGTCCACGCCGGCGTGCACGCGGCCGGCGAGGTCGCGGTGCTGCTGCTGGTCGTGGTCGGCGGCGTGCTCGTCGTGCTCGAGGTGCTCGAGGTGCTCGACGTGCTCGAGGTGCTCGACGTGCTGGTGCTGCTCGACGTGCTCGTGGTGCTGCTCGTCGTGCTACTGGTGGGCGTCGTGGTGCTGCTGGTCGGAGTCGTGGTGCTCGTCGACGCGGTCTGGAAGCTGACGTCGTTGCCGTAGACGGTCCCCTTGGTCGTCGGCACGACCACGCGGTAGTGGTAGGTGGCGCCGCTCCGGAGGCCTGCGAGGCGCTCTGAGACCGGGACGGTGGTGCTGCTGCTCCGCGAGAGGGACTTGAGCGCGGTCGAGGCTCCGTAGGCGGAGGTCGTGCCCCACTGGAAGTAGGCGCCCTTGGCGCGGATACGGGTTCCGACCTGGCCGTTCAGGCTGGCCGCGGTCGTCGAGACCTGGGTCGCCGGCATGGTCGTCGCCGGGGCGGTTCGGGACGTGGAGGAGTGGTGGCCCGTTCGGCCCCAGCTGGCTCCCGTCATGGGGAGGGCCAGCGCAGATACCGAGGCACCGCCGGCTAAAGCGGTCGCGACGAGGGCGGAGATGGGCAGGGTCAAGATTTTCACAGGGTCTCCAGGGGGGGTGTCTCTGTGTTTTCGGGGGGAATAGCTGACCGCCGTGCGGACCCTGCATGGCGCGGCGCGGACAGCCGAAGTGCCCTACCATGGCGGACGCTCACGGCATACGCAAGTTGCATGAGGCCGATGCAGTCCATTTGGATGAGGCCGAGGGCGCCGTTCGAAGGACATTCCTCGTGGTCAGCCCACCATTCGAAGCGATGCGTGCCCTGGACCCGCGCGCAAGGGTCCGCGCAGGCCGTCGGGAGCCGGTCAAACCGACGGGTAGCATGACGGCGTCCCCGTCGCACCCGACCAGATCGCTGGAGTCTCGCGCGTGAGCACCCCCACCGGATCGCACCGTCTTGCCGCAGTCATCGTCCTGGCGGCCGGTGAAGGCACCCGGATGAAGTCCGCCACCCCGAAGGTCCTGCACAGGATCGGGGGACGCACCCTCGTCGGGCACGCGATCGTCGCCGCGCGCGCGGTCGCCCCGGAGCACCTGGCCGTCGTGGTCCGGCACGAACGCGATCTCGTGGCCGCCCACGTGGCCGAGCTCGACCCGCACGCCGTGATCGCGGACCAGGACGAGGTGAAGGGCACCGGCCGCGCCACGGAGTGCGCGCTCCAGGCACTGCCCGCTGACCTCGACGGCACCATCCTGGTGACCTACGGAGACGTGCCGCTGCTCGCCGGCGACACCCTGCGGTCCCTGGTCGACGAGCACGTGGGCACGCGGAGTGCGGTCACGGTGATCACCGCGCACCTCGAGGACCCCACCGGCTACGGCCGGATCCTGCGCGGCGCCGACGGGGGCGTCGAGGGCATCGTCGAGCAGAAGGACGCGACCGACGCCCAGCAGGCGATCACCGAGATCAACTCCGGGATCTACGCCTTCGACGCGGCAGTGCTCGTCGACGCCCTCGGCCAGGTCGGCACCGACAACGCCCAGGGCGAGAAGTACCTCACCGACGTCCTCGCCATCGCGCGCAAGGCAGGCGGACGCGTCAGTGCCCACCTCATCGGCGACCTGTGGCAGACGGAGGGCGTCAACGACCGGGTGCAGCTCGCCCGCCTCGGCAAGGAGCTCAACCGCCGCACCGCCGAGCGCTGGATGCGCGACGGCGTGACGATCGTCGACCCCGACACGACGTGGATCGACAGCGACGTGACCATCGGTCGCGACGCGACCATCCTGCCCGGCACCCAGCTGCTCGGCGCCACGACCATCGGCGAGCGCGCCACCATCGGGCCCGACACGACGCTGACCGACACGGAGGTCGGCCCGGACGCCGAGGTCAAGCGCACCGAGGCGCTGCTCGCGGTGATCGGCGAGGGTGCCTCCGTGGGTCCGTTCTCCTACCTGCGCCCCGGCACCGAGCTGGGTGCGAAGGGCAAGATCGGCGGTTTCGTCGAGACCAAGAACGCCAAGATCGGCGACGGCGCCAAGGTCCCACACCTCACGTATGCCGGTGACGCCGTCATCGGGGAGGGCGCCAACATCGGGGCGGGCACCATCTTCGCCAACTACGACGGGGTCGCGAAGCACCAGACCACGATCGGTCGACACAGCTTCATCGGGTCCGACACCGTCCTCATCGCGCCGGTGAACGTCGCGGACGGGGCCTACGTCGGGGCCGGGTCCGCGCTCACGGGGGACGTCGAGCCCGGCCAGATCGCCGTGGCCCGCGGCCGGCAGCGCAACATCGACGGCTGGGTCGCCCGGGCCCGCGCCGGCACGCAGACCGCCAAGGCGGCCGAAGAAGCTGCAACCACGCGGCATACCGAAGACTCCACGGAAGGGCAGGCCAACGCGTGACCGGCATCACGAAGACCACCGAGAAGAACCTGATGGTCTTCTCCGGGCGGGCCAACCCGGAGCTCGCCGAGGAGGTCGCCAGCATGCTCGGCACCAACCTCGTGCCGACGAGCGCCTACGACTTCGCCAACGGCGAGATCTACGTGCGTTATGAGGAGTCGGTCCGCGGGTCCGACGCGTTCGTCATCCAGAGCCACACGACGCCCATCAACGAGGCGATCATGGAGCAGCTCATCATGATCGACGCCCTCAAGCGGGCCAGCGCCAAGCGGATCACGGTCGTGCTGCCGTTCTACGGCTACGCCCGGCAGGACAAGAAGCACCGCGGTCGTGAGCCGATCTCGGCCCGGCTCATGGCCGACCTGTTCAAGACGGCCGGCGCGAACCGGCTGATGGCGGTCGACCTGCACACGGCCCAGATCCAGGGCTTCTTCGACGGTCCCGTCGACCACCTCATGGCGCTGCCGATCCTGGCCGACCACGTCGCCAAGAAGTACGGCCACGAGAAGCTCGCGGTCGTCTCACCGGACGCCGGCCGGATCAAGGTGGCCGAGCAGTGGTCACAGCGGCTCGGCGGCGCCCCGCTGGCCTTCATCCACAAGACGCGAGACATCAACCGCCCCAACGAAACCGTGGCCAACCGCGTCGTCGGTGAGGTCAAGGGCCGGGTCTGCGTCCTCGTCGACGACATGATCGACACTGCCGGCACCATCACCAAGGCGGCCGACGCGCTGATGGCCGACGGCGCCGCCGGGGTCATCATCGCCGCGACCCACGCGATCCTCTCCGGTCCGGCCATCGACCGGCTCAAGAACTGCAGCGCCGTCGAGGTGATCGTCACCAACACCCTGCCGATCGACGAGGCGCACGAGTTCGACAAGCTCACGGTGCTCTCGATCGCGCCGCTGATCAGCCGCGCGATCCAGGAGGTCTTCGAGGACGGCTCGGTGACGAGCCTCTTTGATGGCCACGCCTGAGAGCAGTGATGGCCACGCCTGAGAGCAGTGACGGCCACGCCTGACCTCTGGCAACAGCAGTCGGGCGGCTCCCGAGGGTGCCGCCCGACCTGGTGTTCGTCACTGTGAGGGACTGACCTAGCCGCAGGTCACGTCGATGAAGGTGGTGAACGACTTCGCCGTGCCCGTCACGCGCACCGCGACCGAGGTCGGGCCGTTGGCAACCTTCCTGCCGCCGGTCGACACGTCTTGGACCACACACCCTGCCTGGTTGGCGACGGTGATCGTGTGGGTGCCCTGTTCGACGTTCTCGACGTGCGCCTCGTGGAACACGGACAGGCTGGGAGCGTAGTACGACCACTTCTTGTTCGACGCCCCGTGCGTGTCGGTCCAGGTGATCCCCATCCCGTCCATGATCTGCCCGTTGCCGTCGAAGAACCTCGTGTCGATCTCCTGCGCCACTTCCGGCCCAACCTTGAAGTTGTCCGTCTTGCTGTTGGCACCGACGAACCCGTGCTTGTTGCCGCCCGTGCTGCCGCAGTTGACGACGTTGAGTCCGTCGCTCTCCCCGAGCGCGACACAACCGGCCTTGAAGTCGGCGACCTTGGTGGCCCACGCCTTGTACTCGCCACCGTTGTTGGGCGTGTCCAGGTAGGGCATCATCTTCACGGTCTTGGCGCCGTGGTCGACGTCCGTGCCGGTCACGTGCTCACAACCTCCGGCGGCGACGACGCCGGTGATGATGCCGCCGGCGACGGTGAACTGCCGACAGACGGCCTTGTCGGTCGACAGCAGCACCTTGCCCGAGGGATCGGTGATCTGGAAGACGTAGGTGCCGTCGTCGAGGCCCGCCGCAGTCTGCGGGGCCCCGGGGCCGGGCCCGCCGTCGAGGTAGACGAGGTCCTTGGACGAGTAGATGTTGAAGTTCACCTCGCTGCCATCGGGCAGCGTCGTGAAGATGGCTCCGGACGGAGCGTCTGCGGATGCCGGCAGCGCGGGGACCACGGCTGCTGCCACGGCCAGTGCGGCCGCCCCCACGAGGGCGGTGACCTTGCGGTGCATGACTTCTCCAAGCTGCCGAAGGGGTGGGAGGGAACTGAGGGAACCGAGCGTAGAAAGACACAACCGCAAGGGGATCGCCCCAATGTCCTACGCCGGGCGTCCATCYGGCAGCCCGCGTGCCTCCTCAGCCCTCCGCGCCGGCCTTGCGGGCTCGGTATGCCGCGACGTTGGCCCGGTTGCCGCACCCTCCGTCGCAGAACCGCTTCGAGCGGTTCTTGGACAGGTCGACGACCACGTCCTCGCAGTCCTCGGCAGCGCAGACCCTCAGCCTGGCCAGCTCGTCCGCCCTGATCACGTCGACCATCGCCATCGCGGCCTCCACGGCCATGCGGGTGGCCAACGGCGCCTCCGGGGGCGTGGCGTGCAGGTGCCAGGACCACTCCCCGTGTCGCACCAGCTGGGGGAGGGCCCCGGCCTCGGCCAGCAGGGCGTTGACCAGGGCGACCGCCTCATCGGTGTCGCTGGTCCAGAGCTGCCGCAGCCGCGGGCGCAGCTCACGAACTGCGTCGAGCTCCGCGCGGTCACCCGTGTGCGAACCCGTCCACTCCCAGTCGCGCACGAACTCGTCGAGGTGAGCGACCGTGGCCAGGTCCTCGGTGTCGGTGGGCAGCGTCGGCGCCGTGTTGACCAGGGCGGCTGCCGCCCGGAGCGCCACCTCCGTGTCATGGGCAAACAGCATCTTGACTCCTGTCGGTAGCGATCACTACTGTCAGGAGTATAAGACGGTTTGCTGGTTACGGTTGGTGGATGTGGACGGAGTGAGGTCATGAGGACACGGTCGACGGGCTTCGGCCTCTGGCTCGCCCTCGCGTCCGCCGCGACCTTCGGCAGCAGCGGGCCGTTCGCCAAGTCCCTGCTGGTCGAGGGCTGGAGCTCCGGGGCCATCGTGCTGCTCCGCGTCGCCGGAGCCACGCTCGTCCTGGCGGTGCCCACCTTCCTCGCCCTGCGCGGGCGGTGGTCCCTCGTCCGCGAGAACCTGCCAGCGGTCCTCGCCTACGGGGCTGTCGCCGTGGCCGGCTGCCAGGTGGCCTACTTCTACGCCGTGCAGCGGCTCGACGTGGGTGTCGCGCTCCTGCTGGAGTACCTCGGGGTGGTGCTCGTCGTCCTCTGGGTCTGGCTGCGCACCCGGAGGGCGCCCAGCGCCCTGACGGGGTTGGGCGTCGTCCTCGCGATCCTCGGCCTCGTGCTGGTCCTCGACCTCTCCGGGCAGGCTCGCCCCGACCTCGTCGGGGTCGCGTGGGGGCTGGTCGCCGCCACCGGGCTGGCCACCTTCTTCGTCCTGGCCGCCGAGGAGAGCAGCCTGCCACCAGTGGCYCTCGCGGGTCTGGGGATGGGTGCCGGCGCGGTCGCCCTCGGCGTGCTGGGTGCCGTCGGCGTCATCCCCCTCACCTTCGCCTCGGCTCCGGTCGAGCTGATGGGCCGGGAGGCGCCGTGGTGGGTCGCGATCGGTGAGCTGGCCCTCATCGCGGCCGCCGCGGCATACCTGCTCGGGGTGACGGCGGCCCGGGTGCTGGGTTCGACGGTCGCCTCCTTCGTGGGCCTGACGGAGGTGCTCTTCGCTGTGCTCTTTGCGTGGGTTCTGCTCGACGAGCTCCCGGGCCTGATGCAGCTGGCCGGTGGCGTCTGCATCGTCGGCGGGGTGGTTGCGGTCCGGCTCGGGGAGCTGCGTCGTGACCGCGCAGCCAGGGCCACCGCGGCGGTCGACAAGGCGGATTTCCCACTCCCGGCAGGCGTCGCCTAGACTCTGCGGGTTGCCTCGGCGAGGGACACTGCACGGCTGCCACCACCTGGGGGCCGGTCACGTCCGTAATTCGACGCGGTGTGGTCTCCGTGCTGCGCCCCGCGTCGAGGCCCACCGCATCCTCGAGTCCCCCACCGCACAGGAGATTTCCGTGTCTGACAACAAGCTCGTCGCAGAGACGCGCACGCAGTTCGGCAAGGGCGCTGCCCGCAAGATTCGCCGCGACCACAAGATCCCCGCCGTCATGTACGGCCACGGAGCCGAGCCCGTGCACATCACCCTCCCGGGCCACGACACGATGATGGCCCTGAAGGTCGCCAACGCCCTGCTCACCATCGTCATCGACGGCAACGAGCAGCTGGCCCTGGCCAAGGACGTGCAGCGCGACCCGATCAAGCCGGTCATCGAGCACATCGACCTCGTCGTCGTCCGCAAGGGCGAGAAGGTCACCGTCGACATCCCGGTCCACATCGAGGGCGAGGCCGCTCCCGAGACCATCGTCACCGTCGACGCCCAGACCGTGCAGCTCGAGGTCGAGGCCACCCACATCCCGGAGAGCGTCGTCGTCTCCGTCGAGGGCCTCGAGGCCGGCACGCAGATCAAGGCGTCCGACCTCCAGCTCCCGGCCGGGTCCACCCTCGTCGTCGACGCGGACACCCTGGTCGTCAACATCACCCAGCAGATCTCGCAGGAGGCGCTGGACGCCGAGATGGCCGAGGCAGAGGCCGAGGCCGGCATCGAGCACGAGGCGCCCGGCGACGCCGAGGCCGCCGAGGGCGAAGCCGCCGAGGGTGCCGAGGGCGAGGCCCCCGAGGGCGAGAAGGCCGAGTCCGAGGACGCCTGAGTCCCGCTCACCGTTGTATGCCGGAAGGCCAGGTCCCCAAGGTGGTTCATGGGGGACCTGGCCTTCCGGCATACTTGCGCCCCGTGAGTGACGACGGCACCTGGCTCGTGGTGGGCCTCGGAAACCCCGGTCCCAAGTACGCCGGGAACCGGCACAACGTGGGCGCCATGGTGGTCGACGAGCTCGCCTCGCGCAGCGGCTCGAAGCTCTCAGCACACAAGGCCCGCGCTGCTGCTGCCACGGTGCGGATCGGCATGCTGCCCGGCGGGGCACCCGGACCGGCCGCCGTCGTCGCTGTCCCCTCGTCATACATGAACGAGTCGGGTGGACCGGTCAAGGCGCTGATGAGCTTCTTCTCCGTGGAGGTCGACCGGCTCCTCGTCGTCCACGATGAGCTCGACATCCCTGCCGGCGACGTCCGGCTCAAGAAGGGCGGGGGAGAGGGCGGCCACAACGGGCTGCGCTCGATCAGCTCGGCCCTCGGCACCAAGGACTACCTGCGGGTCCGGGTCGGGATCGGCCGCCCGCCGGGCCGGATGGACCCGGCCGATTTCGTGCTCCGCGACTTCGGGACCGTCGAGCGCAAGGAGCTGCCGTTCCTGCTGGACGAGGCCGCGGATGCCGTCGAGATGGTCGTCGCGCACGGTCTGGTCGCGGCCCAGCAGAAGTTCCACAGCCCGGCCTGAGGTCGCGGGTCTGACGGTTGTGGCTGCGCGGTGCGGAGCAGTCCATCTACGGTGACGGGGTGGGCAAGGAACTGATCCTCGTCGCGGCAAGCGGCCTCGCACTGGAAGCCGCCGAGGCCGCGCGTGCCTGCGGAGTGCGCGTCGAGGGCTGCGTCGACGACGACGAGTCGCGCTGGGGGTCGCTGGCGGGCGGCTGGCTCAAGGTGCTGGGTGGACTGGATTCCGTTGCAGCGCAAGATGATCGACAGTTGGTTCTGTGCGCCGGACGTGGTGTGGTGCGCGAGCGGCTGGCCGGGCGGCTGAGAGACCTGGGCATCGGGGAGGACCGCTACGCCACCATCGTGCATCCGTCCGTGTCCGTGCCCGAGTCCTGCACGATCGGAGCAGGCTCGGTCGTCCTGGCCGGATCGGTCCTCACAGCGGCGGTGGTCGTGGGACACCACGTGGTCGTGATGCCCGGTGTCACGCTGACACACGATGACGTCATCGAGGACTTCGCCACCCTCTGCGCAGGGGTGACGCTGGGCGGGAGCGTGCGCGTGGGACGCGCCGCCTACCTCGGCATGGCCTCGAGCGTCCGCGAGAAGGTGACGGTGGGCGCCGAGAGCACCCTGGGCATGGGCGCGGTCCTGGTGCGCGACCTGCCTGCCGGCGAGGTCTGGGCGGGTGTTCCGGCGCGGGCTCTGGGCCGCGAGCAAAAAATGGTCACTGACTAGTCCCTGACTAGTCTCGGGCCTTCCGTCGGGCCCCGCGCCGGGTCCCGCAGGCAGCCGTTTCCGCATCGCACACGACGGCGAATGGACGCTGTCGGAACCGTCTGGAAGGTGGCGGGGCGAACGGCCCCCAGACGGCTCCATCAACCGGATGAGACGGCTACGCCCAGCGTCGTAGTTGACCTGTCTAGGCCACCCTCGCCTGCGCGGTGTAGTTGACGAAATCCCTTGAGCCCTAACCTATTTCACAGGGTGCAGATGACTCCTCTGGGGGCTGTCGGAGGTCCGCGTTGCGGGTCTACGGTGCCCTCTGAAGGTGGGTCCGGGGGAGAGGGTCATGGCGGAGATTGCAGGGGCAGGACGGCACCAGATGGGTATGACGGAGTACGCCGAGGCGGTGACGGGCACAGGCCTGTCCCGACGCCTTCGGCGTGCTGTCTCCTTGGGGCAGCCGCGCGAGACCGACCGGACGACGGAAGCGCCTCAAGCGCCTGTCAAGCGTCTCTCGTGGAACGTCGCCTATCGGCGACGGGCCATCCTCGGCGACCTCACCGTGGCCGCTGCCACCGCCATCTTCACGACCGTGGTGGCCATGCAGGACCGTCCTGCCCTGGAGCGGGTCGTGGTCCTGGTGGCCCTCCCCGTCCTGTGGCTCGGGGTGCTCGCACTGTCGCACGGCTATGAGCGCCGCTTCGCCGGATCGGGTCCGGAGGAGTACCGGGCCGTGATGCGGTCGGCGGTCTACCTCATCGGGGCTGCCGCGTTCCTCTCCTATGCGGCGGACGTCCAGGTGCCCCGGATGGCCAGCCTGGTCGCAGCCTCGTCGCTCTTCGTCCTCGGCCTCTGCTCCCGCAAGGTGGTCCGCGGCGACCTCTACCGGCGGCGCGCGTCCGGTGAGGAGACCCAGGCGACCGTCATCATCGGGAACGCGAAGTCGGTGCTGCCCATGATCCGCGAGATCAGGCGGGCGCCGGAGCAGGGCCTTCGCGTTGTCGCGGCGTGCGTCTCCGGCCTCGACCTGAGTGGCGACAGTCGCTCCGAGGTGGAGGGTGTGCCGGTCTTCGGCTACCCAGAGGAGGCCATGTCGGCGGTCGACCTGTTCGACGCCGACGTCGTCGCCGTGTCCAGCGACCCGGACCTGCACGGGCCGGAGCTGCGTCGGCTGGCCTGGTCCCTCGAGGAGCGTGACGTCGAGCTGGTCGTGTCGCCGGGCCTGCTCGGCGTCGCCGGTCCGCGCCTGTCCATCCGACCGACGGCAGGTATGCCGTTGCTGCACATCGAGCGCCCCGTGATGTCCGGGGCCCGTCGCGTCGTCAAGTCGGTCGTGGACAAGAGCCTCACCGCTTTGCTGATGGTCGTGGCGCTGCCCGGCATCGCGGCCATCGCCGTGGCCATCCGGTTGGACTCGCCCGGCCCGGTGCTGTTCCGCCAGACCCGCGTCGGCGCCCGTGGCGAAGAGTTCCAGATGCTCAAGTTCCGGACGATGTGCGTGGACGCCGAGCAGCGCCTCGACCAGATGCAGGGCGATGCGGGCAACGTCGTCCTCTTCAAGATGAAGTCCGACCCCAGGGTGACCCGGGTCGGGAAGGTGCTGCGTCGGTTCTCGATCGACGAGCTGCCGCAGCTGGTCAACGTGGCGAGGGGCGAGATGTCGCTCGTGGGTCCTCGTCCGCCGCTGCTGCGCGAGGTGCAGGGCTACGAGTCCGACGCCGTGCGACGGCTCAGGGTGAAGCCGGGTCTCACGGGCTTGTGGCAGGTCAGTGGCCGCAGCGACCTCTCGTGGGACGAGTCCCTGCGGCTCGACCTCTGGTACGTCGACAACTGGTGCCTGGCCCTCGACCTGCAGATCCTCTTCCGCACGGCCCGAGCGGTCTTCCGCGGAACAGGGGCGTACTAGGTGAGTGCACGTGCTGGAACGCACCCGAACGGGTGCAGTAGGAGTGGGCTACCGCAAAAGTACGAGTCGCCACAGCCCACTCCGGTGCAGTGTTTCCACAGAGGCCGGGCTGGATCGAGAGGAGCTGTCGCATGACGCTGCGCATCGCTGTCGTCGGGGCAGGGTACTGGGGTCCCAACTTGGTCCGGAGCTTCCGAGGGAGCCCTGACTGGGACCTCGTCGCGGTGTGCGATGTCGACCGCGAACGCGCCGAACGGGTCATTGGCGCCCGCAGCACGGTCGAGGTCGAGACCTCGCTCGAGGCGCTGCTGGCACGGCCGGACGTCGACGCGGTGGCCGTGGCAACGCCGGCCGATACCCACTGCTGGATGGCGCTCGCCGCTCTCGAGGCGGGCAAGCACGTCCTGGTGGAGAAGCCACTCGCCTCGACGCGACTCGACGCCGAGCGCATGGTCGCCAGGGCCGAGGAGCTCGGCCTGGTGCTGATGTGCGACCACACCTACTGCTACACGCCGGCGGTCCAGCACCTCAGGGCGTTGATCCAGAGTGGCGAGCTCGGTGACATCCTCTTCGTCGACTCGGTGCGCATCAACCTCGGCCTGGTGCGACCGGATGTCGACGTGTTCTGGGACCTGGCTCCCCACGACCTGTCGATCCTGGACTTCATCCTCCCTCAGGGGCTGTCTCCGCTCGAGGTGTCCGCGCACGGGTCGGACCCGATCGGCAACGGCAGGTCCTGCCTGGGTTACCTGACCATGCCGCTGGCCGGCGGGGCCATCGCGAACATCCACGTCAACTGGTTGAGCCCGACCAAGATCCGGCACATGGTCATCGGCGGCAGCCGCCAGACGGTCGTCTGGGACGACCTCAACCCGCAGCAGCGACTCGCGATCTACGACCGAGGTGTCGATCTGGACCTGACGTCGGACACGGCCGACTCCGCCGAGAAGCGGCTGGTCAACGTCAACTACCGGTTGGGCGACATGCACGCACCCGCCCTCCCGGAGCGCGAGGCGCTCGGCGTGATGGCCAGTGAGTTCGCCGCGGCGATCACGGAGGGGCGCGCCCCGCTGACCGACGGCCGTGCCGGCCTCAGGGTGCTGTCGGTGCTCGAGGCCGCGTCCGAGAGCCAGCGCCGCGCCGGCGCCATGGCTCCGGTGAGCATGCCGATGAGCCGCGAGTTCGCGTCGATCGCCTGGGGCGCCGGTCCGGCAGGTGCGTGGTGAGCGCCCTCGAGGGAGCCACGGTGCTCGTCACCGGGGGTGCGGGAACGATCGGCTCGACCATCGTCGACCAGCTCATCGACGCGGGCGTTGCGCATGTCGACGTCCTCGACAACCTCGTGCGTGGGCGTCACGAGAACCTGGCGGATGCCATGCCCTCCGGCACGGTGACGCTGATCGAGGGCGACCTGCGTGACCGTGACCTGGTGCACGACCTGACGCGCGGCAAGGACCTCGTCTTCCACCAGGCCGCGATCCGGATCACCCAGTGCGCCGAGGAGCCCAGGCTCGCCCTCGAGGTCCTCGTCGACGGGACCTTCACCGTGCTGGAGGCGGCGGCGCAGCACCGCATCGACAAGCTGGTGTTCGCCTCGTCCGCCTCGGTCTACGGGCTGGCGGAGTCGTTCCCGACCGATGAGCGCCACCACCACCACAACAACGACACGTTCTACGGCGCCGCCAAGTCGTTCAACGAGGGCATGGTGCGCAGCTTCCGAGCGATGACCGGGCTCGACTACGTCGGCCTCCGGTACTTCAACGTCTACGGGCCACGGATGGACGTCCACGGCCTCTACACCGAGGTGCTGGTCCGCTGGATGGAGCGCATTGCGGACGGGCAGCCTCCTCTCATCTTCGGCGACGGGCAGCAGACCATGGACTTCGTCTTCACGCGGGACATCGCGCGGGCCAACCTCCTGGCGGCCTCGAGTGACGTCCGAGAGGGTGTCTACAACATCGCGAGTGGCACCGAGACCAGTCTCCTCGGCCTCGCGGAGGCACTCCTGCGAGCGATGGACTCCGACCTGTCCGTGGAGCACGGCGAGGATCGCGCGGTCAACGGCGTCACCCGGCGTCTGGCCGCGACGTCCGCTGCCCGGCGTGACCTGAGCTTCGAAGCCGAGGTCGGGCTCGAGGACGGCCTGCGCGAGCTCGTCGAGTGGTGGCAGCCGCAGCGTGAGGCTGTCGCTGCCGGCCGGACGGTCCGGTCATGAACCGCCGTCACCACCCAGGGCCGGTCCGGCGCAAGGGCTGGGTCGCCGCGCTGGTCGCGACCCTGATGGTCGCGCTTCCCGTGCCCGTGCTGGTGGCGGCGGCGGGCCCCGCGGCGGCCGCCGGACCGTGCGAGGCGCCAATCAAGGTCGTCGCCTGCGAGAACACCAAGACGGGGACTCCCTCGAGCGACTGGAGTATCAGTGGCTCGGGCTCGGCGTCACTCCAGGGCTTCGCCACGAAGATGAGCGTCCAGCCCGGCGAGACGATCCAGTTCAAGATCAAGTCGACCGTGAGCAACTACACCTTCGACGTCCTGCGACTCGGCTACTACCAGGGCAACGGTGCGCGGAAGATCGCCGCGGGTCTGACCCCCAGCGCCACCCAGCCGCAGACACAGCCGACCTGCGTCAGCGTTCCAGACGCCACTGGTCTGATCGACTGTGGGAACTGGGCTGTGTCCGCCTCCTGGGCGGTGCCCGCCACCGCCGTGTCCGGCGTCTACATCGTCCACCTGATGGGCACCGGAGGCGCGGAGAGCCACATCGTCTTCGTCGTGCGCGACGACTCGAGCCACTCCGACATGTTGTTCCAGACCTCGGACGAGACCTGGCAGGCCTACAACACCTACGGCGGCAACAGTCTCTACACCTGCGGCACGGTCAACTGCCCCACAGGAAGCCCTGCTGCGTACAAGGGCGCGTCGAAGGTCTCCTACAACCGGCCGTTCAACTCCGCGGTGGACGACCAGGGGCGCAGCTGGATCATGTACAGCGAGTACCCGATGATCCGCTTCCTCGAGGCCAACGGTTATGACGTCTCGTACACCTCCGGTCTTGACATGTCGCTGCCAGGAGCGACCTCGATCCTGTCCCAACACAAGGCCTTCCTGTCCGTAGGGCACGACGAGTACTGGACCGGCACCCAGCGCGCCAACGTAGAGGCTGCCAGGGACGCCGGCGTGAGCCTGGCCTTCTTCAGTGGGAACGAGGTGTTCTGGAAGACTCGCCTCGAGCCGAGCGTCGACGGCAGCGCCACGGCCAACCGCACCCTGGTGTGCTACAAGGACACGCACTACGACGCGCCGAGCGATCCGGTGGCTTGGACGGGCACTTGGCAGGACTCGCGCTTCAGCCCACCGGGCGATGGCGGGAAACCCCAGAACGCCCTCACGGGACAGCAGTTCCTCGTCAACTCCGGAACCACTGACATCAAGGTGCCTGCCGCCTACTCCAAGCTGCGGTTCTGGCGAAACACCGCGGTCGCAAGTCTGACTACCGGGCAGACACTCACCCTGGGGTCCGGGCTTGGGACGCTCGGCTACGAGTGGGACGCCGATGTCGACAACGGATTCAGGCCAGCGGGCGCCTTCCGGCTCTCGGCGACCACGTCCGCGACAGCCGAGGTGTTCACCGACTACGGCAGCACCGTCAAGGCGAACTCGACGGCCACGCACAACCTGACGTTGTACCGTGCGCCGAGCGGAGCCCTGGTCTTCGGGGCCGGGACGGTGCAGTGGCCTTTCGGCCTCGACTCGTCCGCCGGAGGCACACCGGACAAGAACATGCAACAGGCCACGGTGAACCTCTTCGCCGACATGGGTGCGCAACCGTATGCCGTCATCGCCGGACTCACGGCTGCGACGGCTTCCACTGATGTCACCGCTCCCAGCTCGACGATCGCTTCGCCCGCGAGCGGTGCGACCGTGGGTGACGGCGCGAAGATCACGATCAGCGGGACGGCTTCCGACGTCGGAGGCGTGGTGGCCGGTGTCGAGGTCTCGACGGATGGAGGCGACAGCTGGCACCCGGCTGTGGGCACCACCAGCTGGACGTACTCCTGGGTCGCACACGGGTACCCGAGCACGACCATCAAGGTTCGAGCCGTCGACGACAATGGCAACCTCGAGACGCCAGCGGCCGGCAGGCTGGTCAACATCGGTTGCACCTGTTCGATCTGGGGCGCAGGCGCTGCCCCGACTCGCGCTGACTCCGGTGTCGCCACGGCGGTCGAGGTCGGAGTCAAGTTCAAGTCGGACGTCTCCGGCTCCGTGACTGGTATTCGCTTCTACAAGGCGACGACCAACACCGGCACCCACATCGGCAACCTCTGGACGGCGGCGGGCACCAAGCTGGCGGGCGCGACCTTCACGGGGGAGACTGCGTCGGGCTGGCAGCAGGTCACGTTTGCGACGCCCGTTCAGATCAATGCCAACAGCACCTACGTGGCGAGCTACTTTGCACCTGGCGGGCACACCGCCCAGGACGACAGCTACATGTACCCGAACCCTTCGCCTGACCCGTACTCCTACAGTCGACTCGACAGCCCACCGCTGCACGCTCTACGGGACTCCGGGAGCACCACAAACGGCGTGTCCCGCAACACCACCAGCAGCGCGTTCCCCTCGGCAAGCACCGGCGCTCGGAACTACTGGGTCGACGTGATGTTCAGCCCGAACACCGGGCCGGCAACAGTGCCGGGTGCGCCGACGGCCGTCACGGCGACAGCTGGTGATGGGACTGTCAAGGTGGCCTGGAACGTCCCGTCGGACGGCGGCAGCGCGATCACCGCCTACACGATCACCCCGTACGTCGGCTCAGCCGCGCAGACACCCACGACGGTGAGTGGAACAGGCGGAGACTCGAACGCCACCGTCGAAGGACTCACCAACGGCACGACCTACACGTTCACGGTCTCGGCAACCAACGCAGTTGGCGCCGGCCCCGCATCAGCGCCATCGAACGCAGCCACTCCTGTCCCGCTGGTGTGCAGCCCCTGCACGATCTGGCCGGCGTCGGCGGCGCCGACGGCTCCGGATGACAACGACCCGAGCTCGATATCGGTCGGCGTCAAGTTCAAGGCTGACGTGAACGGGCAGATCACGGGCCTTCGGTTCTACAAGGCCACCAGCAACACTGGCACCCACGTCGGTTCCCTGTGGACCTCGGCGGGGACGAACCTGGCATCCGTGACCTTCACGGGCGAGACGGCGTCCGGGTGGCAGCAGGCCACCTTTGCCAATCCCGTCACGGTCACGGCCGGCACCGTCTACGTCGCGTCGTACCTCGCCCCCAACGGTCACTACCCCGGAGAGGACGACTTCTTCGCTGCATCAGGTGTGGACCGCGGGCCCCTCCACGCACTGCAGGACGGTGTCAGTGGAGCCAACGGTGTGTACATCTACTCGACGACCTCCACCTTCCCCACCAACACGTACCGCTCGGAGAACTACTGGGTGGACGTGATGTTCACGAACACCGCCGCGACTGCTCCGGCCGCACCTGGCGCCGTGACCGCTGCAGCAGGCAGTGGGTCTGCGACGGTGAGCTGGACGGCGCCGGCGAACGGCGGCAGCGGGATCACGCGTTACACGGTGACCCCGTACATCGGAACCACCGCCCAAGCCCCTGTCACGGTGAACGGCAGCCCGCCCGCGACGACGACCACGGTGACCGGGTTGACCAACGGCACGGCGTACACGTTCACGGTGTCCGCGACCAATGCCATCGGCACCGGCCCTGCATCGGCCGCATCGAACGCAGTCACACCAACGGGTGCCATGGCTCCTGCTGCACCCACTGGGGTGACGGCGACCGCAGGCAACGCCTCGGCGTCGGTCAGCTGGACTGCCCCGGCGAACGGTGGCAGTGCCATCACGGGCTACACGGTCACCCCCTATGTCGGGACGACCGCCCAGACGCCCGTCACGGTGAACGGGAGCCCGCCGGCGACGACGACCACGGTGACCGGGTTGACCAACGGCACGGCGTACACGTTCACGGTGTCCGCGACCAACGCGATCGGGACTGGCCAGGCG
>NZ_JBFUEI010000021.1:0-10176 GCF_056404275.1 Pedococcus sp. P2_D9
AATCCCCGGGTTCGGACGCAAAGCCGTGCAGATGGCCATGGCTGGCATCTACGACCTGCGCATCCACCACGACGACATCGTGGCCCCGATGCTGCGTCAGTGGGGCGTCTGGGACCTTGAGGGCCTGGACGCCGCGGGTGAGCAGGCCCGGGAGGAGCTCGCGGCCGCCGTCGCCTCCCTCGATGAGGAGGCCGGCCGGTTCGTCGCCCGCCGCGACGAGCGCGCGGCGAAGCTGGCGGCCCGCCAGGGGGCCTAGTGTCGCTGTGGGTGCTCAGAGCAACCACGGTCAATGGCGTCCATGCATGTCGCCCAGGCCCTCGGAGTGGGGTCCTTTCCCCTTCTCGGCATCGATCATGCCGATGGGCTGCAGCTTGGAATGTGGTGCTAGGGAATCGACGGGGGCCAGCGATGCCTACGCCACTCGTCCCAGGTCGCAAACCCTGCCGGTGGGTCGTCAACAGGTTCGCTGCCGTCTAGTTCCCCGGGCGTCGGGATGCTGATGATGGTGGCCCATGTGGCGAGTTCCTGATCGGACATGTCCCACGTCTCTTGCGGCTCTTCGTCTTGGCGTCGGTCAAGTCGTTGCCGCTGCTCGGCCGGCGTGAGCTCGAAGTAGCGCATCTCTACCGCTGCACCGACGTCGGCTGCCGCCTTACGTAGAGCAGAGCGCTCATCTCGACCCCAGAGGCCGAAGTCGATGACGACATTGGTACCGAGACCGAGGGCGCGCAGCCCGATCCCGATGAGCCGTCCTTCGATCACGTCAGAGGCCGCTGGCGGGTTCGCGAGCCCGTAGAGGGCCTTCACCCACTCGTCTTTGGTGAGACGAAGAGCCTTCTCCTCGAGCTCGATGCGCCGTGCCTCAGTGGTCTTCCCGGTGCCTGGTAGCCCCACGGTCAGGAACAGAGTTGGTTTCCTCGTCATCACTTCCCCAATCGCGTTTGGCCTCAGCCTCGCCGATACCCGCTCATGCCGCAGTGCGGACGTGCGTCTTTACGCCGCGGGTGACGCCGAGCTCGTAGGCGGAAATGCCCGCTTACGGCCGCGATCAGCCCGGGGGCGCATGGGGGGGTTGAAAGCGTTCCCCGTACCGCTGGTCGCCGCATGCGGCCTTGGGCTGTGACCTGCGCTTTTGTCGCTACGCTCGCCAAATGCATGGATGAGGCGCTGTGGCTGATGTACCCGTACGACGCCGCGACGCCGAGCGAGGCATCGGCATCAATTCGCGGTTCTGACGACTGAACCTGGCGGCTCCATCGCGGCGTTGAGGTGGTAGAAGGTCCACTCAGCTGGTCCTTCCTCGAGGAGGGGTGATGCGGCATAGCGAAGAGGACCGGTTCGCCGACTTCGTGCGTGTTCACAGCACGACGTTGTTCCGCACCGCGTATCTGATGACCGGGGATTACCACCGCGCCGAGGACCTCCTGCAGACGACCCTGGTCCGGGTCTACCAGCGGTGGTCGAAGGTCGATGCGATGGAACGGCCGGTCGCCTACGCCCGGAAGATCCTTGTGAACCAGGCCATTTCGTGGTGGCGCATGCGCTCGTCTCACGAGGCGCCGCTGATGCCGCGAGATGAGCCGTGGTGGGGGGACCGCGTGGACGAGGTGGCGGAGCATGAATGGGTCTGGCGGGCGGTGCTGAGCCTGCCTCCGCGACAGCGGGCCGTGACGGTATTGCGGTACTACGAGGACCTGAGCGAGGCGGACATCGCCGAGACCCTGGCCATGGCCCCAGGCACGGTCAAGAGCCACAGTCACGCTGCGGCCCGGCGGCTGGCTGCCTTGCTGGGCGAGCCCGCCCGTCAGTCAGCCCGACCAGCGAAGGAGGCGATGTCATGACCTTGGACCAGCGTCTGACCCAGGCGATGCAGCACATCGCGAACGAGGTCGTCGCGCCGCAGGTCGACGTCGCGGCGGTGCGCTCGACTGCCCGCGCGCACCGGATCCGTGTGGCCTCCGTGGCCGCCACCGCGGCAGCCGCCCTGGTCCTCGTGACCGCGACCGCCCTTGTCGGTGGACGCGACACGAGCGCGCCCGAACCGGCCAACACGACACCGGCCCCACAGCCGTCCCTCACGATGCCGTCCATGCTGACGTTCAGGTCGAGCGTGTACGACCTGACCATCCGCTACCCCTCGGAATGGATCCCGTACGCGGCGACCCGGAAGTGGACCTGGCAGGCCAACGTCAAGGACTGGAAAGGCTCCGCGCAGGACCACCTCTTGGCTCCCCAGGACTCACCCGAGGGCGACGTCCGCGTCAGTGCCTGGGCCGCACCGATCGACCCCGACACCAAAGAGGAGTCCACTGCCTACCTGGTGGCGTTTGCCGAGGACTTCTGCAAGAAGTCAGGCAACTCGCCCTGCAACGGGATCGCCGACCGGGCCGTCGAGCTGTGCGTCGAGAAGCGGGACTGCCACCCGGGACTGCTGGTCCCCTTCAAGGACAACGTCCAGGCGTTCTTCAGCGGCGGAAACTACCCCGCCGATGCGATGACCATCGTCGCGGTGTGGCGCCCCGAGTGGGACAACTCCGTCAGGCCGTACGGCGGCGCCCGCAAGCTCCTCGAGTCCTTCCTGTCGACCATGGACGTCTGGCCCAACACCACGCCGTCGCGACCCTGAGTTACCAACGCGCGACTTGCCGCCGCGAGGCGGGCATCTGCGGATCGCTCATCAGAAGGGGTCGGGCAGCCGGGGATGGTGTCGACCGCGAGGGTCGGGTGCAGGATGGCAGGGTGAAGCTTTCGCTCGACCTGCATGCCATCTACAACCGCGGCACGGACATCGACCGCGCCTTGCGTGCCGTCATGGACGAAGCCGTGGCGAAGAAGGCTCCCCTGGTGGAGATCATCCCGGGCAAGGGGTCTGGGGCGCTGAAGAAGCGGGTGCTGCGCTTCCTCGACCAGAAGGAGATCCGCGCTCTCTATCACCGGGTCGAGAAGGACGCGGACAACCACGGCCGAATTTTCGTCCACTTCAAGTGGAAGGGCCCGGCCCGACGCCGATGAGCAGTCGACTGGCCAACCTGACCCTGCTCGTCGCGGTCCCGTTGGCGGTCGCGACCGGGTTCATGATGTTCGTGCTGGGCAGTGGGCCGGTTTGGCCGGTCGCCATCATCCACGGAGTCGTCGCGCTCCTGGTGGTAGTGCTCGTGCCATGGAAGTCGATGGTCGTCCGAAGAGGGCTACGGCGGCCGGGGCGGCGTGGGCGGGTCACGTCGATAGTTCTGTGGTTCGGCGTGCTGCTCGCCCTGATCACGGGAGTCGCCCACGTGGCCGGCGTGTTGTTCGCCAGCTCGCCCCTGACGACCATGCAGGTGCATGTGGGTGCCGGCGTCCTGGCCGGGGTCCTCACGGTTGCTCACGCGCGGCAGCGCCGGGTCCGCCCGCGCCGGACTGACCTGTCGCGTCGCTCGTTCGTGCGACTGACCGTGCTGACCTCCGTGGCAGCCGCGCTCGAGGCGAGCGTCCAGGCGACCGGCGCGCTCACGGCGCAGCCCGGCATACGTCGTCCGACCGGGTCGTTCCAGCTCACCTCGTCCGCAGTCACCGCGATCCCTGCCACGTCGTGGCTGTTCGACCAGGTGCCCACTCTCGACGCAGCGCGCTGGCGGTTGACCGTGGCGACGGGCGGCTCGTCGCGAGACTGGTCACTGGCTGAGCTCGCCCAGTGGGACGACCGGCAGGTGGGGGTCCTGGACTGCACGGGCGGGTGGTGGACCGAGCAGGAGTGGTCGGGTGTGCGCCTGAGCCGACTGCTGCCACCGGAGGCCAAGGGAACCGTCGAGGTGACCAGCGCGACGGGATACTCGCGACGGCTTCCGTTGACCGACAAGCTCCTGTTGGCAACCGGCATCAGCGGCGAAAGTCTCTCCCCAGCCCACGGGTCGCCGGTCCGCCTGGTGGTCCCTGGTCGCCGCGGCTTCCACTGGGTCAAGTGGGTCGTTCGGATCAACCACGACGAGCGCCCATGGTGGGCCGAGCCGCCTCTGCCGCTGCACTGACGCGGTCCGCCTCTGGCCAACCTGCCGCGGTCACGCACCCTGATGACGAAGCAGGCTGATGAACCGGTCGGCGTCGCCTGCGCGGGGGATGTTGTTGAACATCACGTACGGCGAGGGCCGGCCCTCGACCAGGTCGCGCAGCCGGCGCAGCTCGTCATCGGTATGCACGTGCCGCCAGCCCGTGGTCCCATGCAGCCGGTAGTAGGTCTGCTCTGGCGTCACGGTCTCGCTCTGCATGGGGTCGACGACGTGCACCAGGTCCAGCTCGGCGCACAGCTCGATGAGCAAGTTCGTGGGCCACTCACCCCGCGGCTCCCAGAGCAGCCGCCCCGCTGGCCGCTCGACCTGCCCCATGAAGGTCCGCAACCGGGCGACGTTCTCGGTCGTCGGGTTAAAGCTCTTCGGGCACTGCAGCAGCACGGCAGTGGCTCGCAGGATCCGGGCGCATTCGAGGGTGCGCTGCCAGCCCGCGAGAACCTGGGGCGTGGTCCGGAAGCCGCCGACCTGATCGCGTGCGCTGTCCGGCAGAGGCTTCTTGAGTCGTCGGTAGGTGGGGCTGTTGGACTCGTGGGTCACGACCTGCCATGCCTTCATGGTGAACTCGGAACTGGCCGGCACCTCGCTCCGCCAGCGCGTCAGCACGGCGTCCGCTGGCGGATCGTAGAACGTGTGCTGCACCTCGACCACGGGGAAGCGACGCGCATACGACGACTGGGAGACCGTCCACCCACACAGCCCGACGCGAACGTCCACTCTGCTACCGGCCCTGGCCGTGGTGAGTGAACGGCCGGAGCACAGGGTTACAGGGGGCCATACGTCCGAGTATCCGTGATCGCGACTGGGTACGTCGTCGCCACCGGCGGGGGTGCGTCAATCCGCCCGCATTCGCTCGCCTGCATTGTTGAGGCGCCCCGCGGTTTGTCGCCGGCACGGACCTCGTTCGTGGAGCGTCAGTGCGCGCTTGAACGTCTCATCGACGTGCGCGTAGGTGGAGTACTCACCGTTGCCCTAACCGGGTTGCTTCTCGCCGGCTGCGGCGACCATAGCTCTGGGACGACTCTCGACCAGTCGGGCGTTATTGGCCGCGTCCACCTGGGGCCTCAGTGCCCCGTCGAGACCGAGGGTGACCCATGCGAAGACAAGCCGGCCGCAGGCTCGAAGGTCACCGTTGCCAAGCAGCGGCCCGGCGACTCGTATGCCGGTGGCGAAGTGGTGGCGCGCACCACGACCGACGCGGACGGCAACTACCGCGTCGCCGTGGCACCGGGGAAGTACGTCGTCACAGCCGACGCCGGCATGTCCTGCGAGCGGAAGGACGCGCGAGTCGGGGCCGGTGCGTATTCGAAGGTCGACATTTCCTGCGACACAGGCATTCGCTGACCGTCGGGTGAGCATCAGCTTGAGCGCCGGGACGGCTTGGTGGAGGAGGGGTATCCGGCGGCCCTGGCCGCCCGTCGGCGAGCTATCGCCGTGGGGAGCGTGAGCTCGGCGCGTCCGGACGACGCAGGACTCGGTTGTGCCGGTTAGGCTCTGCGCCGGAAACCCGTTAGGCGGCGAGGCGAGTATGGCTATGACGTCCTGGTCGGGTGGGGCACGGTCGGCAGACGGCGGCGGTGATGCGATCGTCACCGACCTGACGCCCCCACCATGGCGCTGGATCGCGGCGGCGGTAGCCGTTGTCTGCGCCCTGCTCTACGCCACCCTGTCGCGATACGGCTACCACCGCGACGAGCTGTACTTCCGGATGCTGCCCCCGCGATGGGGCTACGTAGACCAGCCGTTCCTCACTCCGCTGTTGGCGAAAGTGTCGATCCGCCTGTTTGGTGACACGGTCTTCGGGTTGCGGGCACTGGCGCCACTTGTCACCGCCGTAGGTGTCGTGCTGGCGGCCCTGACCGCGCGTGAGCTCGGCGGAAGTCGCCGCGCTCAGGGGCTGGCCGCCTGGGGCTACGCCTCCACTGCGCTGCCGTTGTTGGGCGGCCACTACTTCGTCACCGGCACCATCGACCTCACCCTCTGGGCGGCCGCACTGCTGGCGGTGACTCGCGCGCTGCTGCGCGACTCCCGGTGGTGGCTCGCTGCGGGAGCCGTCCTCGGCGTCGCAGCCGACAACAAGCTGCTCGTCGCGATCCTGCTGCTATCCCTGGCGGCCGGAATCCTGGGTCTGGGACCACGGTCGGTCCTCAGCTCACACCATCTCCTCGCCGGAGTGGTCATCGCCCTTGTGCTGGCCGCGCCCACACTGCTCTACCAGGCGACCCATCACTTCCCGCAGCTGACCATGGCTCGCGCGCTGAACCACAACAACGCCAGCGACGTCCGAGCACAGCTGATCCCCTACCAGGTTCTGCTGATCGGGCCACCCCTGTTCGGGGTCGTAGTCCTCGGCTTCGTTTCCTTGCTGCGCCGTTCCGCCTGGAGGCCGCTGCGTGGCCTAGCGCTGGCTACCTTGGTCGCGCTGGCCGTCACCTTCTTGGCCGGGGGGCAGATCTACTACGCCTTCGGGCTGCTTGCGTTCGTCCTGGCCGCCGGCTGGGCGACTGACCGAGGCCCCACCTGGCTGCTCGTCGCTGCGGTCGCCCTCAACGGCACCGTGAACGCGTTCATCGCGCTGCCGCTCCTACCCTTGTCACACGTCAGCGTCCAAGCCGCACTGAACCCGACGATCGGCGACCAAGTCGGCTGGCCGGCATACGTCGACACGTTGCGTGCCGCCTATCAGCGGATCCCGACCGGGCAGCGCCCCAGAGTGGTGGTCTTCACCGGCAACTACGGTGAGGCAGGAGCCGTCGCGCGATACGGGCGCGACCTGCCCCCTGTCTTCAGCGGTCAGAACGAGTTGTACTTCGAAGGGCCGCCGCCCCACAACCGTGACGTCGTGCTCGCCTGGACCGAGGACTTCGCGGACCTGAACAGGCATTTCGACGACTGTCAGTGGATGGGCACCATGGACAACGGTGTCGGGGTCGACAACGAGGAGCAGGGCAGCGTGGTCGCCCTATGCCGAGTCCCTTCCACCGGGTGGGCCGCCCTGTGGCCGACCCTGCAGCACTACGACTGAGCGACCCACCCCCGACGGCGGCCTCATCACCGACATGGCTTCACCCAGAAACCTGCCAGAGGCCTGGTTGCCGTCAGAGATCAGAAGCCTGGACCAGGACCAGTCCAGCTCGGCCCGCCATACAGCTTCACCTTGTCGGGGTCTTCGTCCCCGTGATCGTCAGCCCACCGCTCCTCTGCCGTCCGGTGATCGCGGTGGCGCGACACCACTCCGGCAATCGCCAACCACAGAAACGACACGACTCCGACCGCGAACGCGACGATGAAGAATCCCTCAAACAAGTTGTCCGCCATCGGCCCTCCCCACGATCCAGCCAGCTCGACCGCGGCCCGCGCATGTCCGCCGGTTCAGTTTACGCCAGGCCTGCCAAGGCGAAACTGTGCTTCAGCCACACGGATGGTTGCGCGCCAGACTGGAGCGGCGCCGAGGCGTCCGTGGACGACTTTGAAGTCACCGTCCTAGCATTCCGCGATCCGGTGCCCAAGCCCACTTGGCGGGGAGGTGACATGGACTCGCATGTCCCTCGCCAGACCTTCAGCGGCTGCGGATCTTCCCCATTTCGGGTTTTGGCTGGTCTGGTCGCGATCCCCCTGCAGCGACCAGACCAGCCAAAGCCCTACCCCCTGTTTGGCCCCGAGGCGACCTTCCCCAAGATCGTCCTGCGGGCACATCTCGAACACTAGTGCCTGGTCAAGAAGCAGTCATCATCGCGTAAAGGCTTGGTAAAGCCAGATCCCTCACTGTCCCGATTGCCCCAAATATACAGGCCGTTCGGGTGATAGCTCATCGTCTATCTAGCTGACACGGACTCATCCGAACGGTGGAACCTTCTCGGGCTGTTTGAGCCGGCTTCACAGCTGTGTCGGGCAGTTCCTTGCGACTTTCCATCACAGAGAGCTTCGGTCCCCGGGCCTACGTGTCTGCCTAGTCGTCGTGGGCACGGTCTATGTCAGATGGTGTGGGGACGGGCTACTGCATCTATGGGGGGCTTCTGTCCCGCCTACGAAGTAGCTTCGTGCACATGCCCAACCATGTGCGAGTCACTGTGACGCCGTGCCCCGAGTGCGGCACGAACCTGCATGTCGTAGAGCACGGCATCGTGGCCGCCGAGGTGCGCAGATACTGCCCCAGGGGATGCACGCTCACGACCCCAGGAGTGACCCTTTTCCTGGCTCGAGTCAGTTGATGACGCAGCAGGCGACCGCTATCCCTCACCCCAGCGCGACGCGGTTCCCTAGTCCGTCAAAGAACCGGTAGCCGAAGGCGAACAGGAGAAATGCGGAGAAGCCTCCACCGGTGGGATGCGTCATTCCGCCGCGAACCAGTGCCCGATAGCTCCAGCCATTACCTGCGAGGGACCGGGGAAGGGCCGGCCCGACCGAAACTCGTTTGGCGATGCGGATCGCCCTGGGCATGCTTCCAGCATGAGCGACTACCTCGAGAGCGAGCGCCTGGTGCTGCGCCAGTTCACAGCGCAGGACGCGGACCTGCTGATCGAGCTGGACAGTGACCCGGCAGTGATGCGGTACCTCACCGGTGGCGAGCCGTCGCTGTCGGACGACGTCGTTCGTGACGAGGTCATCCCTAGCCTCCTCGCCGCGTATGAGCGGTGGAACGGTCGGTTCGGCCTGTTCGCGGCCTACGAGAAGGAGACCGGCGCCTTCATCGGTTGGTTCTGCCTGCGCCCGCAGCGCACCGGTCCGCTGGACGAGGTCGAGCTCGGCTACAGGCTCCGCCGGGACGCATGGGGGAAGGGGTACGCGACCGAGGGCTCGAATGCCCTTGTGGACAAAGGCTTCTCGGAGCTGGATGTCAGCACCATCTGGGGCGAGACCATGGCGCTGAACGTCTCCTCACAGCGAGTGATGGAGAAGGTCGGCATGTCGGTCGTCGAGTCGATCCCCACGCCCGACGACATGCAGGGCGTCGAGGGCGCGGAGCGTGGTGGCTTCCGGTTCGAGATTACGAGAGAGCAGTGGGCACGGCGATGATGTTGCCGGACCTGAACCTGCGCGGCCGATCCAGCGCCTTCAAGCAGGATGCTGCCGCGTTGGCAACGCGCAGTCACCTTCCGTCGATCGTCTACCCGACTTCCTGAAGGTGTTCAACGCAAGGCACCCTTTTGCTGCGATCCAGGGGTTGCGCCTTTCCGCCGCGTTCTGGCCGCTCAGGAGCCAGAACGGTGAAGCAGCCTGTCCGTCGTTGCTAGCACCCGAAAGACAGTGCGTTGAAGGGGCACGGGCGGACCGGCCAGGTACATGTCGTGAGCGAGACCCAGTCGAGCGGTGATCGGGAGCGAGGGCATCCCCCTGGCGTTGACCCGACCTTCGCGGGCGAGACGGAAGAACTCATCGAAGAACTGCTCGATGCCGGCCCCTGGAGTGAAGGTGATGCGCACTCTGGCCGCCGCGCCGCCGTGCGGCGCCCACGCGTGCGGGGCGCCCGCAGGCACGACCACGGTGTCCCCTGGGCCGCTCAGCGACTCTTCACCGCGACACCGCAGCAGGATGCGGCCCTCAAGGACGTGAAACTTCTCTTCCTGCGAACGATGGATGTGCTCCGCTGCCAAGAAGGCCGTGGGGCTCAACTCGAGGTCCAGCTCCGCGAGCGCACCACCGGTCTGTTCGCTCGTCCGCACGAACGTGATCCGTTCCCCGGTGACCGGGTTCTCAATCACATCAACGACATTGACCATCATCGGAACGTAACAGAGGCCGGTCGTACCCGCTCGGCGGAAGCGGCGCTGCCCCATGGGTACGGCACTTCAGGAAGCGTTCCAAGCCCCAAGGCTGCACGACGACGACGTGCGTCTAACCGCCGCGTGCGTCCTTCCCTGCCGAGGCGACGTTGGCGTGTGCAGCTGGCATGCCCGTGGAAGCGCTCAACGCGACGTCCGACGACTTCGCCCGCATCGATCTAAAGCTGCCAGGCGCTCGTCCCGCCGTCCACCGACTGACGAATTTGGGCGTTCGGCCATCACGGCCTGCTCACAACTGTGTATCGGCGAGCTCGGAGGGTGTAAGCAGGGGTGGGCGCGACCTGCGCGCTCGTCAACGAGGAGGACCCCGTGGCCGCCGCACTCGACAGCGCCCAGTTGCTCGCCGCCCT
>NZ_JBFUEI010000022.1:0-4658 GCF_056404275.1 Pedococcus sp. P2_D9
TCGGCGAGTTCCGGCGCGATCACCCCAGCGTGGTGGTGAACCTCTCGGTCCTGAACTCCGAGCAGGTGGTCGAGCAGGTCCGCTCCGGGCAGCATGACCTGGGGTTCATCGAGACCACCCAAGCGGTCCGGGACCTGCACACCGCCAGTCTGCGAAGTGATGAGCTGCTCGTGGTCGTGGCTCCGGGCCACCCGTGGACAGGTCGCAGGAAGCCGGTGCCGGCGGCTGAGCTGGCGAGTACCCCGCTCGTGCACCGTGAGGAAGGCTCTGGCACGCGCCGCACGTTCCTGGACGCCTGCCGGGCAGCCGGCCAGGAACCCGTTGAACCTGCCCAGTCGCTGGCAAGCAACACCGCAGTACGCGTCGCCGCCATGGCCGGGACCGCTCCCGCCGTCCTCAGCAAGCTTGCCGTCAGGGATACCGTCGCCGCCGGTCACCTGGCCGTCGTTCCGGTGGTGGGAATCGACCTTCATCGCCCCATCAGGGCGGTCTGGACCGGTTCGCGCCGCCCCTTGGGGACGGCCGCTGATTTCCTCGTGCTCACCCAGCGTTGACTCGCGCCTCGGGGTGGGCGGCCGATGCAAAGACACTCTCATGTTCCGGCACGAGCGTGGTGGAGCCCGCTCGAGCCACGCGTCCCAGTGTGATGGTCCGTGGCAGCGCTAGGGGCGAGGCCCGGGAGCCCCGGCAAGCGGAGGAGGCGGTGACGCCTCTGGCAGAACCGGCCGACGATGCGCATCCTCTTCTGGGGCGGTATTGACACGGCTTGGCCGGCTGCGCTTTCATAAGCGAGCGCTTAGAAAAAAAGCGAGCGCTTAGTCACTGGAGTCGACATGCGACGTACCCTCTACAACGATGATCACGAGGCGTTCCGAGCTTCGGTGCGAGGCTTCTTGAAGCGCCAGGTGGAGCCTCATCTGGCGGCGTACGTCGCAGACAGGGGCTTGCCTCGCGACTTTTGGATCGAGGCCGGGAAGCAGGGACTCCTGGGACTCGCGATCCCTGAGTCCTATGGCGGTTCGCAGGCCGGCGACTTCCGGTTCAACGCTGTCCTCACCGAAGAGTTGGCCAAGGTGAATATGGCACTCGCATCCTGCGTTGGCATTCACACTGACATCGTGGCGCCTTACCTCGTGCATCTGACCACCCCCGAGCAGCGCGAACGGTGGCTGCCGAGGTTCTGCACCGGCGAGCTGCTGACCGCCATCGCGATGACCGAGCCCTCCGGTGGGTCGGACCTGGCCAACCTCAAGACCACCGCGGTGTCTGAGGGTGGCGATTGGATCCTCAACGGCTCAAAGACCTTCATCACCAACGGTCACTCCGCTGACTTGGTGATTGTGGCCGCTCGTACTAGCCCGAAAGGGAAGTCCAAGGGAATCACGCTGTTCGCGGTCGAGACCACGACACCGGGCTTCACCCGAGGCCGGCGTTTGGACAAGGTGGGTCAGGACGAGTCCGACACCGCAGAGTTGTCATTCGACGACGTACGTGTCTCCTCGGCAAACATAATCGGCGAGCTCGACCGGGGATTCATCCACATGATGACGTTCCTGCCTCAGGAGCGTCTCTCGGCCGCGGTCACCAACCTGACACATGCGGCGCAGATCCTCTCCGAGACGATTCAGTACTGCAAGGACCGGAAGGCGTTCGGACAGTCGATAGGCGCTTTCCAACACAACAGGTTCCTGCTCGCGGAACTCGCCACCCGGATCGACGTCACACGCGCCTACATCGACCAGTGCGTAGCTGCGCATGCCTCAGGCGACCTGAGTCCCACCGATGCCGCCAAAGCCAAGTGGTGGTCGGCGGAGGTGCAGAACCAAGTATTGGACCACTGCGTGCAGCTCTACGGCGGCTATGGATTCATGAACGAATACCGCGTGGCCCGAGCCTGGCGAGATGCCCGCGTTACCAAGATCTGGGCTGGTACGAACGAAATCATGAAGGAACTGATCGGCCGCGATCTCGGCCTCTGACCCGACAACCACGACCAAGGAAATTGCCATGACTGAAGCTGTCATTGTCGCTGCCGCTAGGTCCCCGATTGGCCGTGCCCGTAAGGGGTCTTTGCGCGATGTGCGTCCGGACGACCTTGCCGCCGACATGGTCAAAGCCGCACTCGATAAGATCCCTGAGCTCGATCCGACCACCGTAGACGACCTGATGCTGGGCTGCGCCCAACCGGCGGGCGAATCGGGCTACAACATGGCCCGTGTTGTCTCTGTGCTTGCGGGAATGCCCGACGTCGCAGGCACGACGGTCAACCGCTACTGTTCCTCGAGCCTGCAGACCACTCGGATGGCGATGCACGCGATTCGCGCGGGTGAAGGCGACGTCTTCATTTCCGTAGGCGTGGAAACCGTCAGCCGTTTCGTGAACGGACAGGCGGACTACATGCCTGGCACCTTCAACCCTAGGTTTGAGGCGGCCCAGCGTCGTACGAGTGAGCTGGTTGAGGGTGGTCAGTGGGCGGACCTGCGGCGCCACGGAGTACTACCCGACATCTACATCACCATGGGCCAGACGGCGGAGAATGTGGCGAGCTCCATGGGTGTTACTCGAGCCGACCAGGATGCTTTTGCAGTCCGCAGTCAGAATCTCGCCGAGAAGGCCATCACCAATGGCTTCTGGGAACGAGAAATCACCCCAGTTGGCCTCGCCGACGGCACGCTCGTCACGATGGATGACGGCCCGCGAGCAGGTGTGACCATCGAGGCCCTCGCGGCGCTTGAGCCTGTGTTCCGCACCAATGGCACGGTGACCGCAGGCAACTGTTGCTCACTCAACGACGGAGCAGCAGCTCTTGTGGTGATGAGTGATGTACGCGCCAAGCAATTAGGCATTACGCCGCTGGCCCGTGTCGTGTCGACGGGAGTCTCAGGGCTTTCTCCCGAGGTGATGGGGCTGGGGCCGGTCCAAGCCTCCCGCCAAGCGCTCTCCCGCGCCGGTATGACCATCGGCGACATAGACCTCGTCGAGATGAACGAGGCTTTCGCGGCCCAGGTTCTCCCCTCGGCCCGCGAACTCGGGATTGAAGAGGACCGCTTGAACATAAACGGGGGGGCGATTGCTCTTGGCCATCCTTTCGGGATGACGGGCGCCCGCATCGCCACGACGCTCATTAACTCTATGCAATTCCACGACAAGCAGTTCGCCCTCGAAACTATGTGTGTCGGTGGCGGTCAAGGGATGGCCATGATCCTAGAGAGACTTTCCTGATGAACAACCTGGGCCTTGACTTCTGCGCACAGACCGTCATCGTCACCGGTGCGGCACGCGGCATCGGTCGAGAACTGGGCGGCCACTTCCGGGCCAGCCGTGCAGCTGTGTACTTGGTCGACCATGACGGAGACGAGGTCGAGAAGGCTGCCGCTGCCAGGGGGGCCCGGAGCCTGTGCTGCGACGTCAGCGAGACCGAGGACGTCGAAGCCGCCGTAGCCAGAATAATCGCCGAAACGGGCCGACCCGACGTTGTGGTCAACGATGCTGGCCTTCTGCGCGACAAACTGCTCTGGAAAATGACCGGTGAGGACAGGGATCAGGTACTGAAGGTCTATGTGGGCGGTGAGGCCGCGTATGTCACCGGCGCGGTGTTGCCCGTTGATGGCGGGATCTCGATGTGAACGGGTCATCGGGACTACGGCTGAGTTGGGACGCTCGTATGACCACTCACGCAGCCGCGCAGAGACTGCAGCCCGTTCTCGGGCGTTTTACACCGATCCTCGCGAAGCGACGTGCCCGGGGCCTCTGGTCCCGTGGCGCTCACAGTGACGGGTGCCGTTCTGCTGACTTCAGTCCTGGCGAGGACCTGGGTGCTGAGAACCTCAAGGGCCCGGTCGCCTCCCCAGCGATGCCCACTCCCTTGAGTGACAATTTTGAGACCCTCGTCGCCAACCGCACCTGCCACGCCCCGGCTTCGGAGGAGTAGTGCGGATCGGTGTTCCAGCAGAGTCCAAGCCGGGCGAGACCCGGGTCGCCGCCACGCCCAAGACCGTGGGGCAGCTGGTCGGCCTCGGGTACGACGTGGTCGTCGAGGCGGGCGCCGGCGCCCGCTCGKCGTTCTCCGATGACGCGTATGCCGCGGCCGGGGCTTCTGTCGTCCAGGGCACCGACGCCTGGACGAGCGATGTCGTGCTCAAGATCAACGGACCCACCGACGAGGAGATCGGCCGGCTGCGGGCCGGTTCGCTGTTCGCCTCGCTCATCTCGCCGGCGCTCAACCCGGAGCTCGTCGACAAGCTGACGGCCGCTGGGGTGACGGCGCTCGCGATGGATGCGGTGCCCCGCATCTCGCGTGCCCAGTCGCTCGACGTGCTCTCGTCGATGGCCAACATCGGCGGCTACCGCGCCGTGATCGAGGCAGCCCACGAGTTCGGCTCGCTCTTCACCGGTCAGGTCACCGCGGCCGGCAAGGTCCCGCCTGCCAAGGTGCTGGTCGTGGGTGCCGGGGTCGCGGGCCTGGCAGCGATCGGCACGGCCAGCAGCCTGGGCGCGATCGTCCGCGCCTTCGACGCGAGGTCCGAGGTCGGTGAGCAGGTCGAGTCGATGGGTGCGGAGTTCCTGCGCATCGCGGTGGACGACGAAGGCCCCTCGGCCACCGGCTACGCCAAGGAGATGGGCGAGGACTTCAACCGCAAGGCCGCCGAGCTCTACGC
>NZ_JBFUEI010000023.1:0-1670 GCF_056404275.1 Pedococcus sp. P2_D9
CCCACCCTCTGCAGGGCGTGGGGGATGTTGCTGTCTACGGCGTGTCCCGCAGCACCAGACGAGCATCTAGACACCCCAGAGACCATCCCGAGAGGGCGCGGGCCGGACATCCCACTCCGTGGGGCCCTGTCCGGCTCCGCTGCCGTCTCAGGCCCGTTTCTGGGCCCGCTCGATGCGAATCTGGCACGGCCTGCACAGCACCCCCGAGGCCAGCTCAATCCGGATGCGTCGCCCGCAGCCCTTGCAGGTCACGAGTGCCGGCCGAAATCGCTTGGACTGCTGCCCGCTACTCATCGCCGCCACCAGCACTGCTCACCGCGAGATCCGCCGACCAGTGCCGCCGTCTCACAGCCTCGCCTGACTGGCCCAAGCACCACCCGAGCTCGTCCCATGAGAGGCCCTGCTCCCGCAGCGACAGGACCAGCTCCGCCTCCACGGCGTCGAGAAATCCCCGTAGCCGCTCGAGACTGATCAGCCCCACCGTCTCATCCCGACCCGGGTGCCACTGCACCTTCAGGCGACCCTGTCGATCGAGGTCCGCCCGGATCCCTAGCTCAGCGTCGGTGTAGACCTCCCGAGCGTGCTGGATCCCCGCCGCCCTGCGCTGTCGCTTCGTCTGTCGTCCACCCATACCCCCATCCTGCCAACAAAGTTGCGAAAAGTCACTACCCCGCGAGGATCCGTGAGCACGAAAAAGCAAAACGTGCAGTTGTGGCACATAGGACAAGCCCTGTGCGTCCGGCAGGGAGCGACCTCCCGCACTCGTGCTCCGGACAGCCGGACCGCGCCGCGTGACGTCTACTGCGCCTCGACGGGTGGGGGAGGCCCTCGCTTCGCCGATTCCCAGCACGCCCCCAGGCGATCACCACCCGCACGCGGCGCCATCGCAGACCCGCCCGGTCACAGAAGCTCGACGTCGCACCAACCAGCCGACGCACCCCTAGAGCGCAGCACGAAATCCCCCAGCCGGATCCAGACCCACATCACGGCGACTTCCCAGCGTGCACAGACACACCGAAACCCCGTACCGAGCAGCGGTTGATGAGGCTCGGGCCGGGGCCGGTGCTTGCCGTGGATCCGCTGGCAGGCACTCACAGGATGGCACATCGGACCGCAAGCGGGCAGGGCTATCCCCCAGCCTCCGCTTCGCTCCGGCTGGGTAAGACCCACCATCGCTAACCCACCCGCGCACCACGAATAGCGACCCGCCCTCAGGAGGTGTCGCTGTGCGCATGTTCGGCCTAGACGTCGTGGCCGTGAGTGCCCTGGTCGACTCGATTGGTCAGGGGTGCGGTTGTTCTCCCACCTGCCGGTGAGACGGCGTGCCACACAAAGAAACGCCGAGCCTCATCGAGGTCCGGCGCTGTTGTCACCCCTTGTGGGTATCCTCCAACTACCGAACTCGACACTCGGGAGCATCCCCCACCCTCTGCAGGGCGTGGGGGATGTTGCTGTCTACGGCGTGTCCCGCAGCACCAGACGAGCATCTAGACACCCCAGAGACCATCCCGAGAGGGCGCGGGCCGGACATCCCACTCCGTGGGGCCCTGTCCGGCTCCGCTGCCGTCTCAGGCCCGTTTCTGGGCCCGCTCGATGCGAATCTGGCACGGCCTGCACAGCACCCCCGAGGCCAGCTCAATCCGGATGCGTCGCCCGCAGCCCTTGCAGGT
>NZ_JBFUEI010000024.1:0-1344 GCF_056404275.1 Pedococcus sp. P2_D9
RTGTACGACTTCGCCTGATGCTTGACGTTTGGGCTTCGGTTGATGCCTGACAGTGTTTCGGTTGATGGTTGACACCTACTTCGGCTGATCCTTGACACTCCCTTGATGAGGGAGATGAGCGTGGCTGAGCAGCGGTACAAGGCGGTTCTGGCGGTCATCAGTGACGGCCGCACGGTGAAGGAGGTCGCGGCCGCCTGGTCGGTCTCGCGGCAAACCCTGCACGAGTGGTTGGCCAGGTACGAGCTGGGCGGTTTGGAGGAGYTGGCCGACCGGTCCCATCGGCCCGGAAGCTGTCCGCATCAGATGGATCCCGGGGTGGAGGTCGCGGTGCTCGAGCTGCGCCGGCTGCACCCGGGCTGGGGTCCGCGCCGGATTGTGTTCGAACTGGCCAGGAAGAACACCAGCGTCTCCGAGTCCGGGGTGTACCGGGCGTTACGACGGGCGAACCTGATCGACTCCACGGCCCGGCGACGGCGCCGCGAGGAGTGGAAGCGCTGGGAGCGCGGCCAGCCGATGGAGCTGTGGCAAATGGACGTCGTGGGTGGCATCGGCCTGCGGGACGGGACCACGCTGAAGTGTCTGACCGGGGTCGACGACCACTCCCGGTTCTGCGTGTGCGCGGCCCTGATGGCCCGCGAACGCACCCAGCTGGTCTGTGACGCGTTTACCGCGGCGCTGGCCACCCACGGGGTGCCCGAACAGATCCTGACCGACAACGGCAAGGTCTTCACCGGCCGGTTCAACCACCCACCGACCGAGGTGCTGTTCGACCGGATCTGCCGCGAGAACGGGATCGAGCACCTGCTGACCAAGCCCCGCTCACCCACCACCACCGGCAAGATCGAACGCTTCCACCGGACCCTGCGCGCCGAACTGCTCACCGGGACCCTGTTCACCTCAAAGGCCACCGCCCAGCAAGCCATGGACGAATGGGTCGCCTCCTACAACCAGGACCGGCCCCACCAGTCCCTGGACATGGCCACCCCGGCGGAGAGGTTCACCGTCACCACCCGCAGGACGCTGCGCGACCAGCCCGACCGAGACGGCCCCGAATGGGTCGCCCGGAAGGTCTCCACCGTCGGCGTCGTGTGCGTCTCCTGGCAACAGGTCTCCGTCGGACGCCACCGGGCCGGTGAACGCTGCGACGTCCACGTCGGCCCCGACACCCTCCAGTTCTGGATCGGCAACGAGCTGCTGCGCACCGTGCGACGCGACAGCACCGGCCCCGTCCGCAACAAACGACCCTTGGGAGGTGCACTGACCAAGACCCGCAGGACAAACTGACGTAAGGAGTGTCAAGGATCAACCGACGTAAAACCGTCAACCATCAGCCGAATGCCTACA